>NZ_BBRX01000034.1 GCF_000829675.1 Acinetobacter rudis
CAAGTACAATCTGAGACACCTGAACTTGGCATATGGATTAGAGAAGATCGCCATGGGTCTGGGTTTGGCCGTTCAGCGATAAAGGCCCTTGTCGAATGGGCTTCCATTCATTTTAATATTAAACACTTTATTTACCCTGTCGCCGTTGAAAATACTGCGAGTCGACGTATTGCAGAATCCTTAGGTGGCACTGTTTATGAACAGATTCAAAAGCCTAAATATGATGCAGTCACTTATGCAATCCCACTCAGCAAAACTATTTGATCAGATTCATATGACTTATCCAACCAGATCAAAAAGCCCCGATCTTTTGATCAGGGCTTAATATGATGAAAAACTAGACCAGCAAAGATTAACTTGCTTTAGCCTGTTTAAGCTTTGGTACACCGCTATGAAAACGAAAGACCGGATCAGGGCTTTCAATTAACTGCTGTTCAACCTCACGAATATGATCAATACGATTCTGAATATCTTCTTCTGGGTCTTTGAGTTGGTTACTCTTCGCCACATCTAAAGCAAGAGCCAAGTAGTCCTCATAATGACGTGATTCAGACTTGAGTAGGTAACGATAATACCGCCCTAACTCTTCATCAACCAAAGGGGCTAAAGCATAAAATCGCTCACAAGAGCGTGCCTCTACAAAAGCACCAATGATTAAAATATCAATCAATGCTTCAGGTTCATAGGTCCGTACTTCTTTACGCAAACCACCAGCATAGCGTCCTGCACTTAATGCCTGCCACTCTTGGCCACGCTTATTCATAAACTCAAGGACCTGCTCATAATGCAGCATTTCCTCACGAACTAACTGTGCCAGCTTCACCTGTAAATCGTTAAAAAAACTATAGCGAAACATTAAGTTCATGGCAGTGCCCGCTGCTTTTTTCTCGCAGTTGGCATGATCTTGCATCAACAAAGGCAAATTATTGACAGCTTCATCAAGCCAAGCCTGCGGGGTTTTACAGCCTAAAAATGCCAGTACAGGCTGCATTAACTCATCATAATTCATGCGATTGCCTTATCTCAACCTGCTGCTTGTATTGCTGCATTCATCTCTTGTACAGCTTGACTGAGTCCAACAAATACGCTTTCTGCAATAATTGAATGTCCAATATTTAACTCATAAATTTCAGCGATGGCTGCAATCGGTTTAACATTTTCTAGATTTAAACCATGCCCAGCATTAACAACCAAACCAAGTTTTGCAGCATAAGCTGCACCATCGATAATACGTTGCAATTCTTTTTGCTGTTCAGCTTCTGTTTCTGCATCAGCATAAGCACCAGTATGCAATTCAATCGTAGGCGCCCCACAGGCAACAGCAGCATCAATCTGTGCAAAATCAGCATCAATAAATAGTGATACATCACAGCCTATGGCCACTAAGCTTTGAGTTGCAGCCTTAACGTGTTCAAGATTACCAACCACATCTAAGCCCCCTTCTGTGGTTAGCTCTTGGCGCTTTTCGGGTACAAAGCAAACATGTTGAGGGCGAATTTCTTGCGCAAAAGCCACCATTTCATCTGTTACAGCAATTTCAAGGTTCATACGCGTTTTTAACAATGGGCGCATACGACGCACATCATCATCTTGGATATGACGGCGATCTTCACGTAAATGTAATGTGATACCTTGCGCACCAGCTTGTTCACAAATCAGCGCAGCTTTTACTGGATCAGGATAGGTCGTACCACGTGCTTGACGAAGTGTAGCGACATGATCGATATTAACACCAAGAATTGCAGGCATAGCATTCCCCAACTAACTTTTAGATTGAATATTTTGAATCCACAACTGACGACTTTTGAGTGGACGATCACCCAGTAATGCAGCAATCAATTGACGATATAACTTCGTCAATAGCTGCAACTGTGCTGGATTAAAATCTTGCCCCATCACATAATCCGTCATCGTTAAAATCTGTTCACCTGTCACGCTCGCGCTTGAGGTGTGTGATACTACAACAAAACCATCATTTAGATGCAACTCATAACGTCGCTCAGCTAAAATTGGTAGCTGCTTAGCATCCACATCAAAGCTCAGCGCATAGCCTAATTCTTCAAGCAGCACATATTCAAACTGCCGTAAGACTTGTTTTAGAAAAACACCCTGCTCAGCTTGTTGGCTGAGCTGTTGTAAAGCGGCAATAGTGAGATGATACTGTTGGAATGTTTGCGGCATGGGCTCTTCAATTGGGCACAAGCGCAGCAAAATTTCATTAAGATAAAATCCTGCAAAAAAGGCATCACCATAAAAAAATACAGGCTGACTAACGATTTCTAGCTTAGAAAAGTTTTTTAACGCAGATTTTCCAGTGGCCTGCAAACATAGAGGTTGATATTGCGGAGCAGGCATCTGCCTTAAAATTCCATCAATACGACCATATTCTTGACTAAACAGATGAACAATATGACTCCGATCGCGGTACTTACGATGATGAATCAAGTAACCATGCAACACTTCATTACGCATCAGTGCAACACTGTTTTTGTCTAATCATTTTGATTTTTTTTGTGCCTTTTCATCGTCATCATCCCCATCGGGAATGACTGCGCCTACTACAGCCGCAGTCCCTTTCACAACACCTTTAGTGGTTTTATAAGCCACTTTAACGGGTACGGTGACAATTTTATGAATACAGCCTTGAAGCAACATCATAACAAATAATAATGTAAACACTTTAATCTTCATGATGTTACTCACAGCCCTTATTCTTAAATATGTTAGATATCGCTATAGCCTAAACTTTTGAGCGCACGCTCATCATCAGACCAACCACATTTAACTTTCACCCAAAGCGTGAGCATGACCTTCTGTTCAAACATTTTTTCCATATCCACGCGGGCATCCATCCCGATGCGCTTCAATTTAGCACCTTTTTCACCAATCACAATAGCCTTTTGACCAGATCGCTCGACAAAAATAGTTGCATCAATATAAGTACATGCAGGTTTAAGACGGCCAGTTTTCTCATTAACTACAGGTTCTTCGATCTTATAAGACTCGATTTGCACTGTGAGATCATAAGGTAACTCTTCACCCAATTGACGCATGATTTTCTCGCGAATGATTTCACTCGCCAAGAAACGCTCAGAGCGATCGGTTAATTGATCTAAAGAATATAATGGTGGTTGGAATGGTAAGTATTTTTCAATCGCTTCACGCAAATGCTCTAAGTTCGAATTACGCAGTGCAGATACAGGTACAATCTCGGCAAAATTCATCAGCTTAGTACGCTCTTGAATCAAAGGAAGTAACTGTTTTTTATCTTCAAGTGTATCGATCTTATTGATCACCAGTACTACTGGCATTTGTGCATTTTGCAGCTTTTCCAAAACAAGCTCATCATTTTGAGTCCATTTATGACCATCGATCACAAATAAAACCAAATTGACATCGCGTAATGCTGAATGTGCTGCACGGTTCATCATTTTATTGATGGCGCGCACTTCTTTTTTATGCATCCCAGGAGTATCAACAAAAACTGCCTGTGATTTTTCACGGCTATCAATACCCACGATTTTATGTCGTGTTGTTTGAGGCTTACGTGAAGTAATAGACAACTTTTGTCCCAACAGATGGTTCATCAATGTTGATTTACCTACGTTAGGGCGCCCGACAATTGCAACAAAACCACTTTTGTAATCGGCAGGAATGACATTTTCTTGGGCATTAAAAAACTGATCGATCAGGTTTGAATGTTCAGCAGCTGGATCAAGATCAGTTTGGTTTTGATCATTTTCTGTGGACATAACGCTTATTGCTCCAATAACTTTAAAATTTCTGCCGCTACGGCTTGTTCTGCAAATCGACGACTTGAGCCTTCACCTTGCAATGTTGGCAAACCGCTTACCGTACATTCTACTTTGAAATGCTGGTTCGGTGCATCACCTTGAATATCAATTACATCATATATCGGTAATGCTTTTTTTCTTGCCTGTAAATACTCTTGCAAGCGTGACTTCGGATCTTTGAGTTGATCAGTTGGCTCAATATTTCCTAAATACGGTACATACCAACGCAACACTATACGTTCTAATACATTTAAATCCGCACAGTCGATATATATCGCGCCAATAATGGCCTCTACAGTATCGGCTAATATTGATTCACGATGATGACCACCAGATTTTAATTCACCGGTGCTCAGGATTAAACTTTGACTCAGTTTTAAATCATTTGCGATTTTACCCAAAGCTTCTTGGCGCACTAATGTCGCACGCATTCGTGTCAGTCGCCCCTCATTTTCATTGGGGTAGGTCTGATATAAATAATTGGCAATAATCATGCCTAATAACGAATCACCTAAAAATTCTAAGCGTTCATAATTATATCGATGACTAACAGAGCGATGGGTCAACGCAAGTTGCAGAAGCTCAGGTTGTTTAAATTGATACCCGATTCGGCTAACTAGACGCGGATCACTTAATTTCAACTGTGCTTTGCTCAAAACTCTTCTCAAATATTTGACTAAATGGATGGATTGTAGTGTTTCAATAACTACAAGCATCTATAAAAATTAAAACCATCCTAGGCAATATAAACAACCAAAGCTGTTTATAAGTAGGATGGCCATTTCGATATTAGTTTCATCTCAAGACGTAACCAATATCACTCAACCCGATATAGGATGACCTATTTCAGATTATTTAATTGCACCATTACGGCTAAACTGTGGAAAATTGAAACCAGGCTCTTTATGCATCCACACATAAACCGCATGACCAATTAGGTTTTCCTCAGGAACAAAGCCCCAGAAACGACTGTCTGAACTTTGGTCACGGTTATCACCCATTGCGAAATAATGTCCTTTAGGAACAGTAACTTCCCAACTTTGTCCATTACTTTTCTCAAAGCGATCATTGACCTTAGTCACAAACGGGGCTTGTTCCTTCGCTTGTGCATAATTAAATGCATTCAGCAATGGATCATCACCCTCTAAATGGCGAGTTAAATGTGTGTGTTGACCCAACTGTTCAAGGGTATATTTGACATTGGTACGCTCAAAACGATCTTTATCACGACTAAAATCGATTGCCTTCTCTTGAACCAAGACATCATTAATAAAGAGTTTGCCTTGATCATAGACAATACGATCGCCTGGTAATCCGACAACCCGTTTAATAAAGCTGACTTTAGGATCAACAGGGTAACGGAAGACAAAAACCTCTCCACGCTGCGGTGAGCCGACATCAAAAATTTTAGTATTGGTCAATGGTAATCGTACACCGTACTGATACTTATTCACCAAGATAAAATCACCCGTTTCTAACGTGGGCACCATAGAGTCTGAAGGAATATTGAATGGCTCAAATAAAAACGAACGCAATACCAAAACTACAGCCAATACAGGCCAGAAATCATATGCCCATGTGACGATGAAGTTTTCATTGCCTCTGCCTTTGGTCTTACGTTGTTTAAGTACCAATTTATCCAGCAACCACACGGCAAAGAATACCAATGTGACTGGAACGAGGATCAAATTAAAATCAAAATCCATGGGCTATGCTCTCTTATTTTTTATCAACTTGTAAAACAGCTAAAAACGCTTCTTGTGGGATTTCAACACTACCCACTTGCTTCATGCGTTTTTTACCTTCTTTTTGTTTAGATAACAATTTCTTCTTACGTGAGACGTCACCACCATAACACTTGGCCAAAACGTTTTTACGCATTGCCTTTACGGTTGAACGAGCAATAATTTGCGCGCCAATAGCCGCCTGAATTGCAACATCAAACATTTGACGTGGAATCAAATCTTTCATTTTTTCCACTAAAGCAATACCACGGTGGCGAGCATCGTTGCGGTGACAAATCATTGCCAAGGCATCAACTTTATCACCATTGATCAGTACATCTACTTTCACTAAAGAAGAACTTTCAAAACGAACAAAGTTATAGTCAAGTGATGCAAAACCACGCGAACATGATTTTAAGCGATCAAAGAAATCCATCACGACTTCAGCCATTGGGATTTCAAAATTAAGTGAAACTTGATTACCCAAGAATTTCATGTCCTTTTGAATACCACGGCGTTCAATACACAGTGTCATCACGTTACCCAAGTACTCTTGAGGTACCAAGATATGACATTCAGCAATCGGTTCACGTAAGTCTTCAACTGTAGAACCATCAGGCATTTTTGATGGACTATCGATATAAATAGTCTGACCTGACTTCATTACTGCTTCATAAATTACAGTGGGTGCTGAAGTAATTAGGTCTAAATCATACTCACGTTCAAGACGTTCTTGTACGATTTCCATGTGTAACATGCCCAAGAAGCCACAGCGGAAACCAAAACCTAAAGCATCTGAACTTTCTGGTTCAAAGAATAATGCTGAGTCATTAATTTGTAGCTTATGTAACGCTTCACGGAAAGGTTCAAAATCACTGGCATCAATTGGGAATAGGCCCGCATATACCTGTGGTTTAACCTTTTTAAAACCAGGTAATGTTGCTACTTCTGGTGTAGTTGACAAGGTAATGGTATCGCCCACTGGCGCACCAAAAATATCTTTAATCCCTGCAATAACGAAACCAACTTCACCAGCTTCAAGCATGCCAGTTTCTGTATGTTTCGGATTAAAAATACCCACAGAAGTAATAATGTGCGTTTGGCCTGTTGATTTAACCAACATTTTATCGCCCTTACGCACGCGACCTTGTTTAATACGTACTAAAGATACAACACCTAAGTAGTTATCAAACCAAGAATCCACGATCAAAGCTTGTAATGGTGCATCACGCTCACCCACTGGTGCTGGGATCACATCCACCAAGGTTTCTAAAACATTTTCAATGCCTAAACCTGTTTTAGCTGAACATGTTGGTGCATGCGTTGCTTCAATACCAATAATTTCTTCAATTTCATGAATTACACGCTCAGGCTCTGCCTGTGGTAAATCAATTTTATTCAGAATCGGTAAAACTTCTAAGCCCTGCTCAATTGCGGTATAACAGTTTGCTACAGACTGAGCTTCAACACCTTGTGCTGCATCTACCACCAATAATGCACCTTCACAGGCAGCTAAAGAACGTGACACTTCATATGAAAAGTCCACGTGTCCTGGGGTATCAATAAAATTGAGCTGATATTCTTCACCGTTAGGATGGGTGTAATACAAAGTAACCGAAGTCGCTTTAATGGTAATCCCACGCTCACGCTCAAGTTCCATGGAGTCTAAAACTTGTGCTTGCATTTCACGTGCTTGCAAACCACCACAGGTTTGAATAAAGCGATCTGCGAGAGTCGACTTACCATGATCGATATGAGCAATAATCGAAAAATTTCGTATATTATTGATATTAACGGATTTTTTAGCTACTGCCATATACCACTCTAAAAATAAGTACTCAATCATGTACCGAAAAATGCAGTACAAATGATATGAAAGTTGAATGTTCGAAGATGTTGCACAGTATAAGCAGTCAATGCTTAAAAATACATAGAGCTTTTAAAAATAGTACGATTCTACAAAAATTAACTTTTTATCCATGCAAATCCCCTCGACCGTCTTCACTCAAAGCGAATCAAAAGCATGGTATAGCCCAAGTACAACTCAAAAAATCAAAATCTTGAGGTCAAACCGACAATCCAATGATCAAAACTACATTTAAACTTTAAATGCCTCAAAACTGATAATCTCACTTTGATTATGTGCAGCTTTTAAATACTGATAATCGGATGAAATCGTAATTTGACTAAATCCAATCTGTTGTAAAATACGTTTTAACTCCGAAAGCCCAAACCACTTGAGTTTAAACACTTCAAATTCACTCTGAATACACTGACCTTGTGCATCCCATTTATCATAACGGTGATGCGATGTCGTAACTTGATCAACATAATCAATTTCAGAAGCCGTGATATTTAGACTAATCATCTCATTTGAAGCTGTTTGAAAAGTTCGTACGCGGTGCTCCCCAACTTTAAAGTTATGTTGAAAAAACACATCAAAGATCAATCGACCACCCTGTTCTAAAGCAGAGTAGCAATTTTCTAAGGCTTTGATTGCCATAGACTCATCATCGAGCAACAAAAAAGAGCCCGTTGGTAAAATAATCGCAGCATATTTTGACGAATCAGACCAGTTCTCTAGTTCTGCTGCAAATACACGCGCTGTGGATTGGGCATGCGCAGTGAGATTTTGACGACAAATATCCAGCATAGCCTCAGAGGGATCAAAACCCTCAATATCAAAACCTTGCTCTAGTAATGGTATTAAAATACGTCCCGTTCCTACCGCAGGTTCAATAATTTTCCCCTGAACCCCCTGCAGACGCTGAGCATAATATTCAACATCACCAAAACTCACGCCTACAGCTTTATCTAGCTGATAAACTTCTGCGGACAATGATTGATAACTCAACATAAAACTTACATCCCGATGCCTATTGCACCTCATGAAAAGCAGAAAAATCCAAAGTTTGTGTATCATCCTTTAACGGCTGATAGGCTTGAGTAAAACTTGGTGATAAACGCTTTGGTCGACCTGTTGCAATTTCAACACAGGCCCATTTTGTTTGACCGGTAAAAATAATACTTTGATCAGAGGGGCGATAAAATACGTATTGCCGTGTTGAATATAAGCCATTGAGATCACTCAGCCATGTACGCAATACCAACTGCTCCCCCAATAAGGCAGCCTTGCGATATTGCACCTGATGTTCAACAGCCACCATGGCATGTTTTAATTCTAAATATTGCTTTAAACCCAGCCCAAGTGCATCGACATGTGCAGTGGCCACGTCTTGCATCCACTGTACATACACAACATTATTGACATGTCCCAAAGCATCGACGTCTTTATCTTGAACCGAATAAAGCAAATCAAAAGTACTGGTCACAATTTTTCCTTTTACTGTTATAACGTGCTGAATATCCTAACGCATTTAACAACACCACTGTTCTAAGCAGCAATTTCGAACTTTATAGCAGAAATATCAATAAGCACAAAGCAAATAGCATTGGCTGTCAATGAATTTCCAAGTAGAATAGTGCGCTAGTCGAGGGATGCTGCAACGCTGCATGTGCTTTTCACCCCTATAAAAGGATGAATGGCCTCTTTTCATGCTGCTGCCAGGCTCGACGATCGACTGTAGTATTCATCTTCAGTCAACAACGGCATCCGCGAACAGAATGATCAACACCAAACTAGAAATTAGGAGATCCTGATGAACGCGGGAAACGCTACATTTACCGATTATAAAGTTGCCGATATCGCTCTTGCAGACTTTGGCCGTAAAGAAATCAAACTTGCTGAAGCAGAAATGCCAGCGTTGATGGGTCTACGTCGTCGCTACTCAGCTGCAAAACCACTTGCTGGTGCTAAGATTTTGGGTTGTATTCATATGACAATTCAAACAGCAGTTTTGATCGAGACACTTGTTGAACTCGGTGCTGAAGTACGTTGGACTTCATGTAATATTTTCTCGACTCAAGATCACGCTGCTGCTGCTATTGCCGCTCGTGGTATTCCTGTATTTGCTTGGAAAGGTGAAACAGAAGAAGAATATATGTGGTGTCTAGAACAACAAATCAATGTAAATGGCACGCCTTGGGATGCCAACATGATTTTGGATGATGGTGGTGACTTAACATCATTAGTTCACGATAAATATGCTGATTTACTTAACCACATTCATGGTGTAACAGAAGAAACCACTACAGGCGTACAACGTCTGTTAGAAATGTGGAAAGATGGCACACTGAAAGTTCCTGCAATCAACGTCAATGATGCTGTGACTAAATCTAAAAATGACAACAAATATGGTTGCCGTCACTCTTTAAATGATGCAATCAAACGTGCAACTGACATGTTACTTTCTGGTCGCCGCGCTCTTGTTATTGGTTATGGTGATGTAGGTAAAGGTTCTGCACAATCTTTACGTCAAGAAGGCATGATTGTACGTGTAACAGAGGTCGATCCAATTTGTGCAATGCAAGCTTGCATGGACGGCTATGAAGTTGTTTCTCCATATAAAAATGGCGTACAAACAGGCAACAAAGCCGATATCAATCATGACCTATTGCAAAATACTGACTTGATCGTGACTACAACTGGTAACTATCACGTATGTGATGCTGCAATGCTTGATTCTTTGAAAGCAGGCGCAGTAGTGTCTAACATCGGGCATTTCGATACTGAAATTGATACGAACTACTTGCGTGGTTATAAGTGGGTTGAAGTTAAACCTCAAGTTCACCAAGTTTACCGCAGTGAAGATGAGCAAGATTATTTAGTCCTATTATCAGAAGGCCGTTTGGTTAATCTCGGTAATGCTACAGGTCACCCTTCACGCGTGATGGATGGTTCATTTGCAAACCAAGTTTTAGGTCAAATGCACTTGTTTGCTGAAAAATTTGCTGATCTACCAAGCGAAGAAAAAGCAGCACGTATTCGCGTAGAAATTTTACCGAAGAAACTTGATGAAGAAGTTGCTGCGGCAATGGTTGCAGGTTTTGGCGGCGTCCTAACTCAGTTAACTCAAGTTCAAGCGGATTATCTAGGTGTTGCTGTTGAAGGTCCGTTCAAATCAGAAACTTATAAATACTAAGTTAAGCCCTGACTTAAGGTGGCCATCACAATAGTGATGGCCACTACAGTAAGAACTGGGCTCAACAATAATAAGGATTGCAACATGAGCAAACATGTCCCTATTTCGTTTGAATTTTTTCCAACAAAAACTGATGTAGGCGCGGAAAAACTTCGTACAGTACATCAAGAACTACAACAGCTAAATCCTGAGTTTTTCTCAATCACTTATGGTGCAGGGGGTTCAACACGTGAACGTACACTTGCGGCCATTTATGATTTCTATGAAAAAGGTACACCCGTTGCACCACACCTATCTTGTATTGGTGATAACAAACAACGTATTGCAGAGTTGCTAGACCTTTATAAATCAAAAGGTATCAACCGCATTGTCGCACTGCGTGGCGACCTCCCCTCTGGTCAAGTAGGACTCGGTGAGCTTCCTTATGCACAAGACTTAGTGCGTTTCATTCGTGAACATTCTGGAGATCACTTCCAGATTGAAGTTGCTGCCTACCCAGAAATGCACCCTCAAGCTGCCAGCTTTGATACAGATATTCAACACTTTGTTGAAAAGGTCAGTGCCGGTGCTAACGCAGGTATTACTCAATTTTTCTTTAATCCAGATGCATATTTTTACTTCATGGATCGTGTGCAAAAAGCAGGTGTAGATATTCCTGTTGCACCAGGCATTATGCCAATCACCAATGCCAGCAACTTAATCCGATTTGCGGATGGTACAGGTGCTGAAGTCCCACGTTGGATTCGTAAGCAACTACAAGCTTATGGCGATGATACTCAAAGCATCAAAGCATTTGGACACGAAGTGGTGTTGAACTTATGTGAGCGTCTGCTTGCAGATGGTGCACCAGCACTGCATTTTTATACAATGAATCAAACTGATCCAACTCGCCAACTGGTGAAAGATCTTAATCTCGCTTAAACGTTTGCACAGAGTACCTTATATGTCCCGTTTTTTTATCGATGCAGAACTTGAACTTGGTGTAGATTTACAACTCACAGATCAGGTGTTTCATCATTGGGTTAAGGTGTTACGTGCACAAGTTGGCGAAACTGCCACCTTATTCAATGGACAAGGTGGCGAGTACTTCGTCACACTTATCGAAGTAAACAAAAAGTCAGCAAGTGTCAGTGTTGATCGATTTAACCCAGATAATCGCACTCCAGCAGCAACCATCCTGATTGGTCAAGTCATGAGTAAAGGCGACCGTATGGATTATATGGTGCAAAAAGCCACTGAATTAGGAGTTAGTCAAATTCAGTTGCTCACTTCGGAACGCTGTGAAATGCGTTTAAAATACGACCGCGACCAAAAGAAAATAGATCACTGGCAAGCTATTGCAACTGCTGCTTGTGAACAATGTGGCATGAATATAGTTCCTCAAATCTTAGCCCCACTCAGTTTAGAACAATGGCTTACAACTGACTTACCTGCGACTAAACTGGTTTTAGCACCAGATACTGAAAAAACAAATGCTTTGGCAGAGATGAAGCATGATATCGCTCTACTTATCGGTCCTGAGGGCGGTCTCAGTGATGCAGAAATAAACACAGCACAACAACACGGTTTTAAAAATTGGTGTATAGGCGATCGCGTATTACGCACAGAGACAGCACCGATTGTCGCACTCTCTATTATCATCTATAAACTACAAAACGATATTTAAACTTTTCGTGAATTCCATCAAAAAAACCATTGCTTTTCACATTAATAAACAGTAGTTTGATTTCGCAAAACCAAGTTTTTCTGAACAACATGTGCGATGGATCTCATTAGTATGATGGATATGCATAAACAGCGACTCTCGCATCATGTGGATCTTAACTTGATCCATGGTGCGGCCCACAAAATGCAATATTTTATTGCGGGCAGTGCTGTGATTAACATTATCTATCTATTGCTCTATCCATTTGAATCTAAAAACTTATCTATTTCTTTAACCACCATACTCCTGTTGATTGAAGGTGGTTTATTTTTAGCATTTTATTTAAATCGACGCTTTTTAATCTCATTACCCATTAAACAACTTGATCTAAGCTGTAAACTGATCAGTTTAGGCATCGGACTCAGTTTAGCCATCATTAATTATATGGTGATGTTCAATTTTCTTGCCCTTTCAGCCATTGGCTATATGGATGTATTTATCTGGCTAATGTTGCCATTGAGTATTGTCTATATCTCTGCGCTGCTTGCCTTTAACCAACGCCCACACTATTTCTTTTTTATCTTTATTCCTTCAATTTTTACTTTTTTATCACTGCATTTACTCTTTTTACAGCACATCTCTTTTCACCTAAATATCTTGATTGGCCTATGGTTAGTTTGCTTGCTCTTAGCCATTTTGGTCGTATCTTACACACATATACGCATGCGCTGGCGCTATGTAAACCATGATTTGATAAAAGAAAAACAACAGCAATCAAAAAAAATTAAACAACTCAGGCAAATTGTTCAGCAGCATCGAACTGAACTTGAAGAAATGAACAACCATTTAATGCGTTACCGTACCGATCTTAACTTTACTCAACAAAACGCAGGTGTAAACACTTGGCTCTGGGATATTAATACACGCCAAGTCACCATTAGTAATGATCAGTTCAACCTCAATCTTCGATATGTAAATGGACAAGCCCAGTTCATTATCCACCCCAAAGATTTACCCCTTTATTGCAAGCAAATGCGTAAATACTTGCGTGGTCAAATAGATTTATTTGAATTACAATATCGTGTCAAAAAAAATGATCGTTGGTTCTGGATTCATGATGTCGGTAAAATTACAGCGCGTGATCCCATTAACCACAAACCACTACAAATGATTGGTATTTTCAAAGGTATCAACGAAGAAAAAGATGCTTATGAGCAATTGCGATTAGCAGCAAACCTTTTTAACCAAGTTACAGAAGGTCTTTTTGTTTTAGACCAGAATCTTCGCTATATTAGCGTAAATAATTACTACGAAAAACTCACGGGACTTAAGCGCTGTCAGCTTTTAGGCCAACCATTCTTCTCCACTCGATTTACCCAAAAAGACTTGCTACAAACACAGCATGACGAAATTTTAAAACAGTTATCTCTTTTTGGTGAGTATCGTATTGAATTACAAGAACAGTATATGACAGGTGATAAACAGAGTATCGGCATAAAAATCAACCGATTAAACAACATAGAAGAGCCAGCAGCCACCTATGTCGGTAATGCAATTGATTTAACTGAACGCAAACAACATGAGCAACGTGTTTCTTATCTAGAGCAATATGATCTACTGACTGATCTACCCAACCGCTTCTATTTTCATTACCGTCTGAACAAATTAATCAATCAAGAACCGCCCTGTAGGTTTGCATTGTTTCGCCTTAACATAGACCGTTTTCGTCTTTTCAATGATTTATACTTTAACCCTGCAGGTGATGAGCTACTCAAAAAATTTGCAGAGCGTCTCAGCCAATATTGTAATAATGCCCTGCTGACAGCGTATCTCAACAACGATGACTTTGTCGTTGCAATACAAACCTCTGATTCAAATATTAATATTAACAATTTGGCTCAAGGAATTTTAGCAGCCTTCCAAGAACCGTTTTTTATCAATGAACAAGAGAAATGTATTTCCATTTCTATAGGTATTGCGATTCATCCTGAACAAGGTGCACAAGTCGATGTCTTATTGCGCAAAGCAGAAGCGGCCCTACTCAAAGCCAAACAGTTGGGCGGTAATACCTATCACATATTTAATGAACAGTCTTACGAACACTTAAACGATAAAATCATCCTAAGAGGTGATCTACAGCAAGCATTAAAAAAACAACAACTCACCGTCTATTATCAACCTCAAATTTGCAGTACCACATTAAAAATTATTAGTTTCGAAGCCTTAATTCGTTGGCAACACCCTAAATACGGACTAATCTCCCCCAATATTTTCATTCCTTTGGCTGAAGAAACCAGTTTAATCACCGAAATTGGCCAATTCGTTATTTTTGAAAGCTGTAAACAACTTAAAGTATGGCGTGAACTTGGGTTTGATGATATTCGTGTATCGGTCAATATTGTTGCCCAACAAATTCTGCGTGGTCAATTACTGCTCGACCTCGATACCGCAATGGCAATGTATCAAGTGAAAGGCAATCAACTTGAACTTGAGCTGATTGAATCCTCTCTTTTAGAAAATAGCGCTCATGTCATCGATTTCCTCTCTAAAATTAAAGAACGCAATATTTCGATTTCACTAGATGATTTTGGTATGGGCTACTCCTCACTCGCCTACCTTAGTCAGTACCCAATTGATAAGCTTAAAATTGATCGAGCCTTTATTTCTCGGATCGGAGATCAAAAAGAAGAAGCAATTGTCAATGCAATTATTGCCATGGGTAAAGCCATGGGCATGAGCTTAATTGCAGAGGGTGTAGAAAACGACATACAGTTACAGTATTTACAACAACATAATTGTGACGTGCTACAAGGATTCTATTTCTCTAAACCCTTGACAGCGCTTGAAACTACCGCGTACTTGAGTCAGTATAAGCATTCTTTGGTGTCTCACTCATTGTCTCAGTGAGCCGAGAATTTGCACTGTCATATTGCTATGATGATGCACGTGTTATGTTCGGTTTAGATTCGCCAAAACTTTCAGCCGATTAGGCTTTTATTTACGATCGAGATTCAAATGGACGAACAATCTTTAAAACAGCAAGCTTTGTATTACCATGAGTTTCCAACTCCAGGAAAAATTAGTGTTACTCCAAGTAAACAACTAGTTAACCAACGTGATTTGGCACTCGCCTACTCACCTGGAGTTGCAGCACCGTGTCTTGAAATTGAAAAAGACCCTTCTAAGGCTGCACTCTACACTGCACGTGGCAACTTGGTTGCTGTGGTCAGTAATGGTACTGCGGTTTTAGGATTAGGTAATATTGGGCCTCTAGCATCTAAACCTGTGATGGAAGGTAAAGGTGTTTTATTTAAAAAATTTGCTGGTGTCGATGTTTTTGATATCGAAATCGCAGAAAATGATCCAGACAAAATTGTCGATATCGTTGCTGCGCTTGAACCTACTTTTGGTGGGATCAACTTAGAAGATATCAAAGCACCAGAATGTTTTTATATCGAGCGTAAACTACGTGAACGTATGAACATTCCGGTATTCCATGATGATCAACATGGAACCTCGATTATCGTTGGCTCTGCACTGCTTAATGCCTTACAACTGAACGGCAAAAAAATTGAAGAGATTAAAATTATCGCTTCAGGTGCAGGTGCAGCAGCACTCTCATGTTTAGACCTACTCTGTGCACTTGGTGCAAAAAAAGAGAATATTACCGTTGCTGACTCACGCGGCTTGATCACGACACAACGTGATGGCTTAGATGAGTCTAAGAAACGTTATATGCAAGACATCACTGCAACACAATTGCACGAAGTGATGGCAGGTGCTGACATGTTCCTCGGTCTATCTGCGGCAGGCATTCTTACCAAAGAAATGGTTAAAGAAATGGCCTCTGACCCGATTATTTTTGCTCTGGCCAACCCAGATCCAGAAATCCTACCTGAACATGCACATGAAGTCCGCCCTGACGTCATCATGGCAACTGGTCGCTCAGACTATCCAAACCAAGTAAACAATGCTTTGTGTTTCCCATATATCTTCCGTGGTGCGCTTGACGTTGGTGCAACCACCATTAATGAAGAAATGAAAATTGCTTGTGTTCATGCAATTGCACGTATGGCACATATTGAAGCAGATGCTGCAACATATGGTGAAAAATCAGCATCATTTGGTCGTGACTACCTCATTCCACGCCCACTTGATCAGCGTTTGATTTTAGAAATCGCGCCTGCAGTTGCACAAGCAGCTATGGATTCTGGTGTAGCAACTCGCCCAATCCAAGATTTTTCAGCTTACCGTCAACGTTTGTCAGAGTTTGTTTATAACTCTGCTTTCATGATGAAGCCAATCTTTGCACAAGCGAAAACTGCGCCAAAACGTATTGCCTATGCTGAAGGTGAAGATCAACGTGTACTTCGTGGTGCACAAATTGCAGTCGATGAAGGTATTGCCTTCCCGATCTTGGTCGGTCGTACTGCTGTGATCGAAGCCAATATCAAAAAATTGGGTTTACGTTTACAACATGGTGAAAACATTGAGATTGTCGATCAAGAAAAGAACCCTTTATATGAAGAGTTCTGGAACGATTATCATCAAATCATGCAGCGCAAAGGTGTAACTGTAGAATACGCACAACGTGAATCACGTCGCCGCTCAACTTTAATCGCAGCAATGCTGGTTAAGTTTGGTAAAGCTGATGGTATGCTTTGCGGTACATATTCAAGTTATGATATTCATCTTGAGTTTGTCAAAAATATCATTGGCCTAAAAGAAGGTATGAATAACTTCTTTACGCTCAATGCATTGATGCTTGAAGACCGTAACCTCTTTATTGCAGACACTTATGTCAACACAAACCCAACTGCAGAACAGTTGGCAGAAATGACTATTTTGGCTGCTGAAGAAGTACGTCGCTTTGGTATCACACCACGTATTGCTTTACTCTCTCACTCAAGTTTTGGTTCAGATCAAAATGATCCTAGTGCACAAAAAATGCGTAAGGTCTATGAGATCTTGAGTCAAATTGCTCCTGAGCTTGAGGTTGAAGGTGAGATGCACGGTGATGCAGCATTGGATGAAAATATTCGTCATTTTGCTTTCCCGAACTCACGTTTCAAAGGTTCAGCAAACTTGTTGATTATGCCAAACCTTGATGCAGCAAACATTTCATTTAACTTGCTCAAGTCGACTTCGGGCAATAATGTCACTGTAGGCCCAATCTTGTTAGGTGCAGCTAAACCTGTACATATTTTAACTCCGACAGCAACAACACGTCGTGTAGTAAATATGACAGCACTCACTGTTGCTGAAATCCAACAAGCACAAGCTTAAAAATTAAGATCGCAAACGTATTTGCAGTAAAGCATTGCGTTTGCTCTCTTGTGAAAACCTCTATTCTGTAGCATGATTGCTTGAAGTATAGAGGTTTTTTCATGCAAGTTTATTTAGTAGGCGGTGCAGTTCGAGATCAATTACTCGGGCATCCCTATCAAGAAAAAGATTATGTCGTCGTTGGCGCAACCCCTGAGCAGCTCCTTGCCCAAGGGTATCAACCTGTGGGTAAAGATTTTCCAGTTTTTTTACATCCAATCAGTAAAGAAGAATACGCACTTGCTCGTACTGAGCGCAAGTCAGGTCAGGGTTATCACGGCTTTGAGTTTTATACTGATGTAGATGTAAGCTTAGAACAAGATTTGATTCGAAGAGATCTTACCATCAATGCTATGGCCATGGATGAACATGGTCAGGTCTATGATCCCTATCATGGTCAGGACGATTTAAACAAGAAAATATTACGCCATGTCTCTCCTGCTTTTGCTGAAGATCCGCTGCGTGTATTACGCGTAGCACGTTTTGCAGCACGTTATCATACCTATGGCTTTCGTGTTGCAGAAGAAACGCTGGAACTCATGCGCCAGTTGGCAGAATCTGGTGAACTGAATTGTTTAACACCTGAGCGTATCTGGAAAGAGACTTCACGTGCACTGATGGAACCTCATGCCGATATCTACTTTGAAACACTTCGTCAATGTCAGGCACTTAAGGTGCTCTTTCCACAATTAGATGCTTTGTTTGGCATACCACAGCGCCCCGAGTATCATCCTGAGATTGACTGCGGCATTCATACCCTGATGGCACTACAACAAGCATGTCAAGCCGACTATTCGCTTGAAGTACGCTTTGCTGTCTTAGTCCATGACTTAGGTAAAGCGCTTACGCCTAAAGAACAATTACCTCGTCATATCATGCACGAAGAACGTGGTTTAGCACCAGTTACTGAGCTCTGTGAACGTTTAAAAGTTCCGACACATATTCGACTACTAGCTCAAGTGGTATGTAAAGAACACCTTAAATGCCATCAACTGTTACAGCTTAAACCCGGCACGATCTGGCGTCTGCTACAGCGTTTAGATGTCATGCGCCGTCCTGAACGGGTTAAAGCATTTGCCCAAGCCTGTAAATGTGATGCGAAAGGACGCTTGGGGCTAGAAGATCGTGACTATCCGCAAGCTGACTTTTTACTTGAGGCAATGCAAGCAGTACGTAATGTCAAAGTACAAGACTTGCCCAAAGAGTTGCAAGGCTCAGAAATAGGTGAATACCTTATCAACAAACGTATTGAAGCAATTGCTACGTTTAAGCAAGGTTACCATTTAAATTAACTGACTCCCCTCTTAAACTTAGGCTCAATCAATAAGAGGGGAATGTTTAGACATCATTTGTTACCTTTATTTTATCCGTTCAAATTTCTTAATTTAATCTTTTTTTGATTTGAATTAGATAATACCTTTTGCTATTTTAACCTTTTAACAAAAGTTACTTTATTCTCCTTCTAATCTTTGAATATGTATATTTAGATATAAAAATATGAAAAATAGCATGTAATCTAAGAAAAGGGCTTTATTAATAATTTAACTACTCTTCATCAAACATCATTTTTTAAAATAACTCATCAATAGAAAATATTTAGCTCAATTATTTTCTAAAAAAATTAAAATAAATATGAAAATATAAATAAAATTTTACTTCCGAACATAAATCAACCATTATTTATTTTAATAAAAATACAAAAAACAAAACCTCTGTGTATTTTTATTTTCTTAACAACGGTTAAATATAAGGTGGTTTTTTATGAACGATCTAAAAGAAAATAACGACCGCAACATCACCAATAGTATAGTGAGTGATGTCATTACAATAGCAACTGTCGGTGACATTATATTAACAGTAGATTTTATTGAAAAGATGGAATCCCATCCAGAATGTCTAGAGCTGATAAACATACTTAAACACTTGTTAGTCGTTGGCAATTATGAGGGCACTATAATTGACCCAGACGATTTTGAGAGCTACCCCGATGCACTTTCTGGCTTTGGTTGGTTAGCAACTGAGCCTTCTGCCGTAGAAGGACTCACTAGCTTAGGATTAAAAATGCTATCACGCGCGAATAATCATGCAACTGATTGGGGACGTGAAGGGATGTATATGACAAATGCCTACCTAGAAGAAGAGGGATTTGTCCATGCTGGGACGGGTGATAGTCGTTTAGCATCCAGAGAACCTTGTTATTATTCTGAAAATGATATTGATTACTCCCTCATCTCTTGGACTACGGAAATCACTGCAGACTCAACTGCTTCTAATTCATTATTTAGTGTTGAAGCACGCCCCGGTGTAAGTTCATTGCACCGCCATACCTATATTCGTGTGGGAAGCAATGCATATAATTTAGTTAAACAAGTTGCTGCGGCAACAGGTGTTAGTCCTTCTATAGGGGAATTAGAAATCAATGGCTATAAGCTCATTAATATAGCCAATAGCGTTGTAGAGTTAGATTACGGTTTATCTCCTGATCAGATCGTCATAGAAAATAAATTAGACCAAATTGATGTGGAAGAAATCAAAGAAGGGATTCAAGAAGCACGGGCAAATAGTGATTTTGTAATCGCTGCCCAACATCACCACGGTTTATATAACAACACCACCAATGTCGATAATGATATTCAAGAGTTTTGTCGTGAGGTAATAGATGAAGGCGTTGATCTCATTTTTGGACATGGTCCTCATCGACTCAGAGGTATTGAAATCTATAAAGGCAAACCTATTTTTTATTCTCTTGGGAATTTTTTCTTTACCGACAATACTCAGCAATTTTTAACCTGGGATGAGTGGGAGCGATATTTATGGCGTGTTCTAAATAACCATCTTCCCTCTTCTGAAAGAATCGATTTAGATCCTTATCAAACCTCAGTTGAGGACTTTTTGGAATGGAAAAGATTAATGGTTTTCCCTTCTGATCTAAATTTCAAAAGTGTAATTGCTATTTCTATTTTCAATAGAATAGGCAATAAAAACATCTTATCTTTTATTTTACTGATCCCGATTGAATTATTTTTTGAGGAAGTCAATGGGACTAAGGAGTGGCGTGGAATTCCAAGAGTCGCAGATGCTGAAACTGCAGATAAAATTCTAGAATATCTTCAAAATGCATCAAATGAATTTAATACAGACATTGATATTATCAGCCTCAATATCAGAAATAAGCCAAGAAAAGTGGGATTAATTTTCCAAGATGATCGCAGTGATATACGAGACAGTGCTTTAGAGTTAATCAAAGATCTTTTTAAATAAAATACCTATAAACCATAATTAGGGATAGATTTATCCCTAATTATTTTTACACTAATTTAAAAAATCGAAGAATATTAAAATTAAATTAATCAGCACCATGAGTATGTTTAAAACAATCCATCTCATGATCCAAATAAAGATCACTTTAAACGTTCATATACAAAAAACGATAGATTATTACTTTAGCGCTGCGGTTAACATCACTTCAACGAGTACTTGTGGACGAGCAAGATCTGCCTGTAAAGCTGCACGAGCAGGTGCATAACCTTGTGGTAGCCAAGCCTCCCAGCACTCATTAAATACGTTAAAGTCTTCAGCAATATTCTTAATCCAAATCTGAGCAGTTAAAATACGACTTTTATCACTTCCTACCTGTTCAAGTAAGGCATCAATTTTTGCCAATACCTCCAGAGTTTGTTGCTTCATATCCCCATCTAAATTGCTTGGGACTTGTCCAGATAGGTACGCAAGCCCAGCATGCACAACACATCCTGATAGTCGTGCTGATTGTTGAAAATATTGAATATCATTGTTCATATTATTTCTCCAGAGATAAGCCATCTAAAGTAATGGATAAGGGTATTTGTGAAATCAGTTGAGTAATGAGCATTGCACTACCTGCTGCCAGGGTAAAACCTAAACTACCCTGCCCGATATTCAGCCAAAGATTTTGATATTTTGCACGCCCTAACAAGGGAGGACCTTTCGGTGTAGAGGGACGTGAACCACTCCATGCAACTGCTGTATCAATACCACTCAAGTGCGGAAAGGTTTTTTGAACTGTTTCTTTTAAAGCTTTTACACGACTGTCACGAATATCAACATGCTCATAGCCAATATCCACCATGGCCGCTATCCGTAACTGATCACCAAGCTTTGCATAAACGATTTTATTAGCATAATCCGTGACACTCATTTGAGGTACAGTATTGGCTTGTGTTGGAAAAGGCAGAGTTAAACTATAACCTTTAAGTGGATAAACAGGTACAGAGATTCCGATCGAATCTAAAAGCCCTCGACTACCATTCCCTGCAGCAACAACAAACTCATCTGCTTGAATCGTTTCATGGTTGGTTTTTAAGGCATAAACACGTTCATTTTTTAGTAAAAACTCTTCAACTTTATGTTGATATAAACAGTTAAAATTTGAATGCTCGAGTAACTTATTATATAGAGCCAAACAAAACAAATAACAGTCCGCAGTTTCATCATCAGGCGTATAAATTGCGCCAACCAATTCAGCAGCAATTGCGCTTAATGATGGTTCTATTTTTATAAGCTCTTGAACGGTTAAAACTTGTTGTACAGTCTCATCAATCGTTGAGCATGCTTTTTTAAATATTTTTTCATCACGATGGATCACCATTTTTCCAGATTTGACCCAACAAAAATCATCTAATTGTTCGCGCCATTGTGACATCGTTTGCTGACTAAATAATGAAAGTCGTAGAATATGCTGACCATTTAAAATATTGTCTTTGCGATTACATGCCAATAAAAATTGTATTAACCATGACCATTGAAAAGGAGAAAATCTTAGACTGAAATTTAAAGGCGAATCTGCTTTACCTAACCACTGCAATGCTTGAAATGGAACACCAGCATCAGCTAAAGGTGCAACATAACGATAACTCAATTGCCCACCATTGGCATAGCTTGTTTCACAAGCGACTTTGTCATTTGCCTCAATTAACGTGACTTTATGACCCGCTTGAATCAATGCATAAGCAGTACTTAAACCAATGACTCCACCACCAATAACAGCGACATGCTTACTCATGATATTTGTAGCTACTTTTTCCCTAAACCGAGTTCTATTAGAAAAGAAGTACATCAATTTAACAAATGAGTTTTTAGCAGCAATCCATAACCTTTAGTTAACTACTGGTGTAATCAGACCAATCTCCTTTTTAATCAGCTCAATAAAATCTTCTGTCGCTTTAGTCGTACTTACAGTGGCATTTCTGAGCACATAAATGGTGGTCGATAAGTTTGGAGTAATCGGATGAATCATCTCTTTCGGCAATGAATACGCCGCAGTATAAATATCCGTAATACTGCAACCCAAGCCCTGTCTCACCAATTCACTGGCCATATAATAAGTTTGCACATTAACAATACTATGGTTGAAAACACGATAAGCCTTAACGACTTTCATCAAAGATTCAGCATCTGGTTGAATCCAACGCTGTTCATCGATGCTGTGAATATCCTGACTTCCTGTTGTCTTTTCAGAGTCAATATAAACTAAAGGTATTTCTAAGATAGGCGTTGCAATAATGCCTTGCTGTGCTTGTGGTTGAAAGGTTACAGCCAGATCAATCTCACGCTGTAATAACTTTTGCTCTAATGCCTCAGTATGATCAGTTCCAATATTTACAAAGACTCCAGGATGTTTTTTTAAAAACTGAGCCGTGAGTTTAGGAATTAAACTTAAACCTAGACTTGGCAAACATCCCAAGGTAATCCGACCTTGCGGATTATGCGCTAAATTATGTGTCAACTTACTGAGTTTATTTATTTTCTCATAAATGGGTTTCACTTCCTGAAATAGAATATAAGCCTCATGTGTGGGCTGTAATTTTCCTTTAACCCGTTTAAATAATGCAAACCCCAAACGCTGTTCAGCATGTTTAAGTAATTTGCTTGCTGCGGGCTGTGAAATACACAGTGATGCTGCTGCTTCGGTTAAAGATCCAAATAACATTACTGTATAAAAAACTTCTAAGTGACGAAGGTTCATAATCTTAAACATAACTAAAGGTTATATAGACTCTATTAAAATTCATTACTTAATGTCAATAAATCCTTGTACATTTGCAGTGGTTTACTTATGACTATCAAGGAAAGATCTATGTCACTTCAACATGCTCCTCCTTTTGCGCCTACATTATGGACTAAAAAAAATATTGCTCTTTTTGTCGTCATTATCATCAGTTTTATCCTTGCATTTTATGCAAGAAATCTCGCTGTTGAAGATGTTGGTGTGATTGGTCTATTGCCTATTTTTGCCTTGGCAATATTAACGGTTATTGGTTTGGATATTGTTTTATCTGTAATCATTGCAATTTTAATCAGTGTCATTATGACCTCAACTGGCGTAATTGAACTGAGCACTATTTTGGCTAAATCCACAGGTTCATTTATTGCGACTGTGGGGCTTATTATTATGCTGGGGGCTGGTGTAGGTGAAGTCGCCTATCGTACAGGTGCTGCCCGTGAACTGGTCAAATTCATTGTCAATAGAGTAGGTTTGTCGAGTCAGACTCGTGTAAAACTAGGGATTATTATTTCATCTATCGTGATTTGTGGTTCATTAGGAACCATGGCGGGAGGTAATGCGATTATTGTCGCGGTGATTATTCCCATTGCTGCTGCGGTTGGACTAACACCACCAACAGTTGCACTACTCCTCATGACATCTGGATCAATTGGTTTATTCATTGGTCCATTTACACCGAGCACAGTGACTATTTTAGAGCTAGGTGGACTGAGTTATCCTCAGTTTCTCTTAACCTCTGCCTTACCGATGAGTGTTGTTACACTTGCAGCAGGCTGGATTATGTCTGGTTATATTCAAAAGTGGACTGCGGGTAAATATCAATACAATGAAGAATTTCTAAATCAAAAAGATGAAGAAGACCCTGCAAAACTAAAATCAAGCAAGCGTGCTGCGATTGTATTCTTAGCAACTATTATCGTCATGGCTGTTATTGGCGTCATCATTAAGGCTGGCTTTAGTTTTGCAATTATTGTCATGTTAACCGTGGCATTATTAACAGGCCTTGTCGCAGGATTATCACCTAAACAAATTCTTGAAGCACTCTATGCAGGCTGTGGCAAACTGGTTTGGATGTTTCTCTTATATTGGTTATACAATCCAATATTGGTATTGGTTGAGAAACTCAATGCCTACCAAACATTGCTCGATAATGTCACACCATATTTAACAGGTCTGACCCCTGCTATGCTTTGCTTCGGTATTTTCCTGTTCAACATCGTTGGGCATATCCCTGGTGCTGCAGTTGCACAAATGACTTTCACCAATAAGATTTTTGGCCCCATATTAGTCGCACATGGTGTACCGCCTACAGCGATTACAGCCGTACTGCTTGCAAGCTCTCAAGTGGATTGGTTCGGACCGTTCCCCTCATCCGACATGTTTGGTCAAATGGGCTTAGCTCGCTCTAGTCAGCTGAAATATATGTTGTATGGCGGCTGGGCGATTGTGACAGCCAACATTGGCTTATTTGCCGTGCTCTTCCATCTGCTGACTTAAAGCCCAAATACCTCATTCTGCGTTTAAGCCTCTCCTTGTTTAAGTAGAGGCTTAGTCAGGATTTAATTAAGCAATTTCTGCGGGGAAACTAATGACATCAGCAAGCTGCATTTTGTCTTGAATCACCATCAGTAAACGGTCTATACCTAAGGCGATTCCGCTACACTCACTCATATGTGGAAGTGCTGCCAATAAATAATGATCGATCGGCATTTCAATCAACCCACGTTGCAAACGCTCAGCATTATCTTGCTCAAAGCGCTGCAATAAAACATCAGCATCAATCAACTCATCATAAGCATTGGCAAGTTCTAATCCTTCAATATAAAGCTCAAAACGTGCTGCAACAAGCTCCCCATCTTCATCCTGTTTAACTTTGGCAAGTGAAGCCATCTCAGGTGGAAAATCGGTTAAAAATACAGGGGTATCAAAACCTAAGCTTGGTTCGACCATATGTGAAAATAACAAATCAATATAAGCCAACCGGTCATCACCCAAATCCAGATCAAGCCCTACACGCCGTGCACTCTGTTTTAATTCGGCTAGGCTAGCCTGTAAGGGGTTTAAATCTAAACGCTGCATAAATGCATGCTTATAACTCAAAATAACAGGTCTGAGTTCACCAAAGCGCTTTGCTAACACGACATTCAGTAGATCACTTACCTCATGCATCAGCGCTTGTAGACTCATGTTAGGGCGATACCATTCCAGCATGGTAAATTCGCTGTTGTGTTTGCGACCATGTTCGTCATCACGAAAAACTTTGCAAATCTGATAAATTGGCCCACTGCCACTCGCCAACAAACGTTTCATTGGGAACTCTGGTGAGGTCTGTAGATACTGACGTTGTAATTGACCATTAATATGACGATCGACAGCCACCGAAGCCAAGTGCACATCCGTCACAGCTGCTTGCGATACCACAGGTGTTTCAACCTCAAGCACATCACGCTGTTGAAAAAATTCACGTAATTGACGATATAACTGCGCGCGCGCTTGCAATGCGGATAAGTCACAACTCGGTTGATAGTCTAATTCTTGCTTAGTCATGACTAGGCCCTCCATGAGCAGCCCATTCTCGTCGAAGAGGATATTGTTTACGTAAGCGATCAAATGCAGCCTGATCTACGACACCTTGGTTTAAACATGCACGTAATTCAGCATCATCTTGCGCAATGTTATAAATCGAATTTATACGCTGTTTCAGCACACTATATATATCTTGATCTTTAAAATATTGCTCAGCATCGGGCAACTGACTGGTAAAATCTTTATCGTGTGGTAAATCAAATGCCTTGCAATATGCATCATAAATCATCTGAGTACCACGGGCTTTACCTTCTAGGCTATAACCTGCAATATGTGGGGTAGCGAGGCTAAGTCGCTGTAATAGTTCTGCAGAAATAACGGGCTCATGTTCAAAAACATCTAAAACAACACGGCGTCCACAGTGCGCAATATCCTCAATAAGAGCTGCTTCTTCAACCACTGCCCCACGTGCTGCATTGATTAAAATACTGTGACTTGGCATTAAGGCTAAACGCTCGGCATTAATCAAATGATAGGTTGCATGATCTTGTTCGTGAGTTAAAGGTACATGTAAAGATACCGCATCGGCTTGCTGCAACAAGACATTTAAGTCGACTTGTTCAACTTCTGGGTCAACCACATATGGGTCATGTGCTAACACTTGCCATCCCAGTATTTTAGCCAGATAAGCTAAGCGTTTTCCGACATTTCCAAGCCCCACGATGCCAAGACAAAATGGTTTGCTTTGTTCCAATAAGCACGGCTCTAAATGCAATATCGCTGTTACAACATATTCTGCTACCGCTTGTGCATTACACCCCGCTGCATTGGACCATACGATGTGTTGCTGTGCTAAAGCAGCTTGATCAAGATGGTCCGTGCCAATAGTTGCACTACCAACAAACTTAAGTGCAGTCTGATCAATTAAGGCTGCATTGACTTTGGTCACCGAACGAACCAAAAGCACTTCAGCATCTTGGACATCTTGGTGTTGTAAATGACGACCAGCAACATGGCGAATTTCTCCCATATCGGCAAAGAAATAATCGGTCAACGCCAAATTTTCATCAGCAACGATCTTCATAACCCATCTCTAAATTCAAGTCATCCTATAATACGCTGTCAGTGATAGCCTGACTACATGCGAAAATACAGTCTGTAGCCCATACAAGTCGCTTATTCATCCAATAATTCAGTAGCTCTCTCACTACATTTTATATTTTGCATAGAAAAGCCGTTTTTTGAGAAACAAGATTGATGAATAGTGATACAATCTCCCTCGACTAAAACTTGTTAAGCATCGCATAATTGGCGCTGCCCAAACTGTTCTGATAGGAATCATAATGACTGACAATGCAACCATCTTGCAGCATGTACCAGTAGGTAAAAAAGTAGGAATTGCCTTTTCTGGTGGCCTAGATACTTCAGCAGCTTTGCTGTGGATGAAACAAAAAGGCGCTGAGCCGTATGCATATACTGCAAACCTTGGCCAGCCAGATGAAGAAGACTATGACGCAATTCCAAAGAAAGCGGAGCAATATGGTGCTGTTAAAGCGCGATTAATTGATTGCCGCTTACAACTTGCGCTTGAAGGTATTGCTGCGATTCAGTGTGGTGCATTTCACATTAGTACTGGTGGCGTTCCTTATTTCAACACGACTCCACTAGGTCGTGCTGTAACAGGTACTATGCTTGTTACTGCAATGAAAGAAGACGATGTCAACATCTGGGGCGATGGCTCGACGTATAAAGGTAATGACATTGAACGTTTCTACCGTTATGGCCTATTAACTAACCCAAATTTAAAAATCTATAAGCCTTGGCTCGATCAAAACTTTATTGATGAGTTAGGTGGCCGTGCCGAAATGTCGCAATTCTTAATCGACAACGGCTTTGACTATAAAATGTCAAAAGAAAAAGCTTATTCAACAGATTCAAACATGTTAGGTGCAACACACGAAGCAAAAGATCTTGAGTATCTTGATGCTGGCATTAAAATTGTTGAACCAATCATGGGCGTTGCGTTCTGGAAAGAAGACGTTAAAGTTACCCCTGAACTCGTTACTGTAAGCTTTGAAGAAGGTATGCCTGTTGCTTTAAACGGTGTACGTATTGAAGATCCTGTTGAATTGATCCTTGAAGCAAACCGTATCGGTGGTCGTCATGGTTTGGGTATGTCTGACCAAATTGAAAACCGTATCATTGAAGCGAAATCACGCGGGATCTATGAAGCTCCGGGTATGGCTTTACTTCATATTGCTTATGAGCGTTTGGTTACAGGTATTCACAACGAAGATACGATTGAGCAGTACCGTATCAACGGTCTACGTTTGGGTCGTCTACTGTACCAAGGTCGTTGGTTCGATTCTCAAGCGCTTATGCTACGTGAAACTGCACAGCGTTGGGTCGCTAAAGCAATTACTGGTGACGTTACACTTGAGCTACGTCGTGGTAATGACTACACCATTATGAACACTGAATCTCCTAACCTGACCTATGAAGCTGAACGCTTAACAATGGAAAAAGGCGACTCAATGTTTAGCCCAATGGATCGCATTGGTCAGTTAACTATGCGTAACCTTGATATTACAGACACACGTGCAAAATTAAGCTTGTATACCAATACTGGCCTATTATCACTTGGTCAAGGTTCAGCAGTACCACAGCTTGAAACTAAAAAATAATTCCCATGTTCTCCTGACTGAGTTCAGTGAGTAACGTTAAAAAATAACCGCTTTTAAAAGCGGTTATTTTTTTCTCATATTTTTGACATCTTAGTCAATAAACTTGACCACAACACCATTTTGCACTTTACGCCCAAGATCATTGGCATCCCAATTGGTTAATCGTACACAACCATGAGAGGTCGATTTTGAGATCAAGGATGGGTTCGGTGTACCATGAATTCCAAATGTCGGTTTACTCAGTGCAATCCAGATATTTCCTACAGGACCATTCGGACCTGGTGGTAAGGATAAAGGTTTGGTATTACCACCTTGAACAAAGTTCTTTGGGGAATAACCATAAACTGGATTAGGTGCAACTTTTACAATCGTCAGAGTGCCCTTAGGTGAAGGGGTATTTGTAGCACCAATCGAAGCAGGAAATGCCCCCACCATCTTGTTATTTGCATCAAACAAATAGAGTTGGCGTGCGCCCTTATGCGCAACAATCAGACTAATATCAGTGGGTAATTCATTGCGTACATTAGGTACTAAAATACGCTCACCGACTTTATTATATTTCGCTTGTGGATTTAATACCTTCAAGAACTCTTCATCAACATGAAACTTCTCACTCAACATTTCACTCACACGCGTATAGTGTAAACCAGACATTTTTGCCTGTTCAGCGTAGTTACGTGGAATAGCTTTAACATATGGACCTTTTAAGTCCTCTGCAGTGATTAAATAATGTTGATATGCCGGTTTCTGTTGACGGATCTCAAGATGTTGCCATGTTTGTTGGGTCAATTGTCCTGTGACAGGCAAACCATTCATCTGCTGATATGCAGATATGGCTTTGAGAAAGTTATGGCCACTTTTACCATCAATTGCACCAGGTGAAGCATGTAAATTATTTAGCATGACCTGTGCCCGTGCATAAACTGGGAATCGTCCTTTCCCTGGGCTTGACCATACAGCTGAATTAATTTGTTCGATTCCCCAACTTCCTTGTGCAGGTGCTGCTGCGTTTGCTGAAGCTGTCGCCTTATTGGCAAAAGCAGGTACCTGAAAAAGGCACAAACTGATGAAGAAAACGAATTTAACTTGATTTGACCCCATAATAAACTCACAGCTAAAATCTTTAATTTTTAAAATAGATAAGCAACAATCACTTTTGTTTCAAAATGATTCAAAATCATTAACGCTTGTTCATTTTACTAATATTATTTTATTTTTGTAGATCAATTAACACTTTATTTTTATAAGTGCGACATAATCTGACTCACAAGATATAAAAAAGTCCCATCAACGGGACTTTCCTATCACTTATACAGCTCAATTAAATTTTATCATTCACGCTAAAGGTAACGATTATTGGATACGTAGACCCAAAATTGCAGGTTGACCCGCGCGAATAATTGCAACACGTGCGACAGTATTGTTTTTCAGTTCAGCTACAGCTTCAATGAAATCATTGGCATTTAATACAGCCTTGTTATTAATCTTCGTCACAACATCACCAGGTAACATTTTTGATTGTGATGCCAAACCGCCACGATTTACGTCTTGAATCAACACACCACCCTTAAGGCCCAATTGTTTCACTTCAGCTTCACTTAGACTGCGAATCGCAACCCCTATGACTGGACCTTTTTTTGCAGCAGTACTTGTATTTGCACTCTCTTTAGCGGGTGTATCGTCTGGTGAGGTCGATAGGATTGCTTGAATCTGACGCATTTTATCATCACGTAAGATTTCAAGTTGAATACTTTGATTTGGTGAAGTACGGTTTAGGTAGTTAAGCAATTCTGAAGTCCGCGAAATCGCCGAACCATTGTATTTTAAAATTACATCACCTGCTTTTAAACCGGCCTTTTCTGCTGGAGAGTTTGGTGCAACCTGAGTTACCAATGCGCCTTCTGGTTTTGGCAACTTATAAGCTTCTGCTAAGTTACGGTCAACATCTTGCATGGCTACGCCTAGATAAGAACGTGTCACTTTACCATTTTTCTTTAATTGATCAGCAATATCCATTGCAACATCAATAGGGATAGAGAATGATAGGCCCATATAACCGCCTGTGCCACTAAAGATTCGTGAGTTGACACCAATCACCTGACCTGACTGATTAAAGAGCGGCCCACCTGAGTTACCTGGGTTGAGTGCAGCATCAGTTTGGATAAAAGGAACTGAGTTTTCACCCTGCATATTTCGTGACTTAGCACTGACAATCCCCGCTGAAGCGGAATAATCAAATCCAAAAGGTGAACCGATAGCAAGCACAGGTTGTCCAACTTTGAGTTGATCAACATTACCTGGAGTTAATGTTGGATAACTTGTTCCCTCTACTTTCAATAAAGCAACATCGGTACGTGCATCACTTCCGACTACTTTTGCATCAATTTCACGGCGATCATTGAGAACAATTGTGACTTTGGACGCATCTTCAACAACATGGTGGTTGGTCAGTAGATAACCATCTTTGCTGATAAAGAAAGCACTGCCATAGGCAGTTTTTTCTTGCGGCATACGTTGCTGTGGAATAATGACTTGATTACCAAAGAATCGCTTCAAAATTTCAGGCACTTGCTGTTGTAATAACTCTTCCTGTGTCATTTTTTTCACGACATTGACACTTACAACTGCGGGACTGACTTGTTCAACTAAATTGGAAAAATCAACGGCAGTAGCTGCTTGGCTCTGTGCAGCTACAGCAAATACTGCTGCAAACATGCCTTGTTGTAGATAGCGACCTTTCATTAAGCTTGAACTCTCTAGTAATTAAGTGGATAAAAATGGTTGTATCATATTCGTTTTGAATATTGCGTTAAAAAATGTTTCTATATTTTTGTAAAACAATATCTTAGTTAATATTCTTTAGATTATACAACTTTCATTTTAATCATAAACTACTCGGTGCTAAAGCCATCGAGTTTCATTGATGCAACTTAGATTGCACAGTTCCCTTTCAATGCTTGGTTACTACTGCGTAGCTTGCTGTGCTGGAACACCTTTGACGTATGTTAAGCAATCTATTTAGCAGCAAAGCACAGTACACTTAAAAAACGTAAAGAAATCTAGGTTGTTAAACCAGTGCTCACTTCGCCTTAAAAGAGCAAGAATGCGCTCTTTAATTTATATTCAAGGCTTGTATTTTTGAGCAAAAAGGAGTGTCATAACTGGACGATTAAAACGTTGTAGGATGACATGTCTAAACAAGGGACCACACATCAGTATGATGTGATCATTGTCGGTAGTGGTGGTGCAGGTTTAAGTCTTGCACTTTCATTGGCAAATCATTTAAAAATTGCTGTACTCGCAAAATCAGATTTACATGATGCTAGTACCTACTATGCCCAAGGTGGCGTTGCTGCGGTGCTTGATCAGGCTGATTCGATTCAACAACATATAGATGACACCATGATTGCCGGCGTACAATTATGTGAATTAGATGCTGTTGCTCAAACAGTAAATGGTGGGCAAGCTTCTGTTGATTTTCTATTGCAACATGGGGTTAGTTTTACCTTAGATCAAAATCAGCAATTACATCTCACACGTGAAGGCGGCCATTCACAACGTCGTATTATTCATGCAGCAGATGCCACAGGTAAGGCGATTTCGACCACCTTGGTTGAACGTGCCCGTCAGCAGTCCAATATTCATATCTTCGAGAACTTTGTTGCGATCGATATGATTACCCAGCATAAACTTGGCCATACCGACCAAACAGATCGTGCACTTGGTCTTTATGCCCTCGATATCGATCATGACTGTGTGCACACCTTCCTTGCCCCATTTACCGCATTGGCCTGCGGTGGTGCAATGAAAGCCTACTTATATACCTCAAATCCTGATATCGCGACTGGTGATGGTATTGCCATGGCCTATCGTGCAGGTTGTCGTGTAGCCAATATGGAATTCAACCAGTTCCATCCAACCTGTTTATATCATCCTCAAGCACGCTCTTTCCTAATTACAGAAGCCATGCGGGGTGAAGGTGCATACTTACGATTACCTAATGGTGAACGCTTTATGCTGCGTTTTGATGAACGTGCTGAATTGGCACCTCGTGATATCGTTGCTCGCGCCATAGACTTTGAAATCAAAAGATTAGGGATTCGCCACGTCTGGCTAGATATCACCCATAAGTCTGAAACATTCATTAAAGAGCATTTTCCAACACTGTATGCCCGCTTACTGGAACTTGGTATTGATATTACTCAAGATATGATTCCTGTTGTCCCTGCTGCGCACTATACCTGTGGTGGTGTAATGGTTGATGAGCATAGTCAAACAGACCTTGCTGGGCTTTATGCGATTGGTGAAACTTCGTATACTGGACTACATGGCTCAAATCGTATGGCCAGTAACTCTTTACTTGAATGTTTTGTTTATGGCATGAGTGCAGCTGAACATATACAACAACAGTTTACTGCTGACTTTCAATATCCATATATCCCTGCGTGGGATACATCACAAGTTAAAGATGCAGATGAAGACGTGGTCATTCTACAAAATTGGGATGAACTACGTGCCACGATGTGGAACTATGTCGGTATTGTACGTACCAACAAACGTCTAGAACGTGCTTTACACCGCATTGAAATGCTCAAATCTGAGATTAACGAATATTATCAAGACTATCATGTGAGTAAAAACCTGATTGAGCTGCGTAATCTCGTACTTGTTTCAGAAATGATTGTACGCTGTGCTATGCACCGTAAGGAGTCTCGCGGTCTACATTACACGCTTGATTATCCTGAACTATCTGAGCAATTGTATAAAACCGTACTGAGTCCCTTAGACACTCAGGTACAGTTACAGGTGGTTAATCCGACCTTGACGACTGCCCTTAGCGTATAAACATATAACCAACAGCTCTCGATCACAACACATGCTCTTTGTGATCGTGAGCATACATGCTTAACTCACTGATCTTAAGCTGACTCAGCTTCAAGTTGTATAGCTGTTGAACTCAAATCTTGATGATGCTTTAAATATTTCTTGGGTGACATCTGCATAAACTTTTTAAACATCACAATAAAACTAGTATCACTATCATAAGCCAGACGATGTGCAATGCGTTGTACACTCTCTCCTTCACTCAACCATTGTAATGCAATGATCACATGTAACTTTTTCCGCCATTGATTAATACTCATCCCTGTTTCACGCTGAAATGCACGTGTCATTGTACGCTCACTCATACAACACACTGCAGCCCATTCTGACAAGTTATGATTCAGCTCGGGTGTACTCAACAAAGTATCTGAGATCTTTTTCAAGCGTGGTTGTTGTGGCATTGCTAAATAAAAAAATTGTTTAGGTGCGGCTAAAATCTCGTCGAGCAAACAATGCATTAAGCGTTGTTCTTGCTCCGACTCATAATTATGCGCAATGCTTGCAGTACGGGTAAGTAAAGCCTTGAGAAAATCATGGGTATGATACATTTGAAAATGGTCAGGAATTTTGATATCTAGTTTTGGGTCGATAAACAATACATAACCAGATGAAAAACCATAGCTTTTCACCTGATGCTCCGTCATCGCAGGTACCCACAATGCGTTATTTGGTGGCAAAATCCAAATTCCCTGTTCGGTCTGTAAAGTCACTAAGCCAGATAAACAAACAACAAATTGATTTTTTAAATGGTGATGCATGGCAAGTTCCCAGTCAGGAACTCGCTCTTGCATCTTTAAAATGACAATGGAGCGATCCAATGTATCAGCATAAAAATGTTGCATGCTCTGTTGCATCCTAAAGTTTCATCTCAGATCAATACTTTAAAACAGAACGAATCACCTGCTGCGCTTGTTGCTGACTGGTCACAACAAACATAGGATATCCTGCAAACTTCACGTAATTATTGGCAAATTTTTGCATAATCAAACGACTTTGTTCATCTGCTTCAATATGTACCAGCGCTTTGACAAATTCAGCGAGATCACTACGCTTTTGTTTAACCCAAGCCGCAACAAATTTACGCTCTTCATGACTCCCCTGCTGTTCTGGTGTTGGACCTTCTCCCACCAATACAAAGGGTTGCTCTCGATCAAGCAATGCTTCAAAGCGAGCAATATTTTCTTCTACACTGATTGCATCTGTACTTTGATAACTAATCTTAACCACAGGAAAGTTTTCTGTATCTTGAATAAACATAATAATTTCTCCAAATAGGAATGATTATTATTTTACCCATAGAATAAGTTACCACATCTGAGCTTTCAGCCAAAAAATAGTGTAATCCAGCCAATTTTACACATTTTTATTGTTGGTCTAAATCAAGGCCATCGGCAGATCAATGTTGTGGAATTGCATAAGTCCCCACTACATGTGCCACAGCATCGTCCGAACCCACAGAATAGATCCAGACTTCGCCTACTGCGAGTGTACGGCCCACTTTAATAAGTTTACACAAAGCCCGAATATCCTGACCACCTATAGGTTTACGCAGAAAATTAATATTTAAGTTGGTCGTCACTGTAAGCGCCACCAAACCAATTTCTGCCAAGATTGCAACATATAAAGCAATATCTGCCAGCATCATCATGGTTGGTCCTGAAACAGTGCCACCTGGCCGTAAATCTTGATCATCGACATGGCAGCGTAATGTTGCAGTATATTCTCCAACATGCTCAATACTGCATTTCTCTAAACTCTGTGGAAATTCCTGCTGTAAAAATGCTTCGATTTCTTGTTGCTGTACTTTCATCACGATCCTTTGCAATGTTATTTCGTACTGTCCAACATAGTTAAATTAGCAACAAAAAGAAAGTGTTAAAGCAGTGTATTTTCAGATGTTATATTTTAACTGATCAACACTGCTGAAAATTTAGAGTGCTGCTTGCAGATATGCCAAAGCTTGTGCAAACACATCATCCGCGGACTGAGTTGCATCTAAACGTTTAATACGCTCTGAATGTTGCTGATGTAACTGGGCATATCCAGCACGTACTCGGCTAAAAAATTCTGTTTTTTCTTGCTCAAAACGATCCAAAGCGCCACGAGCACGTGCGCGTGCCATACCTGTTTCAATAGGTGCATCGAGCCAAAAGGTCAATTCAGGCATGCGTGGAACAAAGTTTTGATTTAAGAGTGCTAGTTTTTCATGACTCAAACCTCGACCAGCACACTGATATGCAAAACTTGCATCGGTAAAACGGTCACACAACACAATTTGACCGGCAGCCAATGCAGGTAATACTTTATTTTCTAAGTGCTGTGCACGTCCTGCATACATGAGTAATAACTCAGTATCATGACAAATCGCTTCACTATGTTCAGTACTAAGCAATAAGTGACGAATCTGCTCTGCTACTGCTGTTCCCCCTGGTTCACGGGTCAAAAGCACAGTTTTGTTCTGTCCGATGAGATATTCATTGAGCTTGGCAATCAATGTTGATTTACCCACGCCCTCGGTACCTTCAAAACTGATAAACATTAGGACTCCTTATTTTTTTCTGCAATAACAGCACGATATGCTTGAACTGCACGATTGTGCTCTTCCAAACTACGACTAAATTTATGCCCGCCATTGCCTGTTGCAACAAAGTAAACTGCATCAGAATTATCTGGATGCATTGCAGCTTCAATCGCCTTTTTACTTGGCAAAGCAATTGGGGTTGGCGGTAAGCCATTGATAGTATATGTATTATAAGCTGTAGGTGTGCGTAAGGCTTGACGGGTAATGTTGCCTTTATACGCATCCCCCATGCCATAGATCACTGTAGGATCTGTTTGCAGGCGCATGCCTAATTTTAAACGACGTACGAATACCCCTGAGACCTGACGTAACTCCTTCTCGACACTGGTCTCTTTCTCAATGATCGATGCCATAATCAGAGCTTCATATTTATTTTTATAAGGTAAATTTGCGTCACGTTTTTCCCATGCAGCATCTAGAATCTTCATCTGACGTTGGTAGAGATCAGTTAAAATTTGCTGATCTGTCATACCCTTATCAAAAAAATAAGTGTCTGGTGCAAATAATCCTTCCAAATGATTATAAGGAATATTGAGTGCCTTAATAATCTCAGCAGGCTGCTGACCTAACTTTTTATCGACCAAAGGATCTTTATGTAATGCTAAAAGAAGTTGTTTTGCGGTAGTCCCTTCAATCACTAAAATACGATTCATCTGCGCATTTTCAGCATTGGCAATCATATCGAGAACCTGACGGACACTCATTCCTGCTTTAACTTCATAGATGCCGGCTTTAAGTGTATCTTGAATAAAAAATTTGCGATAAATCTTAAGTACAGTAGGAAATTTCACTTTGTGATCAGCAGCCAACTGATCGATAAAACGACTATAGGTTTCCCCAGTATTAATTGATAGTTTCTGTTTTTTGCCTTGAACTGGATAATCTTTAAATAAACTCTGTTGCAATACAAATGTCAGACAAAGACTAACGATGACGAGGAAAATAACGAATAACTTAACCACCCGATTTTGGGCAAAAAAACCATTTTTTTTCTGAGTTTGGGATTTGGACTTTGTTTTAGGCATAGCTATCTAACTGGTTAAGTTGCAAAGTATGAAATAGTTCAACACAGGGTTGAACCGTTAAATCACGTTGCTGAAATTTTTGCACGATTTTCATTGGGGTCAAAGCATTACAGAAGAATAGACTTTGTATCTGTTCAATTTCTGCAACTTCGACATGACGTAATTGGTAGTGTAACTGATGTTGCTGCATTCTCTGCAATATTTCCGCACGCATTACACCATGCACGCCATTATCGCTCAATAAAGGGCAGACCCAAACATCATTGATATAAAGAAAACAATTACTGCTCACTCCTTCAACAACGTGCTGCTTTAAATCTGTCACTAAAGCTTCAGACCACTGCTTTTGATCTGCTTCATGCTTAAATAAGACCTGTTCTAAGCAATTTAAACTTTTCACACCGACCAATTGCTGAGTTCTCAGACCCATTTGTGCTTGTAATACACCACTGTCTATATATTCAAGTGAGAAATCACGTCGTGAGCTTGGATAATAAAACAAATAAAAATCAGCTTGATGATCGGGAAAACTATAGCCACGTTGTCCTGCACCACGACTGATGAGCATTTTTAAACTGCCGTTTAACACGCCAGAACTTTGACGTAATTGCTTTAGACTTTGTTCAATCAAGTCAAAATCTAACTGTAAACTTAAACGCTCCGCAGCACTCTTTAGCCGATCCATATGGCGCTGAGCGAGTAAAACAGTATCATTGATCACAGCAACGGTACTAAAACAACCATCACCATAATGAAAAGCACGATCAAGCAAATCCACTGATTCCACCTGAACAGCATTTTTAAAACACACCTGCATTGTCCAAAACCTCTATATCCATAATTTCAAAAACAAAAAATTTAAAACAATATCTCTTTTCGTAATATTAAATTCGTTTTTTATTATTTTTTACGAATAACATCACAAGCTATCCTGCATTCATCGTTATTTAGCTCAGCAAAAATAGGAACAATTATATGAGTTTTTCAAAATTAAAACTTGGACTTATTGCTGTACTCGTCACAGCAGCAAGTGGCCAACTCTGGGCTAAAGATTTTCTGAATGTTTCATATGATCCAACACGTGAATTTTATGAAGACATTAATAAAGAATATGCAGCGTATTGGAAAAAAAGGACAGGTCAGGTGATTAACTTTAAACAATCCCATGGCGGTTCAAGTAAACAAGCTCGTGCTGTTATTGATGGCTTACAAGCAGATGTGGTCACCTTGGCATTGGCCGCTGATATTGATGCATTGGCTGAAAAAACCAATCTACTGCCTAAAGACTGGCAACAAAAATTTCCACACAACTCTACCCCGTATACGTCAACCATCGTATTTTTAGTCCGTAAAGATAACCCTAAAAATATTAAGGACTGGGGTGACCTAGTAAAACCAGGTGTTGCAATCATCACTCCAAACCCGAAAACTTCAGGTGGTGCGCGCTGGAACTACTTGGCTGCATGGGCATGGGCTAAACATACCTATGGTAGTGATGCTAAAGCACAAAACTTTGTTGCTCAGATTTATAAACAAACCAAAGTACTTGATTCAGGTGCTCGAGGTGCAACAACGACTTTTGCGGAGCGTGGTATAGGTGATGTACTGTTGGCGTGGGAAAACGAAGCATACTTAGCTGTACGTGAACAGCCTGGTAAGTTTAAAATCGTTACCCCTTCACTCTCGATTTTAGCTGAACCACCTGTAGCAATTGTTGAAAAAAATGCTGAAAAACATGGTAATCGTTATGTCGCACAAGGCTACTTAAATTTCCTCTACTCTCCACTGGGTCAGGAAATTGCAGCGAAAAACTTTTATCGCCCACGCAATGCCGCAGTCCTACAAAAATACGCACAAGTATTTAAACCATTGAAACTTGTAACGATTGACCAAGAGTTTGGCGGCTGGGCAAAAGTGCAAAAACTTCACTTTGATAATAATGGTATTTTCGACCAAATTATCAAACAAAATACCATTAAGAATTAAGCAACCTGTTGTGATCAACGCAATATAGAGGCATCGACATGATTCATACGCTTATTGTTCCAGGTGTAGGTGGCAGTAATATCGACCACTGGCAGTCTTGGCTTGAACGTCAATTGAAGTCCACTTCACGTGTACAACAAGATTGGGATCATCCTGTGCTCTCTATGTGGGTTGCCAATATGGCAGAAGCGCTTTTACAAGCACCAGACAATGTTCAAATTGTTGCACACAGTTTTGGTTGTCTAACCAGTCTCGCTACACTGGATCAGTATCCAGAGCTTTGTAATAAAGTTAAAAAATTAATCTTGGTTGCACCAGCAAACCCAGCACGTTTTTGTGCTACAGGCTTTGCCCAACCGATAGACTCAGCATCACAAGCAACAGAAACTGAAGACAACTACCGTGATTACTTTTTGCAGTTGCAGCCTAAAGTACCTACTGAAATGATTATGAGTGAAAATGATCCATGGTTGTCTTTTGATATCGCGCAACAACTGAGTCAAGTTTGGCAAGTTCCTAGCCGTAACCTAGGACAAGTTGGGCATATCAATGTTGCTTCAGGTTTTGGTTATTTTCCTGAAATTTTTGACCATCTACTTTTGGCCAAACAACATGGGCTTGCAGTTCATGCAGAGGATTGGATACATCGACTGAAATTTTCAATCTAGTGCACTAGATTCGTTTTAACTAAGTAATTTTTAAAGGCTTATTGGATTCAATAAGCATTTCTCATTTTGAGGTGTCGTCATGTCGCAGCGTTCCCGAGTGCTGCCAGGTTTTGGTCTTTCACTAGGCTTTACCCTAGCTTATCTGTCTTTTATTGTACTGATTCCCCTAGCTGCGGTTTTTATTAAATCGATGGGCATTGGTTGGTCCGGTTTGTGGGATATTATTACCTCTAAACGTATTTTAAACTCACTACAGCTCAGTTTTGGCGCGGCATTAATTGCAGCACTGATCAATGTGGTCTTTGGTTTGCTTTTAGCTTGGTGCTTAGTACGCTATAACTTTCCAGGTAAGCGAGTTGTTGATGCCTTGATCGATTTACCATTTGCACTGCCAACAGCAGTTGCAGGTATTGCCCTCACTGCGCTGTATGCCCCAACTGGCTGGATCGGCCAATATTTAGAGCCACTTGGAATTCAAGTCGCATATAGTCCTATTGGTATTACCCTAGCCTTGATTTTTATCGGGATTCCTTTTGTAGTGCGTACCGTACAACCGGTACTTAGTGATTTGGAAACTGAACTTGAAGAAGCCGCTTCAGCTTTAGGTGCTAGCAGACTACAGATCGTGACTAAGATCATATTACCCATTTTGTTGCCTGCTCTATTGACAGGTTTTGCCTTGGCCTTTGCTCGTGGAGTAGGTGAATATGGTTCCGTAATCTTTATTGCAGGTAACCAGCCTTTCAAAACAGAGATTGCACCGCTCATGATTATTTCTCGTTTAGAAGAATATGATTTTGCAGGCGCAACAACCATTGCTGTGATGATGCTCGTCATTTCTTTCGCTATTTTGTTCTTGATTAATATCTTACAAGCTTGGGCAAGTCGCCGTACAGGGAGAACAGCACGATGAGTTTCAATGCCTCTAGTAATGCTCTGGCAGAAAAGTTGCAATCTCGTGATGCAACCCGTGAACCAACATGGGTGCGTTGGACACTGATCAGCATCGCTGCAATATTTTTCCTTAGTTGCTTAATCCTGCCTTTGATTTTGGTCTTTGTTGAAGCATTTAAACAAGGGTTGGGGGTTTATTTCCAAGCTTTGGTTCATCCTGATACATTATCTGCTGTAAAACTAACTTTAATTACAGCGGCAATTGCAGTACCTCTGAACGTTGTGTTTGGTGTCGCTGCGGCTTGGGCTGTTGCTAAGTTTGACTTCCGTGGTAAATCTATTTTAACCACGATTATTGATATGCCTTTCTCCGTATCCCCTGTTATCGCAGGCCTGATGTTGGTGCTGATTTTCGGTACGCAAGGTTGGATGGGTGAATGGTTACTTGATCACGATATCAAAATTTTATATGCCACACCTGCAATTGTAATTGCCACAATTTTTATTACTGTTCCTTTTGTTGCACGTGAGTTAATTCCACTTATGGAAGCACAAGGTACAGAAGAAGAGGAAGCTGCTATTGTTCTTGGTGCTTCTGGTTGGCAAACCTTTTGGAAAGTCACTCTCCCCAATATTAAATGGGGTCTGATCTATGGTGTGATTTTGTGTAATGCGCGCGCAATGGGTGAGTTTGGTGCTGTATCTGTAGTTTCAGGGCATATTCGCGGTGAAACTAACACTCTACCTTTACACGTTGAAATTCTATATAACGAATATACTTTCAGCGCCGCATTTGCAGTGTCGTCCTTACTGGCCTTCTTGGCAATTATCACCCTCATCATCAAAACATGGGTCGAAATTCGTCAAGAAAAACAAGTTCAACATCAACAAGATTCAAGCGTATAAAACAGGAATGTCATCATGAGTATTCAAGTTAAAAACATCGACAAAAGTTTTGGTGCATTCCACGCGCTGAATAATATTTCTTTAGATTTTCCAGAAGGCCAATTGGTTGCACTACTCGGACCTTCTGGCTGTGGTAAGACTACCCTGCTACGTATTATCGCAGGTCTAGAAGCTGCCGATCAGGGACAAGTCATTTTAGAGGGGCAAGATGCCACTAATGTTCATGTGCGTGAACGTCAAGTTGGTTTCGTATTTCAACACTATGCACTATTTCGTCATATGACTGTTTTTGACAATATTGCATTTGGTCTACGTGTTCGTCCTCGTGCAACACGCCCATCTGAGGCTGAGATTAAAAAGCGTGTTGATCGTTTACTCGAATTGGTACAACTGGGTTTCTTAGCTGATCGCTATCCTGCTCAATTGTCTGGAGGCCAACGTCAACGTATTGCCCTAGCCCGCGCTTTGGCTGTAGAACCACGTGTTTTACTTCTTGATGAACCTTTTGGTGCACTTGATGCTAAAGTACGTAAAGAATTACGTCGCTGGCTACGTACTCTACATGATGAGTTACATATCACCTCGATTTTTGTGACACACGATCAAGAAGAAGCACTTGAGGTTGCTGATCAAATTATTATTATGAATAAAGGTAATGTTGAGCAAATTGGTTCACCACGTGAAGTTTATGAACAGCCCAAAACTCCCTTTGTTTTTGACTTTTTAGGTCAGGCGAACCGATTCGATGCACAACACCATGACAATGGTATTATCCAAGTCAATGACGACCGTTTGCATTTGCCAAATTTACAACATGGGCCAACGGGTAAAGTCATCGCCTTTGCTCGACCAGATGAACTACAGATTTTCTCACAACCTGTTGAAAATACATTACAGGCTACATTTACCCGTGAAGTTTGGATTGCTGGAAAAATTATGGCTGAACTACAGGATCAAAATGGTCGATTAATTGAAATCGAACTCAGTGCTGAAGAGGCTAAATTGCATCAATTTAGACCAAATCAATCTGTTTGGGTCCGTCCTGTTAACCTCCATTTATTTGCACATGATCATGCTTAGCAGATCTCAAACAGCTTCATGGATTGATCATATTTAAGGTATTACTACAATGAATTTTCAACAACTTAGAATCATCCGAGAAACAGTTAGACAGAACTTTAACCTAACTGAAGCGTCAGCGGCACTCTACACCTCTCAATCAGGCGTGAGTAAGCATATCAAAGACCTTGAAGACGAATTAGGCGTACAACTTTTTGTACGTAAAGGCAAACGTTTATTGGGCCTAACTGAGCCTGGTCAAGCCCTACTCAGCATCGTGGAACGCATGCTCATCGATGCAGACAACATTAAACGTCTTGCAGACAACTTCAATAAAGTCGATGAAGGCACATTAACAATTGCAACAACCCATACTCAAGCACGTTATGTGTTGCCTCCGATTGTCAATGCATTTAAGCAATTGTTCCCTAAGGTTCATTTGGTTCTACAACAAGCGAGTCCAGTTGAAATCACTGAATTACTGCTCTTAGGTGAAGTCGATATTGGTATTGCAACTGAATCACTGACCAATGAAGATAATTTAGCCAGCATTCCATTTTATAATTGGAAACACTCTATTATTTTGCCGCAAGACCATCCGCTTGCTCAGCTTGAGCCTGAACAAATTACTCTGGAGAAATTGGCTGAATATCCAATTATTACCTATCACGGTGGTTTTACTGGTCGTTCAAAAATAGATTTATCTTTTGAGCAAGCCAATCTTCAAGCCAATATTGTCATGGCTGCGTTAGATGCGGATGTCATCAAAACTTATGTTGAACTGGGTATGGGCATAGGCATTGTCAATGATGTTGCTTATGACCTTGAACGAGATCATCGCTTAAAGCAAATTCCAACTGAACTTTTTGGGCTCAATACCACTTGGATCGCTGTACGTAAAGGGCATTTGTTGCGAGGTTATGGCTATGAGTTTATCTCACAATGTATTCCTCAAGCAGACATTCAATCATTGAAAAAAATGGCTTATCCTGACGAATAAGTAGCTTATATTTTTTAATTATTATTAATAATAAAAAAACGAGCCGAAGCTCGTTTTTTTATGACAGCCATATTTCAACTGTCAACTTTAGATTACCAATAGAAGTTAACACCAACTTTACCTACAGGCATCCACTCATAACGGCTCTTGTCTTGGATCTTACGTTCTTCGTGAGCAAGTTCCTCTTCAAGATTATAACCAGCGTTAGAAGTAGCACCACCTGAAACAACACGTAGGCTAGCTTTTGGGTTACCAGTATAATAAGCACCAACTTCACCAAAAACACCCCAATTTTTATTAAATTTAGGTGCGATACCTAAGCCAACATATGGCGCGATATCATTGTCATATTTCATCGAACCTGCAATGTGAGCACCATCAGCCGTTGATTGGAAGTCTTTACCATTCACGCTAAAGTTACGGCTTGAGCCTACACGTCGGTCTAGATCATAATCATTGTCGATATAGCCAATACCTGCCGCAACATAGAAGCTGTTTGCGAATGTATTATCACTCGCACCCCATGGACGAATTTCAGCATTTAAATAAGCTGTTTTATTGTCCATGTCCATATCGTACTTAGAGCCATTGACTTTTAAGTCATCAGACCAAGAGATATCACCACCATTGTAACCTAGAGCTAGACCTACATATGGATTGATACTCCAGAGTATTGCACCACCATAACCCGTAGTACCCACTTCTGCACGTACTCCAGATGGAATTAATTGATTCTTGTCAAAAGTGCTGCCGCTTTGAATCACACCTGAATCAGCCATGGTTAAACTTGAAACGGTTAATGCTGCAACAGCTGCTGTGTATTTCACAATCTTCATATACATTTCCTTTAAGAAACTTTGGTTAATTGATTGATCTTGTAGTAATTGCGTTTTTCTTAACTTGCTAAATAATATACGACTAATAATTACTATTTAATAAAAAAATTGATTTTTTTTGTTATTTTTTGATACATTTAAATTTAAATCTATGTTTTATATCACTCAATTTTTTAAGATACCTTCACTATACACTTTCTAGTTTTTAAATCCATACTGATTTTTCCTTATTACTTCATTAGAGTAGGCTAAATTTTAGCGCCCAATGCTACAATATAGTGTAAAATCCTTGAAATTTTATTGGGAAGGAAGATTATGTCGCAGCTTTCAACAATCATTGAACAAGCTTTTGAAAATCGTGCAAATTTTTCAGCAACGGACTGCCCTGCTGAAATTCGTCAAGCGGTAGAACAAGCAATCGATGGTCTTGATAATGGTAGCTTACGTGTTGCCGAAAAAATTAATGGTGAATGGGTTGTTCATCAATGGTTGAAAAAAGCGGTTTTGCTTTCTTTCAAACTTAATGATAACCAACCAATCGAAGCTGGCCAGCTTGGTTTCTATGATAAAGTAGACACTAAATTTGCAGGCTGGACTGAAGAACAATTTAAAGCTGCTGGCGTTCGTGTAGTACCACCTGCTGTTGCTCGTAAAGGCAGCTTCCAAGCGAAAAATGTTGTACTCATGCCATCTTATGTCAACATTGGCGCTTATGTAGATGAAGGTACAATGGTTGACACTTGGGCAACTGTTGGTTCATGTGCACAAATCGGTAAAAATGTACATTTATCAGGTGGTGTTGGTATTGGTGGTGTACTTGAGCCTTTACAAGCAAACCCGACAATCATTGAAGACAACTGCTTTATCGGCGCTCGTTCTGAAATCGTTGAAGGCGTTATCGTTGAAGAAGGCGCTGTAATTTCAATGGGCGTATACATTGGCCAATCAACACGTATCTATGATCGTGAAACTGGCGAAATCCATTATGGTCGTGTACCTGCAGGTTCTGTTGTAGTACCTGGTAGCCTACCGTCTAAAGATGGTAAATACAGCTTATATGCAGCAATCATTGTGAAAAAAGTAGATGCACAAACTCGTGCTAAAACAAGTTTGAACGATCTACTTCGCGAAGACTAATCTTCTGTTCACAAGTCTCTACGATCGTCGCAGATCGTAGAGATTTTTTATTTTCTACTCTATGGTCAAAGGTGTTATGCAAACGCTTCGTTCAACCGCAATCCCCGTTTCCGATCCATCTGCGGGATTACGCATTACTGAGATTTTTTACTCTTTGCAAGGTGAAGCCAATGCAGCTGGACTTCCAACGGTATTTATCCGTTTAACAGGATGTCCACTACGTTGTACATATTGCGATACCACATATTCATTTGAAGGTGGTGAGCGTCGTTCACTCGATGAAATTATCTCAACAACGATGGCATTTAAAACACCGTATATTTGTGTGACCGGTGGTGAACCTCTAGCGCAGCCTAACGTACACCCATTAATGACTCGTCTTGCTGATCTTGGCTGTGAAGTGTCCTTGGAAACCAGTGGTGCTTTAGATGTGGCTAAGGTTGATCAACGTGTTTCTAAAGTGCTTGATTTAAAAACACCGACTTCAGGTGAACAGCAACGTAACTTACTCAGTAATTTTGAGCATTTGACCCAACATGATCAAATTAAGTTTGTGATTTGTAACAGAGAAGATTACCTTTGGGCTAAAACACAGCTTGAACAATACAAATTACAAGACAAAGTAAGCACCATCTGGTTTTCACCTGCCTTTGCCATTGAAAAAGGTGCGATCCGCTTACCTGAACTTGCTCGTGATTTGGCTCAGTGGATTTTAGATGACCATTTACCCGTTCGTTTCCAATTACAATTACATAAATTACTTTGGAATGATGAAACGGGGCGTTAAGCTTTAACGTTCTATACTTTTGCAACATGTGGAGAATACTCATGCGCCCTCGTGCCATTGTTTTGTTATCTGGCGGCTTAGACTCAACTACTTGTTTAGCTTGGGCACAGGCACGCTATGAATGTATTGCGATCAGCTTTATGTATGGTCAACGTTCAAATACTGAACTTGATGCAGCTAAAGCGCTTACCAAAGCAGCAGGTGTTGAACATCGTGTAATCAACATCGATTTAGGTCAGCTAGGGGGTTCTGCACTCACTGATCACTCAATTGATGTTCCTGTTCAAGAACAAGAAGGTATTCCTGTTACCTATGTGCCTGCACGCAATACTATTTTCCTCTCCTATGCCCTTGCAGCAGCCGAAGTGTATCAAGCAGATGCCATTGTCATTGGGATTAATGCGGTAGATTACTCAGGCTATCCGGATTGCCGTCCTGAGTTTATTGAGGCATTTGCACAACTGGCAGCACTGGCAACCAAAGCAGGTGTTGAAGGAAAACCTTTGAAAATTGAAACACCTTTGTTACATTTATCCAAAGCAGCAATCATTGGCCTAGGTCTAGAACATGGCGTAGACTACGCTCAGACAGTATCTTGTTATCAGGCAGATAATCAAGGACGTGCTTGCGGACAATGTGATAGCTGCCGTTTAAGAAAACAGGGTTTCATCGATGCAGGGGTAACGGATCCCACACGCTATATCCCCCAATAATTAGGTAGATTTATATGAATATTTTAACAACTCGCGTACTAACTTCAGCTTTATTTGCCGTATCTGCAGGAGTTGCTTCAACTGCCTTTGCTGCGGAAGCTGATTTACAACAAGCCTATAAAAGCACCGATGTAAAATCTGCATTAATCAATGTATGTAAAACAGAAACCAGCAAAGGCGGTAAATTGACTGCTGCTGAAGTTGCAAAATACTGTGGCTGTGCGATTGAATCTGATGGTAAATTGACAAATGCACAAAAATGGCAAATTCAAAGTACGATCAACCAAAAGAAAAGTCCATCTACTTTAGCTTTTGTTCAACAACAGAACCAAGCGCTTAAAACTTGTTTCGGTCCTCAGTTAACGACTAAATTGCAAACGCTAACTGAAGCTGCAATGAAAGCTGCACAAGCAAAATAATACAACTGACAACTTCATGTATATTATTTAACATGTTGTTTAAGTGAAGTATGAGCCACAATCCTGTGGCTCATTTTTTTAGGTGGCTCATTTTAAGGTGATCAAAACAATGTCATTAGAAAATATTCAACTACCAGATCAAGTGTTTCCAACAACCACAGGTGAAATCAACTTAACTCAAGTCACCACACCTTGGCTGATTATTTATTTTTATCCTAAAGATTCAACTCCGGGTTGCACGACCCAAGCAACTGATTTTTCAAGCCTAAAAGACCAATTCAATGCACTTGATTGTACTGTTATTGGTGTTTCTCGTGATTCTGTCAAAGCACATCAGAACTTTACAGCAAAGCAATCACTCACGATTAATCTCATCAGTGATAAAGAGCAAGATCTTTGCAATCTGTTTGATGTCATTAAAGAAAAAAATATGTATGGTAAACAAGTCATGGGAGTTGAACGTTCAAGCTTCATCTTCCATCACTCAACGCTAGTAAAAAGCTATCGTAAAGTCAAAGCAGCAGGTCATGCAGAGCAAATTTTGGCAGATCTCAAAGCATTACAAAGTAATGGATAACACTTAAAGCCCCACGCTGATTGTTGATCTTTTAAAACTGTATACGTAGTAAAGAAATTGCAATCAGCGTCATAATTATCGCAATCAGCACATCTAGAATCCGCCAAGCCTTTGCACTTTGAAACCACGGTGCCATTAAGCGCGCTGCGTAGCCCAAACTAAAAAAGAATAACCATGAGGCTGTCATTGCCCCCAAGGCGAAATATAATTTCCCTTGACTAAACTGTGCTGAAATAGAACCAATTAACACAACTGTATCTAGATAAACATGCGGATTTAACCAAGTAAGTCCCAAACAGATCAGAATCGACTGGGTCAATGCTGGGGTAGATTGTAACTCTAGAGGTTGAATTTTCTGAGTTTGCAATGCCTGACGTAAATGTATGAATGCATACCACAATAAAAATGCAGCACCAAAATACTGTGCAAAACGAAGTGCTTGGGGATATAAAGTAATGATCGTAGCAAAACCATAAATACCTAAAGCAATTAGAATTGAATCTGATAAAGCACAAACCAGACAAAGCCAAAATACGTGTTGACGTTTCACCCCCTGCTTTAGCACAAATGCATTTTGAGCACCAATGGCAACGATCAGACCTAGACTGACTGAAAAACCTTTTAAAAAAATCCAGAACATGACAAAGCAACACAGAGTTTATTCACGAAATGGCTATTATCATTAAAAGTAAAAAAAATTAAATAAAATTAAGAAAATATAAGATAAACTAAAATTTTCTTAATATTAAAGAAAAGGATATGCTGCAAAGTAAACAAAGCGAAGCATTTTTAGCTGTAATAGAATCTGGAAGTTTTGAAGCTGCTGCTCAAGTACTAAATATTACTGCTGCCGCAGTCAGTCTTAGAGTCCAAGCCCTCGAAAAACATCTGGGTCATGCACTCGTGATCCGCGAACGCCCTTGCCGAACGACTCAAACGGGTCAAATGCTCTTACAACACCTGCAACATAGCCGATTATTACAACAAGGTTTTCTACAAGACCTTAATCACCAAACCCATTCACAAGATTTTTATAAAATTCGTATTGGCACTAATGCCGATAGCTTAGCAACTTGGTTGCTATCGAGTGTTCAAGATTGCCTTGTACACGAACGGATTGTACTTGAGTTACGCCTTGCAGATCAGACACAGACACACCATCTCCTTGAAACAGGTCTTGTAAATGCCTGTATCTCAACCTCTGCTAAAGCTATGGCTGGTTGCCAAGTGTTATTGCTGGGTAAAATGCGTTATCTTTTAGTTGCGAGCCCCAATTTCATTGAAAAATATTTTAAATATGAACTCAATCGCAATAGTTTTTTAAGTGCCCCAGCTGTAATTTTTAATCATGATGATCTTATGCATCAAGAATTGCTTTTTCAGCATTACGGCCTCCAGTTAAAACAATACCCACACCACTTTATACCGTCATCCAATGCGTTCTTAGACTGGATCAAAGCAGGACTCGGATATGGTTTGGTACCATCTATTCAAATGCAAGATGATTTGCTACAAGGTGGCTTAGTTGAACTCTCTGCTGAATTCGCAATGGATGTTCCACTGTATTGGCATCATTGGAATCAGCAGAGCCTCCCCCTTAAACGATTAATGCAACAGCTAGTGCCTAACGCTGCCAAAGCATTGGCCATTTAACCCATCACAACAGAGCATCAATATAGAAATAGATAATTTTTTTATAACACATAAAGAAATAGCTGCTTCACTATGAGTTGAGTACCAATCCTAATTGAGTTTAGATTGAACGTAGTATTGTGTTTCTTAAGCAAATCTAGTCGAAAGATTGACGTGATTATTCAGTGCTGAATGATCATTAAATCAAAGCTTACTCCGATTTTTTAAAAGAGGATTATTCTATAGCTGATAATTAAAACCCAATCAGCGGATACAGATTGGTGGGTATTTTAGACACCCTCCCCTTTAAACAGATATAAATATAAAATATATTCTCTGCATAATTTTGACATATAACTATAAGTAAAGAAAAAGCCAATAATATTTTATACATTTTCAGCATTAAAAATAATGTATAAATTTCAACTTAATATCGCATACAACTAATTTAAACTTAAACTTATATTACAGACACTTAAAGCTTAAACAATTCATTAAACCACTATATAAATAATGTGATTAATCCAGTAATTATATGAATTAAAAAATGAAAAAACATAACCTTTTATATTTTAATTAAAGTTTATTTAAAACCGATAAGAATATTCATTTAAACCCGATATTTATTTATATTTATTGAAACATTTTTATTGAATAAACGAGTTGAATTTTATTTATAAAAAAAATAGTATTGGTTGTGCAAAAAACAACCTCAGGAAAAATAAATAATGTACGAATTATCAATTAATGAAGTTGAAAAAGTATCAGGTGCTGCAGGTGCTAGTGTTATCGATTTAGGCGGTATAACCCTAGAGCTTCATCCAGAATTTTCTTTTAATGCGACAGATTCATTAGGGTTTGGCGCTGGATTAACTGGAGTTGCTAATGCAGTTGAAAAAGGCTTTGAATTTAGTATTAACAAAGGCATAGAAACAATTGGTGGATTATTCTAAAAAAAACTGAACCCCATAAGTTATAAGGCTTATGGGGTTCTTTATAAGGTTTTTAATAAATGAGCTCAAATTTATTTAGAAAAGAAGCTCTTGATTCTAAGCAGTATAAATGGACAGGAAATATTATTTTAACTCGCCCATTTAGCTTCACTCTTTTAACCCTATTTGCCTTATGTATTGCGCTGATTATTATTGCTTTTACAATATGGGGAAGTTACACCAAACGAAGTACTGTTCGTGGCCAATTAATTCCGCAAACAGGTCTCATACAAGTTTATACAATACAATCGGGAACTATTTTAACTAACAATGTCTATGAAGGAAAAACTGTAAAAAAGGGAGAAACCCTATTTAATATATCAACAGAAAATTATGGTGAACAAGGTAGTATAGCTGCGGCTTTAGTATTACAAACCAAAGTGAAAGAACAATCCATAAGAAATGAAATCACCCGAATGCACTATATTCATCTAGATCAAAAGAAGACTATTCTTAATCAAATTAGCTCATTAAATGAAACGCTAGCTAAAGTAAAAAATTTAATGATTAACCAACAAGAACGTATTCACTTAGCTCAAAAAAACCAGCAAAGATATAGCAATATACTCAATGAAAATGCAATTTCACGTGAGGAGTTTGAATCAAAAAAAATAGAACATTTAGCTCAATTATCTCAGTATGAATCATTACAACGTGAAAAAATATTACTAGAAAAACAATTGGCAGAACAGAAAATCAACTTATCTGGATTGGGAGATAAACAAAATAATGAAATCGAACAGCTAGAGCGATTGTTATCCAAAAACACTCAGGAATTAATCGAAATGCAATCTAGAGAGCACATTGCTATTCAAGCAAGCTCATCTGGTGTTATCAGCACGATTAATGCAGAAGTTGGTCAGTTTGTTGACTCATCTAAGCCTTTATTAACGATTCTTCCAGAAAATGTACCTTTAATCGCACAGCTTTATGTGCCTAGTCGAGCAATTGGATTTATTAAAGAAGGCGATCAAGTTCTATTACGTTATCAAGCATATCCTTACCAAAAATTTGGTAATGCAAAAGCACGGGTTTTATCCGTAGCTAAAACGGCGCTGGCAAGTCAAAACTTACAAACGATAGGCGTTATTTCACCACAAGAACAATTTAATAATGAACCTGTTTATTTAGTTAGAGTAAAACCTGAAAAACAAATAATGAAAGCATACGGTAAAGATATGCCTTTACAAGTAGGTATGACTCTTGAAGGCGATATTATGCATGAAAAACGAAAATTATATGAATGGGTATTAGAACCCTTATTTAGCATAACAGGAAAACTATAAGCTATGCCTTATCTTAAACGTTTATCGTTGGGTTTTGGTCGAAACATACCTGTAATGTTACAAACAGAATCATCAGAATGTGGTTTAGCATGCCTTGCAATGATTGCCAGCTATTATGGTTATGATTCAGATTTATTAACTTTAAGGAAAAAATATCCTATCTCTCAAAAAGGAGCGATACTCTCAGCCTTAATTAAAATAGCCAATAAACTGCATCTTAGCACCCGCCCATTAAAGTTAGAGCTGAATGAATTAGATAGACTAAGGTTACCCTGTATTTTACATTGGGACTTAAATCATTTTGTGGTTTTAAAAAGTGTATTTTTTAACAAGATCACAATTATTGATCCCGCCTATGGAGAGAAAGTATTTACCTTTGATCAGGCATCATCACATTTTACAGGTATTGCCTTAGAAGTATGGCCAGACTCTAATTTTGAAGTTAAAAAAGAAAAAACTCGTATTCAACTTTTTCGATTACTTGGTGAAGTCAGAGGGCTTTGGAGTTCCTTAGGGCAAATCCTGATTATTGCTTTGGTTCTAGAAGTATTTTCTTTAGTTAGCCCTTTTTTTATGCAGTGGGTAATTGACCACGCTATTGTTTCTGCTGATTTAAACTTATTAACCACTTTGGCCATTGGTTTTGGTTTATTAGTAATCTTGAGTAGCCTCATTAGCTTATTACAATCGTGGATTGTCATGTATATGGCAACCACACTGAACGTACAATGGAAAGCAAATGTGTTTCATCATCTGCTTAGCTTACCGACCTTTTTTTTTCAAAAACGCCATCTTGGCGATATCATTTCCAGATTTGGCTCTGTTGATGCTATTCAAAAGACCTTAACAACATCATTTATTACAGCGATCCTTGATGGCTTAATGACTGTCTTTACTTTAGCTTTAATGTTTGTATATAGCATTAAGTTAGCATGGATCGCTTTAATAAGCATGTTACTTTATGCTGTTATACGTTGGATCTGGTATTCCCCTTTAAAACGAGCGACAGAAGATCAAATTGTTCATGCTGCAAAACAAAATACATATTTCATGGAAACAATGCGTGGCATTAAAACCATCAAACAATTTGAAAAGCAGGATTATCGTCAAGCAGTATGGTTAACATTACTTGTAAATCAAATTAATGCAGGATTAACAACTCAAAAACTCAACATGATGTTTGAGTTCCTCAATAAACTTCTATTTGGCTTACAGAACATTATTATCATATGGCTCGGAGCATCGTTGGTCATTGAAGGTGAATTTACTGTTGGTATATTAATGGCATTTATTGCTTATAAAAATCAATTCGGTAGTCGAGTTAGTTCACTTATTGATAAATATGTCGAAGTAAGAATGCTCAGCCTGCATGGAGAACGTTTGGCAGATATCGTCCTGAGCAATCAAGAAGAAACTCATAATTACTCGCTTAGTGAAGATTCATCAGAACATCAAAAAACGGAAATTGAGGTTAAATCCTTAAGCTATAGATATTCAGAAGATGAACCTTGGATTATTGATCATATTAACTTTAGTATCCCTGAGGGACAATCTGTAGCCATCGTTGGCCCCAGTGGTTGTGGTAAAACCACATTGATGAATTTACTTATGGGTAACTTAGTACCAGATCAGGGCGAAGTTAATATTGGTGGGCAAAATATAAAAAATCTTGGTATGAATCGGCTTAGAAACTTTATTGCTTATGTTGCTCAAGATGATGTTTTATTCGTAGGTTCAATTCAAGATAATATCAGTTTTTTTGATCATCAAGCTGAACAAAAATGGGTAGAAGAATGTTCCAAAATGGCCTCGATACATGATGAAATTATAGCAATGCCTATGGGATATCAAACACTGGTGGGTGATATGGGAAATATTTTGTCTGGAGGCCAAAAACAAAGAATCTTGTTGGCAAGAGCATTATATAAAAAACCTAAAATTCTATTTTTAGATGAAGCAACAAGCCATTTAGATATCATTAAAGAAAAAGAGATTAATGATATGATTAAGTTAATAAAAATAACCCGAATCATTATCGCTCATCGTCCAGAGACGATTTCATCTGCTGACCGTATTATCGTTTTAAATAAAGGACGTATGGTCAGCGACAAAATCATTCGGACTTAGTTGTATCCATTATGTGATTTATGTTTCTAACGTCATTTATTCTTTAGAGCTCATCCATAGGTATGAGAAATCAATGAGCAAGCAGGCTTAAAAAGTTTATATTTGCTTTCTATTCACTTCATAAGTGCCAAGAAACAAACACGGCAATGCACAACAAGTTTAGACCAAACTAAAGTGAACCAACATGTACGCAGAATCATCAGTATCCGCATCTTCGCTTAAATCAAGCGAAAACAAAATACAGCACGGGATATCAATTCATATATGATCTATCGCTATTCGCGACACACCACTAAAAACTCATTATAAGTTTACACATTTACTCAAGCTTAAGCAGGTTTAAATCACTACGATCATGATTTTCATATTTTTGCTGTAATTGTTGATAAATGGGGTTTTGCTTAAATTTTTCTAAAAAAGCAATGGTTCCTGCTGGAAACTCGGACTGAGATATTTCCCCCCGATAATAGGCTTCACGCAATGGGGTCGCTGAAATAGCATCTTTTAAACTATCCAGTTCAAGTAAAGTCCATTCGGGAAATAACTCAAGATAATAAGATGAGTCATCTTTAAAATGTCCAATCAGCCCAACATTAGCTTGTGGATCAGCCAGCTGTTTTACCTGATCTTTGACTAAGTTTACCCATTTAACATCGTTATACACATCAACGATGGGTACGAAACGAATACGCTGTTGATCAGCAAAAGAGAAATTAGACAAAATCATTTGCTCCCGTTCAACCGCAGTAAACGGATTTTTGATATTGCGCTGATTTTGAGCTGAACCTAACGCTAAAATTACGCGATCACTTTGTTGCAGTGCAATTTGAACTGTCTGCATGTGCGCCAAGTGAAAAGGTTGAAAGCGGCCGATGTAGACCAAGTCATCAAATCGTTCAATCATAATTCATTCATCGAATATGAACGCATGAGTTACGATTTTGTCACCCATTTGCGCCATAATAGTCTGATTAATACAGTTAAATATATAACAAGGATAGCACGATGACACTGCATTGTATTCAACAGCCACAGCAACATTTAAATGCAAGTCTTGAACATGGCATACTGACCCTAGCCATCCAACGCCCAGAAGCAAAAAATGCATTATACGGTGATTTATATTTAAGCATTGCTCAAGCTTTAGACCAAGCCGATCAAAGCAATGAAGTTCGTGTTGTTGTGCTTAGAGGTGCGGATGCTGACTTCACTGCTGGCAATGATATGCAAGATTTTATGCGCTTCATTCAAATGCCCCTACCTGAAAAAGCAGGTGATGCTCCCCCATTTGTATTATTAAAATCCGCAGCTCGCTTTGCTAAGCCATTAATTATTGCAGTACGTGGTGTAGCCATTGGAATTGGTGTAACAATTTTGTTGCATGCAGATATGGTCTATAGTGATGAAACTGCATTATTCCAAATCCCTTTTGTTAGTCTTGGCCTCTCTCCTGAAGGCGCAGCAAGCCGCATACTGAGCAAACAAGCAGGTTATTTAAAAGCAGCTGAACTTATGTTTACTGCACAAAAATTTAATAGTGAAAAAGCCCTGAGTGCTGGTCTAATTACCAGTATTGAAAAAGACGTCTATACGCATGCACAACAACAAGCGCAGCATCTTGCCGCCTTACCGTTAGCCTCACTCAAACAAAGTAAAGCCTTGATGAAGTCAGATCTTGCTGAAATTATTCAATGTATTGATGATGAAGCTGAAATCTTTATGCGTCGTGTGAAATCTCCTGAAATGCAGGAAGCTGTACAGGCATTTATGCAAAAACGTAAACCTGATTTTAGTCAATTTAATTAAGCGCCCCATGCTTACCTTCTCCTGATCAAGGAGAAGGTACACTTTAAATGATTTCATCAAATTATATTTCAATCAGCTGACTGAAATCATAAGCAGGAACTTCATAAGGATGACTGGCTTTTAATGCAGCTAAAACTTGCTTTGCACAAGATTCAGCAACAATCAGCTCAACCCGCCATTCTGGAACTTTTTCAAGTGCGCCAACTATACCAATAAAAGGCTCAGCACCCTTCATCGGTTTAAACTGTCCCGTCCCTAATACCTGCCAAGCACAGTGCTCATATTGATCGATTGTCCCTGCCCCTGCGTTAAAAATGGCAGTCTTGGTTTGCTCTAAATGTGAATCTGGTACGTAATAGACAAGTTTCAACATGATGTCATTCTTTTTCATTTGCTGGAGTAATTTCGAAAAATGGCCTTTGATCACAGTTGCTGATCGAGATATCAGGCATATCTGGATTGATCTTCTTGGCCTTCTGGCTTGGTTTTTTCAACACAATTTTGATATCTTTTTGATCAACCACAATTTCTGATTGAGTTTCATAACCAGGCTCTGCAACACACAAATACCAACGATAATTTACTGCGCCATGCATCATGAGAAACTCAACTCGCCATTCAGCAAGTCGCTTAAAGTGTACCTGACCTTGCTCGGTATTGAGTAAACTATAACGATAGCCCATGCCCACATTGGGTTCACGTATAAGCATGACCGGAACTTGATCAAGCGATTTGCCATGCTCATCTTGCACCGTAACATTGATCTCAGGTTGTAAGGTTTTATAGATTGGATAACAAGCCGTTAAAAATGTAAGGCTAAAAAGAAGCAACAACGGTTTATATAGACAAAGTTTCATCATACAGATCAAGAAAGTTTAAATTGAGTCATGCCAGCCGCTCAAATCTCATCGGTCGAAGCTAGAATTGACAAACTTTAGCGCACTACAGCATACATCGCACTAAAGTTTGTACGTTAAAATATCATAAAAATTATACTGCCTGCATATAGGCAGCCCAGACAATAAAGAAAAACTGTATCGTAAGCACCAAAATAAAATAGCGCCACCCTCTTTGGCGTAGCTGCTGTTTAGGTGCTAAATTTAAATGATGTAGAACAACTGGTTTTAACATATCCTTTGCCTCCCCATGTCTTCATCTCCCATGTTTAAGCTATTTGTACACTTAAAGCAATTATTCTTGCTCTTAAATTGTTACTCACTTTATGTCCCTACTCCTTGCATAACTCAGTAGTAATATTTTTTAATTAATCACTTTAATACATATAAAAAAGCCACCCGAAGGTGGCTTTTTTAACACTGAAGTTAATTTAAAACCAATTAACCTACGAACTTACGAGCATTACGGAACATACGTAACCATGCACCATCTTCAGTCCACTCTTCAGGTTTCCATGAATGTTGAACCGCACGGAATGTACGTTCTGGATGTGGCATCATAATCGTTGCACGACCATCTAACGACGTTAGGCCTGTAATCGCATCAGGAGAACCATTCGGATTGAGTGGATATTTCTCAGTTGCTTTACCTTGGCTATCGACATAGCGTAATACTACTTGATCTTGTGCTTTCAACGTTGCGAATTGCTCAAGATTAGCGACTACACGACCTTCACCATGAGCAACAGCTACAGGTAAAATCGAACCATGCATAGCAGCCAAAAAAATCGAGTTAGATTTTTCTACACGAACGTTGACTGCACGCGCTTCGAACATTTCAGAACGGTTACGATGGAAACGAGGCCATGCATCAGCTCCAGGAATCAACGGTGCAAGCTGTGACAGCATTTGACAACCGTTACATACACCTAAACTGAATGTTTCTTCACGGTTAAAGAATTTTTCAAATTGATCACGTAGTTTAGCATTGAACAATACTGATTTCGCCCAACCACCGCCAGCGCCAAGTACGTCACCATACGAGAAACCACCACAAGCCACTAAACCTTGGAAATCATCCAAATCAATATGGCCTGCAAGCAAATCGCTCATGTGTACATCGACAGTATTAAAGCCAACTTTATCAAATGCAGCTGCCATCTCTACATGACCGTTCACACCTTGCTCACGCAACACTGCCATATTTGGACGACGTGAATTTAAGTATGGTGCTTCAATTGGCTCATTTAAATCAAATGTAGGCTGTGCGATCAAACCCTTATGATTGCTATCTGCAATCAATTGATATTCTTGATCTGCTGTTTCTACGTTGTCACGTAAACGCTGGATTTGATAAGAAACCTCAGTCCAAGCTTGTTGTAATTCAACACGAGCTAGACTTAATCCATTGATGTTCAACTGTTCAGTTTGATTCAATTGACCAACAACACTGATCGCATCTTTAAGCAGAGAGTCTGCAAGTTCAGCTTGAACTGCATCCCAATCCGCACGGCGCATTTGCAATACTGCACCAATTTCTTCAGCGAACAATGCGGCAGTCGTTTGATCTTGTAGCGAAACACCTAAGCGTGATGCAAACATCATTTCAGCAACTGTAGCCAATAGGCCGCCATCACCAATGTCATGATAAGCTTGAATCAAACCACGGTTATTCCAATCTTGTACAAGTGCAAAGAAAGCTTTGAAGTCATCAAAGTTATCAACATCAGGTGTTACTTGACCAATCGTCTTAAACACTTGGTTCAAAATTGAACCACCTAAACGGAACTGGCCTTTAGATAGGTCAATACGAACCAATACGCTATCAAAGTCAGATTTAAGCTCTGGTGTTAATGTCTTACGTACATCGACAACTGGTGCAAAGGCTGTAATTACCCCTGTCATTGGTGAAGTTACTGATTTATCTGTACCTTCATCTTGCCAAGTGGTGCGCATTGACAATGAGTCTTTACCTACAGGAATCGCAATACCCAAGGCTGGACACATTTCCATACCAATCGCTTTAACACCTTCAAACAAAGCTTGGTCTTCACCCGCTTGCCCAGCTGCTGCCATCCAGTTTGCAGACAATTTAATGTCGCTAATCTGGTCAATATTGGCACACATAATGTTTGAAATCGCTTCAGCCACAGCTAAACGTGCAGAAGCTGCTGGGTTTAATAATGCAACAGGAGGACGCTCACCCATTGCCATTGCTTCACCAGTATAGCCTTGTAAACTCGTAGTGGTTACAGCAGCATCAGCCACTGGAACTTGCCACGGACCAACCATCTGATCACGCGCTACCATACCAGTGATCGAACGGTCACCAATAGTAATCAAGAATGATTTTGAAGCAACTGTTGGGTTTTTCAAGACACGGAAAATTGCGTCTTTAAGATCTACAGTATTTTCATCAAAGTCATTTCCTTGACGTGGTGCGCTATCATAGCTACGGCTCATACGTGGTGTACCACCGAGCATCACCTGCATTGGCATATCTACTGCTTTGTTTTCAAACAGTGGATCTTCAACGATCAACTCACGTGCTTCAGTCGCTTCACCAAGTACGGCAAATGGGCAACGCTCACGTGCACAAATTTCTTCAAACTCAGCCAAAGATTCTGGGCGAATTGCCAAGACATAACGCTCTTGTGCTTCATTAGACCAGATTTCCATTGGTGACATGCCAGGCTCTAGCGATGGAATTTTACGTAAATCAAGAATTGCACCCAACTCATGGTCATTGACCAATTCTGGCATTGCATTTGAAATACCGCCCGCACCCACATCGTGTACAGAAACGATTGGGTTTTCGTCTTCTAAACGCCAGCAGGTATCGATGACTTCTTGACAACGACGCTCCATTTCCGGGTTTTCACGCTGTACAGAAGCAAAATCTAAGCTCTCACCCATGGTACCGCTGTCTACAGAAGATGCAGCACCACCACCAAGACCAATCAACATCGCAGGACCACCCAGAACGATCAATAGATCACCCGGTTGGATTGGATCTTTTTCAACATGGTCAGGGCGAATGTTACCGTAACCACCAGCAATCATAATTGGTTTATGGAAACCTTTCACATCACCATTAACGTTTTGCTCGAAAGTACGGAAATAACCGTTAAGTGCTGGACGACCAAATTCGTTATTAAATGCCGCGCCACCCAGTGGGCCTTCGATCATGATTTGTAAAGGTGAAGCAATACGAGAAGGCTTACCGTAATTTTCTTCCCAAGGTTGTTCAAAACCAGGAATATTAAGGTTAGATGTGGTAAAACCCGTTAAGCCAGCTTTTGGCTTACCACCACGACCTGTTGCACCTTCATCACGAATTTCACCACCTGAACCTGTTGCAGCACCTGCAAACGGAGCGATTGCTGTCGGGTGGTTATGTGTTTCTACTTTCATGAGGATATGTGCAGCTTGGCTCTTATATTTATATACATAATGGCCAGTGTCTAAATCTTTTTTAGGATAGAAACGGTGCGTGTCAAAACCTACGATAACCGAAGCGTTGTCTTTATAAGCAGACAACACATCTGTTGGTGACTCTTTATAAGTATTTTTAATCATTTGGAACAATGATAATGGTTGAACCTCACCATCAATTGTCCATTCTGAACCGAAAATTTTATGACGACAGTGCTCAGAGTTTGCCTGTGCAAACATCATGAGTTCGATATCGTGTGGATTACGACCCAGTTTAATAAATGCTTCGGTTAAATAATCGATTTCTTCTGCAGACAGTGCAAAACCAAATTCGTTATTGGCTTGAACTAATGCTTCTTTACCTTGACCTAAAATATCAATCGCATTTAAAGGCTTAGGCTCAGTTTCTGAAAATAACGCAGTTGCAGCATCAATTTGCTCAAAAACGCTTTCAGTCATACGGTCATGTAATGCCAGTTTTAACTCAGCGCTGAGTTCAGAAACACCCTTGAGTGTAAACAAAACACCGCGTTCAAGGCGGTGTATAGGCGTATTACAATTGGCAAAAATATCCGTCGCTTTAGACGACCACGGTGAGATTGTACCGACACGTGGTGTCACGAGGATTTGAATTTCATCACTCGTTGCTCGGCGTAAAGTATAGCTTTCGCCATCGTTAAGCAGTTGTAGCGCAGATTGCTGCTCTTGCTCGTTTAGCGCTTGGTCAAACAAATAAACCCATTGGCTGTCAAAAGATTGAACAGAACTCACGGACGTCAAACGGTTGAGGAGTTGAGTTTTCTTAAAAGATGAGTGTGCTGGGGCACCGGCCACGATAAACATGCTGATTTTGGCTCCACGGGCAAGTTTGCTTAACCTACCACAATGTGACTTTGAAGAGAGCGCATATTCTACTGCGAAAGCTGCTTTTCAGCTAGTCATATCCACTTTTTAAATATAGGTATTTAACTATTTCACTCTATTTATAGAGATCAATGATAGAGATCCATGTTAGCACCCCGCTGTTCGCATGGATTGAAAGACAAATTATGTCGCACTAGAGTGCAATCAACAGCAATTCAGCTAGTGCTTGGTGTGTTTTTTTGGCATGATGCCAAGAAATACAGAGTGAATAATGATAAATGACACAAATGCGTTGGTTAGAACTGTTATCAACAGTAAGACTTGGAACAAAAAAGCAAAATTCCGAACAGGCACGTAGCCCTTTTCATAAAGATTATGACCGTATTATTTTTTCACAAAGTTTTCGTCAATTAAATCGTAAAACCCAAGTTCACCCACTTAGCCAACATGATGGTATTCATACCCGCCTCACCCATTCACTCGAAGTCTCATGTATTGGTCGTTCATTAGGTATGCTTGCTGCAGAAAAAATTCAACATGAATTGCCCATGTGGATTTCACCTGCTGATGTTGGTGCAATTATTCAAGCTGCTTGTTTAGCACACGATATCGGTAACCCACCTTTTGGTCATGCTGGGGAGTATGCAATTCGTGAGTGGTTTGATGATGCTTCACACACCAATTTCTTACAAGATTTAAGTCCAGAGCAACAAGCCGATGTCCGTCAGTTTGAAGGCAATGCCCAAGGCCTACGTTTACTGAGTAAAATTGATTATCACCCTTATGATGGAGGGATGCGTCTGACTTATGCCACATTAGGTGCTTACCTTAAGTATCCTTGGCTGTCAAAAACCATTGCAGCCCAAGGTGATATCCCTGCGAGTCAACGTGCTAAATTTGGCTGTTATCAGTCAGAAAAAGAGATCTTAAAGCAAATTGCACAACAACTGGGCTTGATTCAATTAGGTGACTATCACTACTGCCGACACCCATTAACCTATTTACTTGAAGCCGCAGATGACATTTGTTATGCCCTGATTGATTTAGAAGATGGAATTACCTTACAAATGCTCAGCTATGCAGAAGTTGAACCAGTTTTTTTAAATTTAATTGGTGAATATCCTGTACCTGAGGAGTTGGTGAAACCCAATACCACTTGGCAACAAAAAATTGCGGCATTACGCGGGCGAGTGATGAAACGATTAGTTGAAGAAGTCAGTTCTGCCTTTGCCAAACATCATTTTCAAATTCTCTCTGGGCAGCTTAAAGGCAGCTTATTACAATACTGTAGCCCAGATATTGAACAAGGTATTGAAAATGCAAAAGAGCTGGCCAGAACCAAGATTTTTCAACATCCACAAAAATCAGGACTAGAAATAATCGCACATGAAAGCCTGCAGCACTTATTGGATGCGTTCATACCACTTACAACACCGAATAAAAGTTTAAGTTTTAAAGAAAATCGCCTCATGACGATTTTACAACATGCAGGTGCTGATCTTGGTGGGCATCACTATGACAATATTATGCAGGTACTTGATGTGATTAGTAAGTTTTCTGATCATCAGGCCTATCAGCTGGCACAAGAATTACAAGGCAATAAAATTGGTTTTCTCTAACATCATGATGAAATGTTTCGTCTTCAATGTTAGGTTTTTGCCTTTGGGACAAATGCCGACTACTATTGCCGCATTAACTTATACATATATAAAGAAGTGACTCAAACATGATCGGATGTTTAACGGGTGAAGTTTTGGCTTTAGAAGCGCCTTGCGTTTTACTCAATGTGAATGGTGTTGGCTATGAAGTCGATACGCCTTTATCAACCTTTTGCCAACTACAAAAAGGCCAAAAAGTTACACTGTGGACGCACTTGGTTGTACGTGAAGACGCCCAACAGCTCTATGGCTTCATGCATGGCCAAGAAAAGTTGATCTTTCGTACCTTACTTAAAGTCAATGGTGTAGGCCCCAAGATGGCACTGGGTATTTTATCGACTTTAAGCGTTGAACTACTCATCCAAACTGTTGAAACTGAAGATATTAACACCTTAATTAAAGTTCCCGGTGTTGGTAAAAAAACCGCTGAACGCCTCATGATTGAACTGCGTGATCGCTTTAAGCAGCTTTCAACAACATCAACTGGTGCTTCTGGTACACATACACAAATTCAATTTAATGCAAACTCTGCTGTGGCTGAAGCTGAGGCTGCTTTACAATCGCTGGGTTACAAACCAATCGAAGCGCAAAAGGCAGTTGCGGCAGTCAAAGCCGAATTTAGCGAAGCTGCGGATCTTATCCGTGCAGCCCTCAAATCGATGATGAAATAAGTTGACCCAACCATGATGCAAGATCGCCTAATTAGTGGCAGTGAAAAACCTGAAGATCATTTTGATCGTGCCATTCGCCCAACCAGTCTCAGTGACTATATTGGTCAGCCTGTGGTGCGCGAGCAAATGGAAATCTTTATTGGTGCTGCGCGTGGCCGTGGAGAAGCACTCGATCACACTTTAATTTTTGGCCCACCGGGTCTTGGTAAAACAACGCTAGCCAATATCATTGCACGTGAAATGGGGGGAAACCTCAAATCAACTTCTGGACCGGTACTTGAACGTGCTGGTGATTTGGCTGCAATGTTGACCAACCTCGAAGAAGGCGATGTATTATTTATCGATGAAATTCATCGCCTTTCACCAGTCATCGAAGAGATTCTCTATCCTGCAATGGAAGACTATCAACTCGATATTATGATCGGTGAAGGACCTGCAGCCCGCTCGATTAAATTGGATCTTCCCCCTTTTACTCTAGTCGCAGCAACGACACGTGCAGGCCTACTCACCTCTCCGCTACGTGATCGTTTTGGCATCGTACAACGTTTAGAATTTTACTCAGTGGAAGACCTTACGCATATTGTGAGTCGATCTGCACACCTTATGGATGTTCCTACAACCTCTTCGGGTGCAGAAGAAATTGCACGACGCTCACGTGGTACACCTCGGATAGCCAATCGTCTACTACGTCGAGTTCGCGACTATGCACAGGTAAAAGGTACAGGTGAAGTTACACAAGAAATGGCACAACGTGCACTCGATATGCTAAATGTCGACAAAGCAGGACTCGACACATTAGATCGTCGTTATTTGAGTCTGTTGTTAGAACGTTTCGATGGTGGGCCTGCGGGTGTAGATGCCTTAGCAGCAGCCATGGCAGAAGATGCTGGTACGCTTGAAGATGTGATTGAGCCTTATTTGATCCAACAAGGTTATGCCATGCGTACTGCAAGAGGCCGTATTGCCACTCATAAAGCCTATTTACAGTTTGGTATGACACCACCTGAGCCTAAAGAAAAGTAAGCAAACTGTAACGATAAGTCTACTCAGCAGACTTATCGTTCAACACATAATTTCTTTTTAAATCAACAATAAACATCAAATAAATAACAAATAAAACAACATTAAACATTTAAACTTTGTTGCTAAGTCACAGTTTTATCTACGGATAAAGTGGTTGTTTTTTATCAGATTGAGCAACACGCAGTTTGGCGACTTGCGCCATTTGCCAGTACATTCATTATGCTAAAATCCGCACAGCACGTAATGCTCTTGTACTTCCAAGGCTGCGCATAACAATATTTTCATTTTTAACCTGTTAGAGCATTTGTACAGACAAATGCCTTTTAACACCGGGATACTCTTACATGGCAAACCAATTCGAATTCCAAATCCGTGTTTATATGGAAGATACTGATGCTGGTGGCATCGTTTATCATGCCAATCATATTCGTTTTATGGAACGTACACGAACTGAATGGTTACGTGCTTCAGGCATCGGTCATTATTGGCACCAAAAAGATTACAACTTTGTCGTACATAAAATTGCTGTTAAATACATGCGGCCAATTTTAATGGATGATTTAATTACAGTAAGTGCAAATGTTGTTTCATGTAAAGCAACATCTTTTGTGTTGCAACAAAATATTTATCGTGGTGAAATCATGCTTGCATCTGGTGAGGTTGAGTTGGCATGTATAGGTGCAAATATGAGACCTCTCCGCTTACCAAGCGAAATCCATGAACTAATTCAAAAGGAATTAGCGCATGAATAAAAATTATGATCGGCACAACTATCTATGGCAACACAACTCGAATCTACACTGCATATCTCTGATTTAATTTTACAAGCAAGCCCAGTGGTTCAACTGGTCATGCTGGCACTGGTACTTGCCTCATTATTGAGCTGGTACCTGATTGCCAAATTACATTTAAGCTATAAAAAAGCACGCAAGGGCGATGAACATTTCCAAAAAATCTTTTGGTCAGGTGCAGAGCTCTCCACTCTATTTAACAATGCACAGCTCAATTCAAAGCGCGAAGGTTTAGAAGATATTTTTTATCACGGTATAGGCGAATTTTATAAACTTGAGAAACGCCAAGCTACACCGCGTGACTGTATTGATAGTACTGAGCGTATTCTCTCTGTAGGTCTAAGCCGTGATCAGGGTCAATTAGAAAAAGGACTCAATGCCTTAGCCAGTATCGGTTCAGTAGCACCTTATGTTGGTTTATTTGGTACGGTTTGGGGCATTATGAATGCTTTCATTGGCTTAGCTCAGGTTGACCAAGTCACTTTAGCAACAGTAGCTCCGGGTATTGCAGAAGCACTGATTGCAACTGCGATTGGTCTATTTGCCGCAATCCCTGCAGTATTAGCATTTAACCATTACACCTCTAAAGGTGAAGAAATATATTCTGATCGAGCTTTATTTTCAGAAGAAATGGTCGCTTTATTGCAACGTCGCTCTGTGGGTACTACACAGGAAGCAGAATAATGGCCATTCAACGTTCTAGACGCTTCCAACGCGTCAAAAAACCACTGAAAAGTGAAATGAATGTGGTGCCTTATATCGATGTCATGTTGGTACTTTTGGTGATTTTCATGGTAACAGCACCGATGATTACCGCTGGCATAGATGTGGACTTACCACAGGCCAATAGCACTACATTTGAGTCGAAGAATACACCGGCAATTGTGTCTTTAAACAAATCTGGCGAAATCTTTTTAAGCTATAAATCACATAGTGAAAGCGAACCGATAAGTTTAGAGCAACTTAAACAAGTGTTAACTGAGGCACAAACGGAAGCAAAAGGTAATCAACAACAGCTCAGCGTACTGGTCAAAGGTGATAAAGAACGACCTTATGGTGACGTCATTGCGCTGATGTCGAGTTTGCAAGAAACAGGCCTGTCTCAAGTTGGCCTGCTGACCGAGCCGAACAAATAAGCTATGAAGAATTCAAAACCAGCAGTGTCTAAAGACAAAGCTATTGCCATTGGTTTTACTGTAGCCGTGCATATCGTGGCGATCAGTAGTCTGCTGTATTTGGGCTTAAGCAAACCACCTGAGCCTCCTAAGCGAATCAAGACTATCCTGATTAAACCTGAGGATATACCGCCACCAGAACCGATTCCAGTTGAACATACCGATGAGACTGAACCTGTGATGGTGGATGTTACTGAGCCTAGTCCTGCTGTAGAGCCTAGTGGTCCCTCTCCTGCTGAGTTACAAGCACTTGCTGCCACAAAGCTCGCAGCCCAAAAACATGCAGCAGAGCAAAAGGCCCAAGCTCAGGCGGCAGAACAAGCACGCCAACAAGCTGCTGTGGCTGAAAAAGCACGCTTAAAAGCGGTCGAAGATGCACGTAATGCAAAAACAGCAGCAGAGAAAGCCAAAGCTCAAGAGCAAGTCAGACAGCAACAACTTGCAGCAGAGAAAGCACGGCAGCAAGCTGCGGCAGCACTTGCTGCTCAGCAAAAAGCTGAACAGTTGAAAATTCAACAGCAAAAAGCGCAGCAACAGAAAGAAGCCCAGCTTAAAGCGCAGCAACAGCGAGATGCTCAGCTT
>NZ_BBRX01000033.1 GCF_000829675.1 Acinetobacter rudis
CATTTTTTTGTTTAAACAGATTTACCAACCTTGCTAGCTTGTTGTGAAGGATGCTTTATATGAATGAGTCGCAACATCAACAGAGTCAAACTCGTTGGTTGCCAAACATTTTAATGATTGTATTGGAAACAGTATTTTCATTTATACTTAAACATGATCGTTTGGTCAGGCTACAATCCCAGCCATTTATTGATAGGCAACTCACTCTAAAAATTAATAGTTACTTACCTTATTTTGACTTTTATGTGCAATTTACTGATAAAGGAGTGCTCTTTGATGAACATGCTCCTGAACAACCAATCGATTTAACTATTAATAGTACAATGATCGAATTAATCCGTATTTTTCTCATGGGGAATACGCGTGCAATTCGTAAATTACGTTTTGAAGGTGATCTGAGCCTTAAGGCCCCCATCCGTGATTTATTTTTACAACTTTCTTTGCCAAAGCTTTTATCAGACTGGCAAAAATGGTTTAAACAGTCTGATGATGCCGAATTAAGTACAGCCTCAAAAAAACGTATAGCACCTCTGCTAAAGACTATTGAAGACCAACGTACTGAAATTCAATCGCTAAAAGATGAAGTAAAACAACATAAACAATATCAGCGCCAACTTAAGACACAGATCAAATATTTTAAATTAGCAGTTACAACGATTTCTTTGCTATTTATCATCGTTCTTGTGTATAATTTGCTGCGTATTTTTTAAATACAAATCCAGTAAACTCAGTTATTCACAATAATAAAATTGAATTCCAACTATTTTACTCGGTTTTAAGAAAAAAACTTGACTAATTTAGTAGGGATTCATAAACTTTAACCATCTAGTTTTTATTGTGTATCAGATCATGCGCTTAACAACTCGCGGTCGCTACGCAGTGACTGCCCTACTCGACCTAGCATTGCAGCCACCTGAACAAACCATCACACTTGCTGAGATTGCAACTCGACAAACAATTTCTGTTGCATATCTTGAACAGCTCTTTGCCAAGTTAAAACGTCATGGCCTTGTTTCTAGTGTTCGTGGTGCCAATGGTGGTTACCATCTCGCTCGCCAAGCAGAGCAAATTACTGTTCTTGAAATCATCGAAGCTGTCAACGAAACTGTTGATGCAACGCGTTGTGACCATAAAGGCAACTGCCAAAATGGTGCAATGTGTTTAACTCATGACCTCTGGCATGAACTATCAGTGCATATCGCTGATTATTTAGAAAAAATCACCCTCGCAGACCTGATAGCACGAGACAACGTACAAACCGTTGCCTTACGCCAAAATCCATTATCTTTAGATTCAGCCCCTCTTTCGGCTACAGGTATTTGACATGAAACGCCCTATTTATCTCGATTATGCTGCAACAACTCCTGTTGACCCTCAAGTCGCAGAGCGCATGATGGAATGTTTAACTGTTGATGGCATTTATGGTAATGCTGCTTCTCGTTCGCACGCTTACGGTTGGCAAGCAGAAGAAAAAGTTGAATATGCACGTGAACAAGTCGCAAACCTAATTAAAGCAGATCCACGTGAGATCGTTTGGACTTCGGGTGCAACTGAGTCAGATAACCTAGCACTTAAAGGTATTGCTCAGTTTTACCAATCTCGTGGTAAACACATCATCACAAGTAAAATTGAACATAAGGCAATTTTAGATACTTGTCGCGAATTAGAAGCTGAAGGTTTTGAAATTACCTACTTAGAGCCAGAAGCTCAAACAGGTCTTATTACACCTGAGGCAGTACAAGCTGCACTACGTCCAGATACAATTTTAGTTTCACTCATGATGGTCAACAATGAAATCGGTACAGTAACTGATGTTGCTGCGATTGGTGAATTGACACGTGCAAACAAAACTTTCCTTCATGTCGATGCTGCACAAGCTGCAGGTAAAGTTGAAATCGATATGGAAGCTATGAAAGTTGACTTGATGAGCTTCTCTGGTCACAAAGTTTACGGTCCTAAAGGAATTGGTGCACTTTATGTACGTCGTAGCCCACGTGTACGCCTAAAAGCACAAATGCATGGTGGCGGTCATGAGCGTGGTATGCGTTCAGGCACTTTAGCGACACACCAAATTGTAGGTATGGGTGAAGCATTTGAACTCGCTGGTAAAAACATGCAAGCAGAGCAAGAACGTTTAGCACAGTTACGTAACAAGCTTTGGACAGGTCTACAGTCTTTAGAACAAGTGTTCTTAAACGGCCACCCAACTTACCATGTTTCAAACTACCTCAATGTAAGCTTCAATTTTGTTGAAGGCGAATCGTTGATGATGGCACTTAAAGATGTTGCTGTATCATCTGGTTCGGCATGTACTTCTGCAACATTAGAACCATCATACGTTCTACGTGCATTAGGTTTATCAGATGAACTTGCACACAGCTCTATACGTTTTAGCTTCGGTAAATACACCACTGAAGAAGATATCGATCATGTACTTGAGATTACTAAAACTGCTGTAGACAAACTTCGCGAACTCTCTCCTCTTTGGGATATGTTCAAAGAAGGAATCGATTTATCTAAAGTCGAATGGGCTGAACACTAATTTAACCTAGGTATGTTGTTTATTCGTCAAACAAGATTGTAAATCAACGACATACCCCCCATTAATCATATTATCAAGGCTGACCCCGAGGTTTGGAGAAGCATCATGGCTTATAGTGAAAAAGTAATTGATCATTACGAAAACCCTCGTAATGTAGGTGTGTTGGATAAAAATGCAGACAATGTCGGTACTGGCATGGTTGGTGCACCAGCATGTGGTGATGTGATGCGTCTACAGATTCAAGTCAATGACGCAGGCGTAATTGAAGAAGCTCGTTTTAAGACTTACGGCTGTGGTTCTGCAATTGCATCTAGCTCTTTGGTGACTGAATGGCTTAAAGGTAAAACTCTAGACCAAGCTCAAGCCATTAAAAATATCGATATTGCAACTGAACTTGCACTACCTCCAGTTAAAGTTCACTGCTCAGTACTTGCTGAAGATGCAATCAAAGCTGCTGTAGATGATTATCGTAGCAAAAAGGCAAAAGCCTAATTCGTTTGACGTTGGTGAATGGAGTTTTCATGATCAATTTAACAGAGAGTGCTGCAACTCATATCAGCAATTATTTAAAAAATCGCGGTAAGGGTGAAGGAATTCGCGTTGGAGTGAAAACTTCAGGATGTTCAGGTTTGGCCTATGTGCTTGAATTTGTTGATGACGTTGATACTCATGATCAAGTATTCGAGCAATTTGGTGTGAAAGTCTTTGTTGATCCTAAAAGCTTAGTCTATTTAGATGGTATGCAAATGGACTATGTTAAAAATGGACTGAATGAAGGTTTTGAGTTTATTAACCCCAATAAAAAAGGCGAATGTGGTTGTGGTGAGTCCTTCACTGTTTAATTCTTCCTCTATGCTTCGCCTTCTCACGTTAGAACAGTGTGTTACACTGTTTTAACGCGTTACAATTGTGGATTCCACCTCATGAATCATTTTGAGTTATTTACACTCCCTACTTCGCTCGACATTGATTTAGCGACCCTCAAAGCAAACTTTCTCAACTTGCAGCAGCAACACCATCCTGACCGTGCTACTGATAAAGAACAAGCATTGATTAAATCAAGTGAAATTAATCAGGCCTACAAAACTTTATTGCATGTTGATAGTCGTGCTGGCTACCTCCTCTCCTTAAAAAAACAAGATTATCATCTTGATCAGTCAATTAATGATTTTGAGTTTTTACAGTCTGCTTTAGAAATCCGTGAACAATTAGATGAAGCCCATGATGCAGCCCAGCTTCTTTCACTCAAACGTGAAGTACAGCAATGGATTGATGGTTTGGTGCGCGAATTTAAACTCGATTATGATGAAGAAGACTGGGCTGAGGCACGCGATACTGTCCGCAAATTACGTTTTTTCCAAAAAGTCATGAATGATATCGATAAAGCCGAAGATCGTCTTTTAGATGATGAAGACTTTGACTTAGATGACGATTTCTAATTTATTGGTTAATTCCATCAAATAGTTTTAACCCATATTGACTGGTTTATTCAAATAGGATTTACAACATGGCACTCCTGCAAATTGCAGAACCGGGACAATCCAGTGCTCCGCATGAACATCGAATTGCCATTGGCATTGATTTAGGCACAACGCACTCTTTAGTTGCGACTGTACTTTCTGGCCAAGCCAAAGTTCTAGCTGATGAACAAGGCCGTGTTTTACTGCCTTCAATTGTACATTACTCAAAGGATTCAATAAGCTACGGTGATGATGCTAAAGCTTATTTAACAACAGATCCTAAAAATACAGTTGCATCCATTAAACGTTTCATGGGTCGCTCAAAAGCTGATATTAAGTTTCAGCACCCATATGTACTCGTTGGCGATGAGCAACAAATGCCAGCATTAGCGACAGAGCAAGGACATAAAACTCCTGTTGAAATCTCTGCAGCCATATTAAATCAATTAAAACTTCGTGCTGAATCAAGTTTGCAACATCCAATACAAGGTGCTGTCATCACAGTACCTGCCTATTTTGATGAAGCTCAACGTCAAGCGACTCGTGATGCAGCTCAACTTGCTGGCCTGAATGTACTACGCCTACTCAATGAGCCTACTGCTGCTGCGGTTGCATATGGTCTTGATCAAGAAAACGCGCTAGATCATGATCGCAATTATGTAATTTATGATCTAGGTGGCGGTACTTTTGACGTTTCAATTTTGCGCTTTAGCCAGGGTGTTTTTGAAGTTCTTGCAACAGGTGGTCACACAGCGCTTGGTGGTGATGACCTAGACCGTTTAATTGTAAAATGGGCACGTAAACAATTACAGCTTGATCAATTAAATGACTTTGAATACGCACAACTCATTCTCAATGCACGTCAAGCTAAAGAACAGTTAACTCAAGAAGAAAGTGTTCAACTGCAAGTACTTGAAAATACGCTTACTTTAGATCGTGCAACGTTTGAAAGTATTATTGCTGTCGCACTCGACAAAACAATCAGTGTAGCAAAACGAGTTCTTCGTGATGCACATCTAAGCCTTGATGACATCCATGAAGTTGTTTTAGTGGGTGGCTCTACTCGCTCTTATGCAGTACAAAAATGTGTAGCTGAAGTTTTTCAGCGTGAACCTCTTTGTACCATTAACCCTGATGAAGTTGTTGCAATTGGGGCTTCAATCACTGCAAACCAATTAATTGGTAATCAAGTTGATGGCTCATTATTGCTTGACGTTACACCTTTATCACTCGGTTTAGAAACTATGGGCGGTTTGGTTGAACGCTTAATCTCACGTAATACCGCAATTCCTGTCGCTCGCCGTCAAGAATTTACTACTTATCAAGATGGTCAAACGGCTATGTTGATTCATGTGGTGCAAGGTGAGCGTGATTTAGTTGAACATTGCCGCAGCTTAGGTCGTTTTGTATTAAGTGGCATCCCACCCATGGTTGCAGGCCAAGCCCGTATTGAAGTGACCTTCCAAGTCGATGCTGATGGTTTATTGACTGTGAGTGCACGCGAAACTACTTCTGGTGTACAAGCACAAATTGACATTAAGCCTTCTTATGGTCTTTCTGAACAGGATACTGAACGCTTATTGCTTGAAGGCTTTACTTTTGCTGAAGAAGATAAAAATCTTCGTCACCTCAATGAAACCAAAGTAGAGGCACAGCGTGAAATCGAGGCACTCGAACAAGCCCTTAAACTTGATGCAACATTATTGAGTACAGAGCAACTCTCAGATCTACAGCAAGCAGAAGCGGCTTTAAAAACCCAACTGCAAAGCAACGATATCAAAGCGATTGAAGATGCTGTACAAGCGCTTAAAGTTCACAGTGATGCTTTTGCAGCATCACGTATGAATCAACACATTGATCAGGCATTGAAAGGGACAAAGCTTGATGACTGGTCAAACTCGAACTAACCCATAGGTGCAACGATGCCACGTATTAAAGTATTACCCCATGCTCAATATTGTCCTGAAGGTGCAGAGTTTGAAGTTGAAGCAAATGCCAATCTTTGCCAAAGCCTTTTAGATCATAATATTAAGATTGAACACGCCTGTGATATGTCACGTGCATGTACAACTTGCCACATTGTCGTTCGTAAAGGCTTCAACAGCCTAGAAGAAATGGATGATGTAGAAGCTGACCTACTTGACCGTGCTTGGGGCTTAGAAGCTGATTCACGCCTTTCATGTCAGGTTGAAGTTGTCGATGAAGATCTAGAAATTGAAATCCCTAAATATACGATCAATCATGCTTCTGAAAATCACTAAGCAACTGATTAATCATAAAAAAGACCATCAATATGATGGTCTTTTTTATGAGGATTGCTCTTCATTTAATGTTTGCTGTACTTTAACTTCATCTTCTAGTCTCAGTCGAGCAACGCCATTCTCATCGATCAACTCTTGTTGTAACTGGATTCGTCCAATCATTTTTTCAAGCACTTGAACTAACTCTTCGTACTCATAATTTTGAACTTGTTCAAAATTCAGTAGCAAATGAAAACCTTTGTACTCGTAATCAAACCACTGTTGATAATCACTATTGGTTGCTGAGTATTTTTCAACCACTTGCCAAGTGTTCACTAAACCCTGAATACCTTTTAAAGCAATCGGTTGTTTAGGTGTACATAAGTAATTATTTTTTACTAAATTATATGTATCTTGCGAAATAAGAATTTCATCAATTTCAGCATTACTTTGCAGACGTGCTGCAAGATTAGCATCTCGACCAACAATCGTATACGCCATACGATGTACCGCCCCATAGTTACCCACGTGACAATAACCCGTACTGATCCCCATTCGGATATGCAAGGCAGGATAACCCATTTTCACCCAACGCTCTCGCAAAAACTTCATCTGTTGACGCATCGCAATTGCCATATCTAGACAATTTTTTGCATCTTGTTCAACACCTTGCGAATCAGGATCACCGAAGAAAATTAAAATCGCATCGCCCATGAATTTATCAATGGTTGCACCATATTGTTTGGCGATATCGGTCATCTGACTTAAATAATCATTTAATAAAAATGCTAAATCATCGGGTATAAGCGTTTCAGACATATTGGTAAAACCCTGAATATCTGAAAAAAATACGGTGATTTTTTTACGTTTGTACTCAAGTTTTGCCTCAGTTTCTCCACGCATAATGGCCTGCCACAACTGCAGCGGTGCATAACGACTCAACTGATTTGAAAGCTCAATATAACGATTCATTTCAGTAAAGTAATTTTTCTTTTGTTGTTCAAGTCGTTTAACGCTTTCACGGATAAAGTAGCCACCTATAGCGCTGAACAGAATTAAAGCAACAAATGATATGGCGGTAACTTCTACACCAGTTTGCTCAAAATAGTCACCAAAACCAAAGAAAAATATAATATTAAAATAAAATACAATAATAGCGATTAAGGTCGATAGAGCCGCCACCATCGTCGGAATTTTATTATTAATAATCGAGTAAAATATGACAAATACTAAGCCAAATGTAATAACCAAACTAAGGTGTACAGCAGCCAATACCGTTGCAAAGACGATAATATCAATGACAAAAAAAACATTTTTACGAATTTCGTTATTGTAATGGTATTGAATCCAGCTCGACAGACGCGGACTAAACAATAAAATAAATAGCAAAAAAACAGGTACGTAAACCTGATTCTCTGCAAGCGGTGTGGTAAAACTGTAGACCACAATGATCAAAGCAAGAAAGAGATATCCCACTGTACGCTGGAATATCTCAAATTGTTTAGACCCCTTTTTCAGCATCCGATCGATTGATGACACTTATTATATTTCTCCATCCCGACGCGTGCTTTATTTTGGATTAAAACTCAATCCATACGCCAATCAAAAGGCATATCACCTTGGCCACGTAAAGCCAACATTAAAGTTTGACGCATATGTGCAAGCACTTCATTCGAATAAGGAACGGCTGTACCACCCCAAACAGGCTTAGGCCATGCAACATCATTTTGATAACGCACTACATGATGGAAATGCAATTGCGGCACAACATTACCCAATGCAGCAACGTTCATTTTGTCTGCACGAAAAACACGTGATAACTGACTAGATAACCAGCTTGATTCACGTAAAAATTGCTCTTGATCAGCTTGGCTCAACTCATAAAGTTCGCTGATACCAGGCACACGTGGAATCAAAATTAACCATGGAAATTGCATATCATTCATTAAACGACATGTCGAAAGCGGAAAATCGCCGACAAAAAAAGTATCTTGGGCAAGTTGGGGGTGCAAACTAAACATATCTTTATAAATGATATCGAAAAAAATAGATGCTTCATACTAACACAACAGATTTACTGTGAGTATTGTTCCCGCCATGTTTTCGTACAAATAAATACGAGTTAAATGGCGAAAGCAGTATACTCAACAGTTCACTGTTGTTTTCAAACAAGTATTAAGTGTTAATTTATTCTGATTTCCTTTAATAATTGATCTAACAGATCTTGAATAAACTCAATACGCTTATCATATTCAGCCAGCATACGCATCACTTTTAAACGTTGCCCTCCATCCATTCGATAATGGGTTGGATTACGCTGCATCATTTGAATAATGCTAATAGCTTGTACTGGTGTATCTGGAGAAAACTCAATTACACCGCCATTGGCACCCAAATCAATTTTTGTCATACCCAACTGCTCCGCCTTAATACGGATTTGATGCACACTAAATAATTGCTTTACGGGCTGTGGTAAATTCCCGAAACGATCAATTAATTCAATACGGATATGATCGAGTTTATCTTGATGATCTGTATTACTAATACGTTTGTAAAACAGTAATCGTTGGTGTACATCACCTAAATAGTCATCAGGAATTAACGCTGGCATATGCAAGTTAATTTCAGCGGTAAGTGACAATGGTGTATCAAAGTTTGGCGTTTTACCTTGTTGAATAGCTTTAGTCGCCTTTTCAAGCATTTCCATATACAAGCTATAACCAATTGCTTGCATTGAGCCACTTTGTTGTTCCCCCAACAATTCACCAGCACCGCGAATTTCTAAATCTTCGGTCGCTAAAATAAATCCAGCACCTAAAGTCGAAGCGCGCTGAATTGCATCTAAACGTTTCTCAGCATCTCCTTTAAGCCCCTTGATCGAAGGCACCATTAAATAAGCATATGCTTGATGGTGAGAACGTCCAACTCGCCCCCGTAGCTGATGCAACTGAGCTAAACCTAATTTGTCTGCACGCTCTATAATAATCGTATTTGCATTGGGTACATCGATTCCTGTTTCAATAATCGTTGAACAGACCAATACATTTTCTTGTTTATGGTAAAACTGCTGCATGACTTGCTCAAGTTCACGCTCACGCATTTGTCCGTGGGCCACTGCAACACGCGCTTCAGGGACCAATTGACGTATATTTTCAGCTGCACGCTCAATCGTGTCGACTTCGTTATGCAATATGTATACTTGGCCACCACGCAATAATTCACGCAATATCGCTTCTTTTAATGTTGCATCAGTTTGTTCAAGTACAAAAGTTTTCACCGCTAAACGTCGTGCTGGTGGTGTTGCAATGATCGATAAATCACGCATGCCAGAGAACGCCATGTTTAAAGTACGAGGAATCGGTGTTGCCGTAAGCGTCAACATATCCACATCTGCTCGTAGGGCTTTAATCCGCTCTTTGTCTCGCACGCCAAAACGATGCTCTTCATCGACAATCATCAGTCCAAGATTTTTAAACTGAACATTTTCTTGCAAAATCTTGTGTGTACCAATGACGATATCGACTTTACCTTCAGCCAAATCATCAATGATTTTACTATGCGCTTTCGACGAGCCAAAACGTGATAGCACTTCTACTCTAATCGGCCAATCCGCAAAACGATCTTTAAAAGACTCATAATGCTGCTGCGCCAACAATGTTGTTGGCACTAAAACTGCAACTTGTTTATTGTTTTGTACTGCAACAAAAGCTGCGCGCATAGCCACTTCTGTTTTACCAAAGCCAACATCACCACAGACCAAACGATCCATTGGTTTAGCCAACTGCATATCATGTAATGTTGCTTCAATTGCATTGGCTTGATCCAGCGTTTCTTCATACGCAAAGCCCGCAGCAAACTGCATATATGCACTTTGCTCAAGTTCAAAACTCATTCCAGGCTTGGCCTTCCTGCGTGCTTGAATATGCAATAGTTCTGCTGCCACATCATGAATCTGCTCTAAAGCTTTACGCTTGGCTTTATTCCATGCATCAGTGCCTAGCTTATGTAACGGTGCTAATTCAGGATCACCACCACTATAACGGCTAATCAACTGCAAATGCGTTACAGGGACATAGACCTTCGCTTCATCGGCATAATCAAGTTGTAAAAACTCATAGTCTTGTTCATCTATGGTTAACATGACCAAACCTGCATAACGCCCTACACCATGATCGATATGAACCACAGGTGCACCGATACTGAGTTCAGTCAGACTTCGAATCAGAAACTCTTCTGAAACCTCATGTTGGCGTTTACGACGTCGTTGTACCACACGATGTTCATACAACTGGTTTTCAGAAATCACTGAAAGCCGATCATGAACCATCAAACCACGATCAAGCCCCGCATGAGTAATCGCTATTGAATACTGAGCTTTAAGAAACTCTGCAAAACTTTCTACAGCAGGGATTTCACCAAGGCTAGGTCGTAATGCATCCTTTAAACTCTCTCGACGACCCGCGCTTTCAGCAACCAAAAGCACAGGAAAACTCGCATCCTGTATATAGTTTTTTACCCGCTCAAAAGGCTGTGGTTGTTTATGATCAATCGACAAAATTGGTGGAGTTTCACTGTCTAAGTTTACTGCACCTGCGCGCTGATCAACTGCTTCAACTGAAACAATCAGGCGTGGAAATTGATTCAACTGCTCAGACAATTGCTGAGTCTGCATAAACAGTTGATCTGGAGCCAGAATAGGCTGATCCATATTATGGCGACGGTCTTCAAAACGTCGTACAGCTTCAGCCCAAAAACGGTTTAAATCATCACCCAATTCTTTTTCTGTAATGACAATAGCATTACTTGGTAAGTACGTTGTAATGCTACTCTGCTCTAGCATCTGCTTTTCACTAAAAAATAGTGGAAAATAAAACTCAAGCCCAGGTGATGCTATACCTTCTAATGCATCTTGATAAATAGGGTTCTTCTTCGGATTTGCACTCGGAAATGCCTCTGCATAACGCTCTCTAAACGTTGCACGCCCTTCTTTGAGTGGAAATTCACGTGCAGGTAATACCGTAAATTTCTGTAATTGATCTGTGGTTCGCTGCGTTTCTGGATCAAAGAATTTCAGACTTTCGATTTCATCATCAAATAAATCAATACGAATAGGTGCCAATTGACCACTGGCGAAGATATCCATGATACTACCGCGTACGGCAAATTCACCGTGATCATACACGGTATCAACAAGGTGATAGCCAGCTTGGACCAATTTAAGTTTTTGTTGTTCTAAATCAAAAGTCTGACCAACGCGAATATCAAAATGTTCACCTAATAACCAACTACTTGGGGCGACACGTTGTGCAAGAGTACTCGCGCTAATGAGCAAAACACCCTTGCGTGGCATATTGGACAATATAGACAACCGCTCAGAAATGATATCCTGATGCGGTGATAAACGGTCATAAGGCAAAATTTCCCAATCAGGAAAAATCGTGGGTTTAATCCCATAGAACTCTAATTCGCCTTCAAGCTGCGATAGATGTTGTCCATTCCTTGCAACCAAGACCAGTAACTGTTCAGCCTGATCTGCGATTTCTTTAATGAATAAAGCCCCAGCAGAACCAAAGAGTGTTCCGATCCATCTTTTTTCACCGGGTTTTAGTTTTTTTAAATCAAGTTGGGAGATCGTCTGTTGAAACATGAGGATTGCTTTAAGTTTAAATCATATCGACAACTATCTTAACATGATGCATTTTAACAAGGCAGTCCTATACAGTGACAGCTCATGTTTTTCATGAAATTTATCAACCAGACAGAAATAAATTAACCATAGGTTATAAATTTCACTAAGTTATTTTTTTCAGTGCTGTATTTAAATTCAACGCTGAGTAATGTAGTAAAGCCAGATCAATACTCATTCCCCCCTAAGATGCCAAGCACTCGATTTGATCATTAATCTACTCAACACAAAAAAACCTAATTTAAATGTGGAATTTTAGTAAAAACGCAACCAAAAACAGATACTTTTATATAATAATTAATTTCATCTCATTAGATGAACTGAATGATATTTAAATAATTTATACTACAACCCCGTATATTTATAAGTTTTTCTATTCAATATCTTGAAATATATGCTTTAGCTGATTATTTTAATTTATTTCTATCCTAAAAATTCAAACATAAGGACATGCTCATGAGCGCAACACCAGTTTACCAGCCCCATGAAAAAGCAAAGCGAGTCAAGGCTATTGTTGGGGCGGCATCAGGTAACTTAGTTGAATGGTTTGATTTCTACATATACGCAGCTTTTGCTGTGTATTTCCAACATGCTTTTTCTACACCAGACATGAGTGATTCAACCAAAGCAATCTATGTTTGGGGGGTATTTGCTGCAAGCTTTTTTATGCGCCCTATTGGTAGTTGGCTGTTTGGTTGGATTGGTGATACCTACGGTCGTAAGCAGTCCATGACTATTTCCATAACATTAATGGCGATTAGTTCATTTTTATTTGCGGCATTACCTACTTATGATCAGGTAGGTATGGCAGCACCATTTTTATTACTTGCTGTGCGCTTATTACAGGGTCTGTCTGTAGGGGGTGAATACGGTACTGTAGCAACCTATATGAGTGAAGTTGCCCTCAAAGGTCAACGTGGCTTTTATTCATCATTTCAATATGTAACGCTCTCTGGTGGACAGCTTCTCGCTAGCCTTTTGGGCGTGATCATGTTGATGCTTATGACCAAAGAACAAATGATGGACGGTGGCTGGAGAATTCCGTTTATCATTGGTGGTGTCGTGGCAATCTTGTCATACTTTGCACGTCGTAATCTTGAAGAAACACTTACAGAAGATAAGAAGAAAGAAGGCGGTGGTAGCCTTTCTGAACTGTTTAAAAATAACTGGACTACATTCTTACTGGTAGTGGGTTATACTTCTGCGGGTTCATTAACATTTTATGTTCTAACAGTTTATTCAAAAACATATATTACTAGTCTTGGATTTGATGAAAGAATCGTGGGTTATATGATGACCACGGCATTATTTGTCTTTATGCTCGCTCAACCCCTCTTTGGTATACTTTCAGACCGTATTGGCCGCCGCGCTTCTATGATTTGCTTTAGTATTTCTTGTGCAATCTTTGTCTACCCGGTCATGGTCATCGCGATGCGTTACTTTAGTGACTCTGCTGTGATTGTTACCTTGCTTTTGATTTTCTTACTGATGTTACTCAGCTTCTATACCTCTATTAGTGGACTCGTCAAAGCAGAAATGTTCCCTGCTCATATTCGTGCCCTCGGGGTCGGATTTGCATATGCCGTAGGTAACGCCATCTTTGGTGGATCAGCGCCGGCTGTTGCTTTACAGTTTAAGAGTTCAGGTTATGAAAACATGTTCTTTATCTATGTGATTGTCATGTTAATCATCTGCTTATTCTGCAGTATGAAACTTCCAAAAGAACCAGAATACTTAAAACACGACCACTAATAGCAAATACGCTTAAAAAAAACGATACGCCACGGCGTATCGTTTTTTTATTGCATATGCGTATTTAGTCAGGGCAATACTGCCCCAAACTCACACGGTCTTGTCCAGCATAGTCTTGAATGGTTTTTACTTGCTTAAAACCTGCTTGTTTAAACACATTACGCACAGCCAACCCCTGATCATAACCATGCTCTAATACCACCCAACCTTGTGCTTTTAACCAATGTTGGGCTTGAGTAATAATCAATTCAAGATCAGCCATCCCTTGTTTATCCGCAACCAACGCCCGCTCAGGTTCAGCGCCCAAACCTTGCATATGCGGATCTACGGCATCAATATAGGGTGGATTCGACACGATAACATCAAAACGTATTTGATCATGACTTGCAGAAAAAGCTGCATACCATGCCCCACAAGCAAACTCGACATGCTGCAAACCATGTTTGAGCGCATTACGCTTTGCTACAGCCAATGTTGGCGCATAAATATCGGTTGCCAAGACCTGCCAAGACGGACGTTCACTGGCTAAGGCCAAAGCTACTGCACCCGTTCCTGTCCCTAAATCCACAATATTTGCATCTAGAGCCAGATCGAGCTTTAAAACTGTTTCCACCAAAACTTCGGTATCTGGACGAGGCACCAAAGTATCAGGAGTCACGATCAAATCAAGGGTCCAAAATGGTTGTGAGCCAGTGATATAAGCCAAAGGCTCGCCAGCCTCAATCCGTGCTAAGGCACGAATATAATCCTGCTGCTGCTTTGAACTGAGTTCAAGATCACCCAATAGTTTTAATTCAAGCGCATTTCGATTAAGAATGTGCTCTAAAATCCAAAGATTTTCCTGACGCTCATAACTATCTAATTCGCCACGTAACGCCACAGCCTCGCCAATATTCATTAGCCACCGTTTTGCTGTGCAAGTAAAGCCAATTGGTCGGCTTGATATTCACGATGCAAACTGTCCAGTAATTCATTCAAATCACCTTCCATTACAGCATCCAACTTATACAGTGTTAAGTTAATACGATGATCAGTCATACGACCTTGTGGATAGTTGTACGTTCTAATACGTTCAGAACGATCACCTGAACCAACTAAATCACGGCGCATTTCTGAAGTCGCAGACTCTTGGGCTGCACGCTTAGCATTTTCAAGACGAGAGACCAGCAAAGCCATTGCTTTAGCTTTGTTCTTATGCTGTGAACGTTCATCTTGACATTCAACTACAGTCCCCGTTGGGATATGGGTAATACGAACGGCTGAATCTGTTTTGTTAATGTGCTGACCACCCGCACCAGATGCGCGATAAGTATCGATCCGCAAATCTGCTGGGTTAATTTCAACCGTGGTATCAACATCAACTTCAGGCAAAATAGCCACTGTACACGCAGAGGTATGTACACGACCTTGAGACTCAGTAGCAGGAACGCGTTGCACACGATGTGCACCACTTTCAAACTTCAGTCGACCATAAACCCCTTCACCATTAATCAAACAAATCACTTCCTTATAACCGCCGTGCTCGCCTTCGTTTTCAGACAAGATTTCAATACGCCAGCCTTGGGTCTCGGCATATTTACTATACATACGGAACAAGTCACCAGAGAAGATCGCTGCTTCATCTCCACCCGTACCCGCACGAACCTCTAAATAAGCTGAGTTCGCATCGTTAGGATCTTTAGGGATCATGAGAATATTTAAATCAGCTTCCAATTGTTCAATTAAAGCTTTATTGGCTTTAATTTCCTCTTGGGCCATTTCTTTAAAATCTGGATCAGAAGCCATCATTTCGGCTGTTTCTATATCTTCCTCAGCCTGTTTATATTTGATCCAAACAGTAGTAATTTCTGTTAGATCATTATGTTCACGCGATAAATTACGAAATCGCTTGTTGTCTGAAATCACTTCAATATCTGCCAATAGCGCAGTTAATTCTTCTTCTCGATCGCAGAGTTGATCCAAACGTAGACGTAACGATTCTTTCATTTAAGTAAGTTCTCAAACACGGTTTAAGTCAAATAGCAACGTAGGTTGTTATTCAAAGCAAAACTATTGTAAAAAATTTCGTTTAGTTTACAGATAGTCGCTTTTAAAAGACACTGCTAGATGTGTTTCTTTGGCTGTTTTACTTTATTTTCTCCATCTCACTCTGACATCAAATCTATGCATCCACACATTTTCTGCATAATTCCCCCATTTCTGCCGCTTATTTCATCGATTTAGAATTTTCAGTTACAAGCAGATACCAAAGCGCTGTAGGACAGCCAAAGTTCTCCATATTTATCCCGCAGATGCTTGTTAAATTACTTCCAACGATTTAGGCAAGCCCCACATCAGAGGGCATGGAGAACAGAATGAATACTAAAGTGTTATTTTTAGGTGCAATGTTGTCATTGTCTACCGTGTTTGCAACTGCTGCTCAAGCAGGAAATACAACACGTGTTGCAGCTACTTCTGCCCTCGGTAGTGTCGTGGGGACAGCACTCGGTAAAGAGATGGGCGGACATAGTGGTGCCATGATTGGTTCAGCGATTGGTGGGGCTGGTGGGGCCGCCGTTGCAAGTAATCGACGTGACCGTACTGCCGCAGCCATTGGTGGTGGTTTAGGTGGCGTAGGGGGTTATGCTGCGGGTAAAAACATGGGTGGAACAACTGGAGGCTATGTTGGCTCTGCTTTAGGTGCTGCAGGAGGTGCTGCGCTAGGCAACAAGATTTCTCAAGATAATCGTTCAAACTATTATGGCAATAACTACCATAACCGTCATAAACACCGTCGTCATCGTTAATTAAAATCTGGCACACTCAATAGAATACTTTGCTTCAAATGTCAGTAGCATTTGAAGCTTTTTTTTGTGGGTAAGTTTCATGCAATATTTCCCTTGATCAAGGGCATACAACAACGATAATCATCCACAAAACTTATATCGAAAAAAAACGATATACAGCATTTGATTTATCACGTATGCTCAGAAAAATACCGATTTAAGAGCTTGTTATGCGATCACTCCCAAATACTAAGTTTTCCATTTTAGAGTTAGCACCCGTGCGTCATGGCCATAGCGTTGCACAAGCGCTACAGCATGCTTGCCGTCTAGCACAGCATGCAGAAAAATTAGGCTATGATCGTTTATGGTTAGCAGAACATCACAATATGGATGGTATAGCCAGCTCGGCTACCGCTGTTTTATTGGGACACTTACTTGCCAACACCCAAAAAATTCGTTTAGGTTCAGGTGGCATCATGTTGCCTAATCATGCTCCTTTAGTTGTTGCAGAACAGTTTGGCACACTCGCTACGCTCTACCCTGATCGAATCGAATTGGGTCTTGGCCGTGCGCCAGGGACAGATCAAGTGACCATGCGTGCTTTACGTCGAGGTCGTCAAGAAACAGAGGATCAGTTCCCTCAGGATGTTATTGAAATCCTCAGTTATTTTAATGAAGCACAGGCAGGACAAAAAATTACCGCAACCCCTGGTCAAGGCACCCACGTCCCTGTTTGGCTACTCGGTTCAAGTCTATTTAGCGCACAGCTCGCGGCACATTTAGGTCTACCTTATTCCTTTGCTTCACACTTTGCCCCTCGTATGTTAAAAGATGCGATCACGCTCTATCGTGAAAACTTTCAGCCCTCAATCTACTTAGATCGCCCCTATGTATCTATGGGCGTGCCAACTGTCGTTGCGCACACTGATGCTGAAGCTGAATATCTTGCCAGTAGCGCTTATCAACGCGTTTTAGGTTTAATCCGCGGTCAAAGTCTAAAACTACAGCCCCCTGTGGACAGTATCGATGGACTATGTAGTCCGGGTGAGCAAATGGCTGTCAATAATTTTTATGCCATGGCCCAAATTGGTTCCACTCAAACAGTCAAAGCAGGTTTAGAAAAACTCTTACAAGACTATGATGTCGATGAGTTTATTTTTACCTGTGACGTTTATGACCCAGAAAAACGTCTTGATAGTTTTGAATTATTGATGCAGCTCAAACATGATGTTTAAAATACATTTCAGACCATGTTTTTAATAAAATACTAGCGTTATTTATCTGTCTAGCTGTGTTTCATCATGATTTCTCCAGTTACTTGCAGGAAATTTGCAAAAACTCACAATCAAGGCGTTACACAGCACAGAGTTCTGCTATGCTAAAAGCCTATCAAGCATTGCATGGATCTTTTACATGAGCGTTATTTTAGGCACTCCTCTCCAATCTTCTGCATTCAAAGTTTTATTGCTTGGATCGGGTGAACTCGGCAAAGAAGTGGTGATTTCTTTACAACGTCTAGGCGTTGAAGTCCACGCTGCGGATCGTTACCCACAAGCCCCTGCAATGCAAGTTGCCCATTTTGCCTACTGCATTGATATGACGGATAAGACGCAATTACAACAACTCATACAAGACGTCCAACCCCAATTAATCATTCCTGAAATTGAAGCGATTGCGACTGAAGTTTTAATTGATATCGAAAAACAAAATATTGCAACCGTCATCCCTTCTGCTAAAGCCGTTAACTTGACTATGAACCGTGAAGGTATTCGTGTACTTGCAGCTGAAGAGCTTGGTCTACCCACTTCAGCCTATCGCTTTGCTGACTCCTTAGAAAGTTTTAAAGCAGCTTGTGACGATATTGGTTATCCAAACTTTGTTAAACCAGTAATGTCTTCTTCGGGTAAAGGGCAATCACGTGTGAAAGCCTTTGCGGAAGTTGAAGCAGCTTGGCAATATGCCCAAACGGGTGGTCGTGTAAAACAAACCAAAGTCATCGTTGAAGCGCAGATTGATTTTGACTTTGAAATTACGCTCTTAACTGTACGTGCAAAAAATCCTGAGACGGCAATTATTGAAACACATTTCTGTGATCCAATTGGACACCGTCAAGTGGATGGTGATTATGTGGAAAGCTGGCAACCGCAACAAATGTCAGCAACAGCACTGACTGAGGCAAAACGTATCGCAGATAAAGTAACTACAGCACTCGGTGGATGTGGTGTGTTTGGTGTTGAACTCTTTATTAAAGGTGATCAAGTTTGGTTCAGTGAGGTCTCTCCGCGCCCACATGACACTGGTTTAGTGACCTTAGCCTCCCAGTTCCAAAGTGAATTTGAACTACATGCTCGCGCTATTTTAGGATTAAACGTCAATACCTCACGCCATAGTCAAGCTGCAAGTGCTGTGATTTATGCAGGTGTCGATGCCAACAATTTAAGTTATGCAAATTTAAATATGGCCCTACAGCATCCAGATACCGATTTACGTTTATTTGGTAAACCCGAAGGCTTTAAACGTCGTCGTATGGGTGTAGTCACTGCACGTGCTGAAAATACTGAACAAGCACGTACACTGGCTAAGCAAGCAGCTGACCTTGTTCAAGTACAAACCCATCAAGAGGCCAATTCATCATTGGGTTAAATCGGTTAATTGTAATCGTGACAGCCGTATAAATATCATCAGGCACAGCAGCGAATGTATGTGCCCTTTCAAGGAAGCATTTCTATGATTCAAACTACGCTCTTAAAAGATGGTCTCCGTTTTCCCGAAGATATTCAAGCGATTAATCAATGGCGTGATACGGTTGAGACAGAATTAGAGCAATATTTTGAATCTGGTCACCCTATTCGCGATACACTCAAAGCACGTGCTGATTCAATTGATAGTATTCTTAATTTACTCTGGCAACATGCTGGTTTAGACCAAAGCAACCTTGCATTATTTGCAGTTGGTGGTTATGGCAGACGCGAAATGCTTCCTTGTTCTGATGTCGACATCATGGTGTTATCGGAACAGGATTTGACACCAGAGCAAGAGGCTATGGTGACGACTTTTATCTCTTCTCTTTGGGATGTTGGTCAACTCAAGCCAGGGGTCAGTGTCCGTACCATTCAGTCATGTTTCGAACAAGCAACAGCAGACCTCAGTATTGCCACTACTCTGATTGAGGCGCGGTTGATTTGTGGTAATAGCTTTTTACGTAAGTGGCCACGTCGTGTAGTTTCTCAAACTTGGACAGATCGCACCTTCTTTGATGCAAAAGTCCAAGAACAAGCGCAGCGTCATGCGCAGCACAACAACACGGAAAGTAATTTAGAACCAGATATCAAAAATGCCCCAGGAGGTATTCGAGATATCAATCAAATTGGCTGGATCGCGAAACGTCATTTTCGTGTCAATCGTATTTATGATTTAGTTCATCTTGGCTTTATTTCCGAATTTGAATTAGGCGTACTTGAAGAGGCTGAAAACTTTCTCTGGGAAATTCGCCACCATTTACACCGTATTACTAAACGTGATGAAAACCGCTTATTGTTTGATTATCAGCGTGAAATTGCGGGAAAATTTGGTTATGTCAAAAAAGATGATCAACACATCAATTACCCAATCGAGCAGTTTATGCGACGCTACTATCGCACCGCACAACAAGTCTCGACATTAAATGAGATGTTATTGTCTTATTTTGATGAATCAGTAATCACCCCGCGCTTGCCCAACTATGAACGTCGCATTGAGCAGATCAATGATCGCTTTAAATTAGTTGATGGAAAATTAGCAGTACAGCACCATAAAATATTTTCAGAAAAACCAAGCGCAATTTTAGAAATCTTCTATTTACTTGCAAGTCGCCCTGAAATCGAAGGGATTCGTGCACGCACCTTACGTTTACTGATCTTAGCGGGTAAACGAATAGATCAAAACTTTAGAGATAATCCAGAGCATCAAGCCCTATTTATGTCGATTATTCGAGGCGCAAATCATCGACTTTATGAAACGCTCTTAGCAATGAAACGTTATGGCGTACTCGGCACATATATTCCTGCCTTTGGCCAGATTATGGGGCTTATGCAGTACGACCTCTTTCATATCTATACCGTAGATGCGCATACCTTACTGTTAATCCGTAATCTAAATCGTTTTAAAGATCCTAAACATACCAAAGACTTCCCTGTTGTCAGTTCGGTTTATCAACGCCTATTGCGCCGTGATATTGTCATGTTGGCCGCGTTATTTCATGACATTGCCAAAGGTCGTGGTGGTGACCACAGTGAGCTAGGTGCTTATGATGCGATCGAATTCTGTCGTAAACACGGATTTAGTGAGCGTGAATGTAATCTGGTTGCATGGTTGATTCAAAATCACCTGCTCATGTCATTAACAGCACAAAAGAAAGATATTTCTGATCTTGATGTGGTCAAAGACTTCGCTGAAAAACTTGGCGATATGGAACATTTAAACTATCTATATACTTTAACGGTGGCAGATATTAATGCTACCAATCCAAAACTTTGGAATTCATGGCGTTCATCTTTAATGCGCCAACTGTATACCCATGCTCGGGATATTATTCGGATTGGTTTAGACCGTCCTGTCGACTATCAAATGCATATTGAAGAAAACAAATTTGCCGCAAGTGAACTTTTGGTCACAGATTTTTCACTCGATCAAGTGGAGAAAGTCTGGCAAGAGCTTGGCGATGAATACTTTCTAAAAGAGTCTGCTGAAGAAATTGCTTGGCATACCCGTGCCATCTTAGAACATGGTGACAACCCTGAACCATTGGTCATGATTCGTGCGCATCGTCGAAGTGGACAAGTCACTGCGCAAGATGCGATTCAAATCTTTATTTATACCCAAGATCAACCCAACTTATTTGCGACCACGGTAGCCGTACTTGATCGTATGAATCTTGATGTACAAGATGCACGAATTATCACTGCTGAAAAAGCATTTAGTCTAGACACTTACATGGTACTTGACCGTTTAGGGTCCTTACTCACAGATCTTGAACGTGAAGAACTGGTCAAAAACACGCTGGTTCGTGCTTTAAGCAGTTCTGATCAATACCCTGGTTTGTTGCAACGCCGTATCCCACGCCAATTGCGTCACTTTGACATTGAAAATACAGTTGATATCACGCTCAATGCTGCCCTACAGCAAAATATGGTCGAAATTTCGACCCTAGATCACCCAGGTTTGTTGGCAAAAATTGGCGGGTTATTTATGATTCAAGGTTTAGATATTCACTCAGCACGTATTGCCACATTGGGTGAACGTGCCGAAGATATTTTCTTTGTCACCAAAAAAAATGCCATTCCGATGAATAAAGAGGAAGCTCGTATTTTTGCCGATCAGCTGAAAAATGCACTAGACGAAGTATCGAGTCAAATTGCACAGCCCCATTGATTTTATTTTAAATTACCACACCTAGCTTAAGCGGTCCTTGTTTCATGAATAGTAGCTTAGATTTACTTCACCCTTATCCATTTGAAAAGCTCAATCAGCTGTTTCAAAACATTCAAACTGCAGACATGCCTCTGATTCCACTTTCAATTGGTGAACCCAAGCATCCTGCACCTGAATTTGTGATTCAGGCATTGTCGGAACAATACCAACATCTTTCGACTTATCCAAATAGTAAAGGTCTACTACAACTCAGACAAAGTATCGCGAATTGGCTACAACATCGCTTTCAGCTGCAACACATTTGTGCCGAAGAACAAGTCTTGCCAGTATCTGGAACCCGTGAAGGGATCTTCTCTTTTGTTCAAGCTGCTGTTGAACGTGAGCGTGCACCTTATGTGGTCATGCCCAACCCGTTCTACCAAATTTATGAAGGTGCAGCACTTCTAGCAGGAGCGAAACCTTATTTTGTTAACTGTACTGAAGATAACAACTACATCGGTGACTTTGATGCTGTACCCGCTGAAGTATGGCAAAACACAGCAATCGTTTTCATCTGTACACCGGGGAACCCTACTGGTGCTGTCTATAGCAAAGCACAATTTAAAAAGTTAATTGAACTCTCTGACCAATACGGTTTTATTATTGCTTCGGATGAATGCTATTCAGAACTTTGGTTTGATCAAGCACCTTGTGGCCTGCTTGAAGTCTGTGCCGAGCTTGGCCGTCACGACTATAAAAATTGCATTGTATTTCATTCTTTATCTAAGCGTTCAAACCTACCGGGTATGCGCTCGGGCTTTGTAGCAGGAGATGCAGCACTGCTCAAACCTTACTTAAAATTCCGCACTTATCATGGTGCAGCAATGCCAGTACAGCATCAAATTGCTTCTATTGAAGCTTGGGATGATGAAACACATGTAAAAGAAAACCGTCAACAATATCGTGCCAAATTTGATTTGTTCCAATCTGAGCTTGGCCATATTCTGCCACTCAAAAAACCAGATGCAGGCTTTTACTATTGGCTGAAAGTCGATAATGATGAGACTTTTGCTCAAATGCTTATGGAAAAAGCACATATTAAGGTATTACCCGGACGCTATTTATCACGAGATACAGCACAAGGGAATCCAGGTGCGGGTCATGTGCGTATGGCCTTGGTGGCAAGTCTTCAACAGTGCGAAGAAGTCGTTCAACGCCTAAAAGCAATTTTGTAAATTCAGCACAGTGAATGGGCTTAGGCCCACTCACTGTATTATTTTTCGATAAAAAACAATAGAGTCATGTGATTCAATAATTGTAATATATAGACAGTAAAATCTCGAAAGTACCCTTATGAAAATAAAATATTTTATAAACCATCTGGTAGGCTCATTTATTGGTTTATGTGCATTAACAGGGATTGTAAAAATAATCTTCATGTATGGTGTACAGCCTTATGAAGGAAGTTTCATAACATTGGGCGTACTGATGATGATCGTAGGCCTATTACTCATTGGCTATGCTAACGCTTCAGGTGCGGCTGTAAATAAAACAAAACAGACTTTTTATTTACACATAACACTGGTGACTTTTTTGCTGATTACAGATCTCACTTTTGGATCTACAAACTTATTGAGCGCCTTCATCAGAAATTTTGGCTATTGGGCTGTCTTACAATTTGGCGTTTATATTTTTATGCAAATAAATACACAGCGAACTCAGCTTATCTCAAATTAATAGTGGTATAACACTTAAAAAATTATCAATGAGGTAGATGGGCTCAAGCTCATCCACCTCAAGTACACAAAGCATCATGAAAGGTGTAAACCCTATTCAATGCTCAAACGATGACCAGACTTAAAGCTATATTTTTTTGCACGAAATACCAACCATAATCCAGTGACTGCCAGTAAAGTCATGAGCATAAAAAACGATGCTATACCGCAATACTGCAATAAAACACCACCCATAATTGCTCCACTTGCAATAGCGAGATTAAATACAGTCACTAACATTGATTGAGCAAGATCAACATGATTTCCTGCAACATCTGCGATCGCTGTTTGTAATAAAGTAGGTGCGCCACCAAATGTCATCCCCCATACGATAATACCTAAAATCACCCCCCATGCTTGCTGACTCATTAAGCCCATGAAGATAGCAGCACAAGCAAAACCAGCTAAAGAAATCAAGGTGAGTTTGCGCAATGCTCGATCCACCCAAACTCCTGTGATCCAAATCCCAACTAAGGCCGATAGACCGAAAATTAATAAAATCAAATCTAGATGTTGATCAAGGTGTACTGAGGCTAAATAAGGGGAAAGAAAGGTGTAGAGTAAGTTATGTGCAAATATCCAAATAAAAATTACGGCTAAAATTGAACGTATTCCAGGCTGCAAAAAAACATCCAAAATCGATCGTTGTTTATTGGCCTGTTGCCCCTCGACTTGAGGAAGGCTGATCGCGACCCAGATCATTAACATTAAGGCAAGAACAGAAAGAATGCCAAACACTTCTCTCCAACCGAATAGCTGTCCTAACCATGTGCCTAATGGCAATCCCATACACAAAGCCAAGGGTTGACCAATGCCGACTATCGCTAGTGCTCGACCTTGCAAATGACTCGATACAATATTTCGCGCATAACCCGCTAAAATTCCCCAGATTACCCCTGCTGCCATACCCGCAATAAAGCGTGCGATGAAAATCCAATAATAGTTAGATAATACTGCTGTTAGGCTATTAAAAATAAATAAACCTGTGACCGCAAATAAAAGTAATTGCTTCCGAGGACAATTTTGAGTTGCATATACGACAGGTATCGCAGCAATCACAGAGCCTAAAGCATAAATGGAAATAAACTGTCCAGCTAAAGCCTGCGAAATATTTAAATCTTGGCTGATTAAAGGCAACAAGCCCGCTGGTATGGTTTCGGTCATAATACTTAAAAATCCTGCCAAAGAAAAAGCCAGTAACTTATCAATAGGCAATTTTTGTTCATGCTGAGGATTCATATGGGTTGTCTCACATGCTCAGCTCGCACATTCCACTGATGAGTCCGTGTTCGTTTCCAAACTACAAATACATTTTTATCAATCATTTTATTTGATCCTGCTTAACTGGAACGATCATTCCAAATCAAAGAAAATAAAATCCTAAGTCAGCAAAGCTCAACTTAGGACTTAACGGTGGGATTTAGAGGCTATTTAATGCTATATCTACCACATTCTGTAGAGATTCCTGACGATTTTGTTCAGTACACGCCTTACTGAGTACCCTTATACCTTGTATAGTATTCACAAAAAAAAGGGCCAGCGCTCTGGCTGAGTGTTGGCTACTGAGTTCACCACTTTGCTGTCCACGCTGAATTAAACGCTCAAATGCAATTTGTAATCGTTGAAAGTTATCCCGAACTGATTGCGCAATTTTTTCATCATGCCCAGCCAACTCCAAGCTGGCATTGGCCATAAAGCAGCCACGATGCTGTAGATCAGAAATTTCATCTGCAATAATGCGGGAAAATAGTTGGCTAATGATCGCTTTTACAGGACCATCACTTGATAGTAAATCAATATTTTTTTGGGTATTAATATGATAGCGGTATAAAGCCCGCTGATATAACGCTTCTTTATTTTTAAAAGTGCTATATAAACTGCTTCGTGATAACCCTGTCGCTGCAACCAAATCTTGTACAGAAGTTGCAGCAAAGCCCTTATGCCAAAAGACCTGCATAACAGCATCAGTGACTTGATCTGGATCGAATTCTTTAATACGCATCATTTCATACTGGAACAATCATTCCAAATAATCTACCCAAACCGTGAATCATTGTCAAATTTACTTAGGTCAGATAAATCGCACTGAGTGCAAAGCTCAAAAAACACAGCGCTGAAATGCTATAAATCCAAACAATTTTTTGTTGTAACCATTTAAGATAGGCCTCTCGACTCAGTAAGCGCAGTAATAAGCAATTCCACAGATAAACCACGATCACCATCCAGCTTGCTAAACCCAATTGTTGCAACCCGTTATACTGACTATGAACAAGTAATAATACACTGCTATAAAAGATGATATTTTTAGGGTTCAATAAACTCGATTGTAAACCCAAATAAAAATATTGAGTACTTGAGAACTTTGCTTGATCTGTTGATTGTTTTAAGCTCAGCGGCGTGAGTGTCCGCAATGCCATAACACAGCGCAATGCTAAATAAAGTAAATACGTGGCCGCAGCATATTTCACCAGTTGTAATATATCAGGGTCTAGTCCCCCCAATTGATGTAAGGCATATAAAATCAACAGTAAAATGACCGCATTACCCACTGCAATGCCTATACATACGACATGAGCGGCACGGCGTCCCTGCCCCAATAATGTCGTCACAATTAAAAAGAAATCAGGCCCAGGTGATAACAAGGCAATAAAATGAGTGAATGCAAGTAAAAAAAATAACGACATTGAGTCTCTCCTTCAAACGGATCAGACTGTAATCGTCATAGCACATCTAATTCTTGTATAAAATTGCAGAAGGCTAACGTTAATAGATTAAAGTTTAAATTAGGCTAAAGTACATTTTGATATTGTTTTGGTGTAATGCCTGTATAAGCCTTAAAACTACGATGAAAATGACTTTGATCACAAAAACCCAAGGCAAAAGCTACATCTGCCAGAGCTTGTCCAGCACGTAATAACTCCCGTGCCTGATTGATTCTTAAATTGATTTGATATGCATGTGGGGCCAAGCCGAGCTGTTGTTTAAATAGGCGAATCAATGCAAAACGACTGATCTGTAAATGTGTAGCTAAATCTTGTAGAGAGATAAAATCCTCACTTTGAGCCAGCCAATTCAACACGTCCACAAACTGCTGCTGTTCTATTTCAGGCATGACCAGTGAATGTGTCTGAACACTCGTAGGTTCTAAAAGTTGGATTAACATATCCACCAAGCGCTGCTCTTTTTCTACAATGGTCAGTTCAGGATTAAATAAACTGTCATTAAGCTCAGTGAAATTTTGATAAAGCGCTACATCTTGAATCACTTGCGCCTGTAATGGCGCCATATACGGTGTGGCCAATGTTGGATGATTCATCCGATATTCTTGTAATAATGTGTTTAACCATGCAGCATCAAGATGTAGCATTTGATAACTCCATGACTGTTCTGGTACAGGATTACAGCGATGTACCACATCAGCAGGCATAAGCACTAAGGTTTTAGCTGTGATGATTTGCTCGCCTGTTTGATGACTATGAAAGCAGCTATGGCCCTGATCTACGGCGCCTATAGAAAAGGTGGGATGGCTATGTGCTTGATAACAGATTCGACTCGCACATGCCCGCCGTGTCTCCACATAGGGCATGCGTGAATCACGCCAAAAATTACTGGTTGCTTCTGTCATAAATTTACTAAAGTCAAATTAAGCACTGACTGCAGCTTGTGCCAAAGCTTGTTCAATGTCTTGTTCTAAACTTTCAGGTTTAGTGGTCGGTGCATAACGATTAATCACCTCACCTTGTCGATTCACTAAAAATTTAGTGAAGTTCCACTTAATACCACTGCCTAATATACCTTTGCTTTGATTGGTCAAATAGCGAAAAATAACATGTGCTTCAGGCCCTTTGACATTGACCTTACTAAACATAGGAAAACTTACCCCATAGTTCTTACTACAGAATTCGCCAATTTGCTCATTGCTCCCCGGATCTTGCCCCCCAAATTGATTACATGGAAAACCGAGTATTTCTAAACCTTGCTCACGATATTTATGATAAAGCTTCTCAAGGCCAGCAAATTGCGGCGTAAACCCACATTTACTTGCTGTGTTAACGATCAAAAGAACTTTGCCTTGATAATCAGCTAAGCTCTTATTTTGTCCATCTAATAGCTCAGCATCAAACTGGTAAATATTGCTCATGGATAGGTATCCTCATCATTTTTTTCTTTTGTTTTAAGTTCTAATGAAGCCGAATTGACACAGTAACGAAGACCTGTCGGTTGCGGCCCGTCTTCAAAAACATGTCCTAAATGCGCATCGCAATGATGGCAGGTAATTTCTACACGACGCATGCCATGACTATGGTCAGTATGCTCATCAATCGCAGCAGCACTGATCGGTCTAAAGAAACTTGGCCAACCACTACCACTGTCATATTTACTTTCAGATGAAAATAGCTCTTCACCACAACAACGGCAGCGGTAAACCCCTGCACTCTTGCTATTCCAGTATTGACCTGTGAATGCTGGTTCAGTGCCTTTTTGGCGAGTAATCCTAAACTCTTCAGGTGATAACTCTCTTTGCCATTCTCGGTCTGTTTTATTGAGTTTTCCCATGACTAACTCCTTTAATTATTTAGCATTCAATGTCATGCTTCGATGCATCCATATTTACGCTAGAACTTTATATATTTCTAGTTAAATTTCAACATAGATTGTGATATTTCAGTAATCTATTTTTCTAACCCTGATTATATTGGATTGAATTATGTCCGTTTTAGGTTACACAACGCCACGAGAAATCAAAAAGTCATCAAAGCTCGAGCATGTTTGCTACGACATCCGTGGACCTGTGTTACGAGCCGCCAATGAAATGGAAGAAGCCGGACATAAGATCATCAAGCTCAATATTGGTAACCCCGCACCATTCGGTTTTGAAGCACCACAAGAAATTATTAATGATGTCGCTTTAAATTTACCGAATGCGATTGGTTATACCGATTCCAAAGGTATTTTTCCTGCACGTAAAGCAGTTTGTCAGTATTACCAACAAAAAAATATTCACGATCTAAATGTTAAAGATGTTTATATCGGAAATGGTGTTTCAGAGCTTATCGTTATGGCTATGCAAGGCCTACTCGATGATGGAGATGAAATGCTGGTACCTATGCCAGATTATCCACTCTGGACCGCAGCAATTAATTTGTCTGGTGGAACAGCAATTCACTATAAATGTGATGAAGAAAATAGTTGGTATCCAGATATTGCCGATATGGAAGCTAAAATCACAGCCAATACCCGCGGTATTGTGATTATCAACCCGAACAATCCTACAGGTTCTGTTTATCCACGCCATGTTCTTGAACAAATTGTGGCACTGGCTAAAAAGCATGATCTGCTCTTGTTTGCTGACGAAATCTACGACCGCATCATTTATGATGGTATTGAACACGTGTCTGTTGCTGAGCTAGCAGGTGATCATCTTTGTATTACCTTTAACGGTTTATCAAAATCGCACCGTATTGCTGGCTATCGTTCAGGTTGGATGGCAATCACAGGTGATAAATCACGTGCATCAGATTATATCGAAGGCTTGGACATGCTCGCTTCAATGCGACTTTGTGCGAACCACCAAGCACAATATGCCATTCAAACTGCACTGGGTGGCTATCAATCCATTAATGACTTAATTCGCCCAGGTGGTCGTCTCTATGAGCAACGTAACATTGCTTGGGAGATGCTCAATGAAATTCCTGGGGTAAGCTGTGTCAAACCAGAAGGTGCGATGTATTGTTTCCCGCAATTAGATCCAAAAATCTATCCGATTGAAGATGATGAGAAACTCATGCTCGATTTCCTCAAAGCAGAAAAAGTATTGCTGGTACAAGGTACAGGTTTTAACTGGCCAACGCCGGACCATTTCCGTTTAGTATTTTTACCTGCTGAAAATGAACTACGTGAAGCGATTACACGCCTTGGCCGTTTCTTGGCAAAAATGCGTTAATGTAATTTGATTCAACTTAAGTTTGGATCTCATTGAAAAGCACTGCCTAAAAGCAGTGCTTTTTTAGTTAAAAATCAGCTCCTCACTATAAATCCAATAACAGCAACACACGACCTTGCCAAGCATCACAGCTATTATCCTATTAACAGGATTATCCTTCTCAGTTTATTGTCTTTATCTTGTACAACATGATGCCTATATTGAGTTTAAGCAGTCACTACTTTTATCTAAAAACTCATTTTAAGGAATATCTACATGGCTAAAAATTATGTTCGTTTAGACAAAGACAACGCAGCTGTACTTTTAGTTGACCACCAAACTGGTTTACTCTCATTGGTTCGTGATATTGATCCTGATAAATTTAAGAATAATGTCTTGGCTTTAGCTGCAGCCGCAAAATATTTTAATTTACCAACCATCTTAACCACCAGCTTTGAACAAGGTCCTAATGGCCCACTGGTTCCTGAACTCAAAGAAATGTTTCCAGACGCACCTTATATTGCCCGTCCTGGACAAATCAATGCATGGGACAATGAAGACTTTGTCAAAGCAGTTAAAGCAACTGGTAAGAAACAACTCATTATTGCAGGTGTAGTAACTGAGGTTTGTGTCGCTTTCCCAACACTTTCAGCGCTTGCTGAAGACTTCGATGTATTTGTGATTACAGATGCTTCAGGAACATTTAACCACCTCACACGTGATTCTGCGTGGGACCGTATGTCAAGTGCTGGCGCACAGTTAATGACTTGGTTTGGTGCTGCATGTGAGTTGCATCGCGATTGGCGTAATGATGTTGAAGGTCTAGGTGCATTATTTGGCAACCATATTCCTGATTATCGCAACTTAATTAACAGCTACAACCAAAACAATAACCAATAACGACTAGCTTCACAGCAAAGCCTAAAAGTGATTATTGAATTGCTTTTAGGCTTTCGCAGTTTTGCAATCTATAATGGATAAACTCAGTATCATGCTAATTTTTGGAAATTAAATGCCGAATTTCGATGATTATTTATACTTTTATCTGGTCGTAAAATATGCCGGTTTTAGCGCTGCAAGTGAAGCGAGTAATATCAGTAAATCAAAGTTAAGTCGTCGTGTCATCGCCCTTGAAAATCACTATAAGATTAAACTCATTCATCGCTCTACACGCCAATTTAATATCACTGCATTAGGCCAACAGTTTTACGAACAATGCTGCCGAATCATTCAACATGCTGAACATGCCGATCACATTTTATTAAATCAAAAAAATGAACTAGAAGGCCTCATAAAAGTGAGTTGCCCACCCATGATGTTAAGCTTTCAACTACGTCACCTGTTCACTCAATTTTTAAACCGTTATCCGAAGGTAGAAATAGAGTTCGAAATTAGTAGCGAGCGGATTGATATTATCAAAGACAATGTGGATTTAGCCATTCGAACCAACTTTAGTTCAACTAAGGACAGCAACTTGATTGTTCGAGATGTGATTCAAACTACACACTGCTTAGTCGCGAGCCCAGATTTACTGCGCGATCAAACCTTACAATCGCTCACTGACTTACAGAATTTCCCCAGTATTGCACTGGGCACACAAACACATGAATACCAGTGGCACTTAACCCATGCCCATAGCCAAGAAAGCACCATCATCCCACTTCAACCACGAATCAAAAGTAGTGATATTCTGGGGGTATATTATGCAGCTAAAGATGGTCTAGGTATTGCGGACTTACCGTATCTGATTGCTGAGGCAGATATTCAAAGTGGAAAATTAATACATTTATTTCCAGAGTGGTATTCAAATATTGGTACCGTACAAATGGTTTATGCATCACGCAAAGAACAACGTTTGCTAATGGCTAAACTTATAGACCACTTAGTCGAAGGGCTCGAAGCCATGGCCAAAACCCACTCAGGATTTATTCATTGATGTTGGCCAAATAAAGACAAAGAAAAAAGGAGTGTTTCAACACTCCCTCTCGCCTAATACAGTTGATTCAACAAGCCATGTTAATTCATGTCTTAATTAACCGCATCACCCAAAGCGAGCCCCTCACGGCGTGGGTCCACCCCACCAACAAGTTTCTGCTTCAATTGACCTTTTGAATAATCGTGGCTACGCATAATTGTTGAAACCCCACTGGTTTGAGCATTTTTATTGACCACATGGCCTTTTTCTTCCAAAGCTTTAATTAAATCAATCAAAGATAGTTTTTCATTGGAATGATCAACATTGGTGACTGCACTATTCATCGCACCAAAATTAATTAAGGCGTTGGCCTGCTGCGGGTCAAGTCCCCAGTCCAACATCCCGACCAAATTTTTTACAACAAATTGAATAATGGTTCCACCACCTGGTGAACCTGTTGCAATATAAAAATCATCAGGTACTGTGCCTTTAAAAACTATCGTCGGTGCCATCGTACTGCGTGGGCGTTTATTCGCTTCAATACGATTGGCCAACATCACGCCCTGTTCATCAACAGGATGAGCAGAAAAATCAGTTAATTGATTACTTAAAAAGAAACCATCAACCATATGAAAAGATCCCATACTTGACTCTACTGTACTGGTTACCGATGAGACATTACCATACGTATCCACTACAGTAATTTGTGTGGTGCCCCGTTCTGGAGTCAGATCTTGTCCCAAAGCTTGAGCTGTTTTGAACTCTCCTGCTTTAGCCACGCCCATAGAGCGATCAAGATTAATTAGCCCAGCGCGCTGTTTTAAATAGTTTTTATCGAGCAAACTTTGACTACCTTGACCCGGTAATGGCACAAAATCTGGATCTGCAACATATTTATCACGATCGGCATAAGCCAAACGTTCAGCCTCTGAGATCAAATGCACCGCCATCACATGCGGGATTCCCCCTTCGTTTTCACGCTCTTTAGGTGGATAGGCTTTTAAATCAAAGTTTTCTAATATCCCCAGCGTTTGTAAAACAGCAATCCCTCCTGAAGATGGTGGAGGCATGGTGCAAACATAATACTGCTCACGATAAGTGGCACAGATGGCCTCACGTTTAATCGCTTTATAATTTGATAAATCATTTAAAGTCATCAAACTTGGAGTAATGGGTGTACGCGCGGAATCATCACCTATGGTTTGCCCCGCTTTAGCAATGATATTGGCCGCCATTGCACCACTATACATCGCCTGAGCGCCCTTTTTTGCAATCTGTGTTAGAGAGCTTGCATATGGACGATTGGTCATGATCTCACCAACGCGATAAGGTTGACCACTAGGCTTAAAATAAGTTTGTACCGCATTTTGATCGAGTTGTAATTCTTTGCTATTGGTCACAATGGCATCGGCCAGCCGATTCGGTACGACAAAACCTTTTTTAGACAAAAAGATGGCTCGATTAAATAATCCTCGCCATGGCAACTGACCGTGCTCATCATGCGCCATTTCTAACATTTTCATGACCCCAGGTACGCCGATTGAACGACCACTACGCCGTGCAGAAGGTAAAGGGGCAGCAGCATGCGGGTCAGCCTGATCCTGTCTGATCAAATAATAAGGCGTAGCGGCGGCAGGTGCTGTCTCACGCCCATCATAGCTACTTACTTTTTTTGTTTTAGCATCGTAATACAACATAAATGCACTACCAGCGATACTACTCGATTGTGGCTCAACCAAACCCAGTACTGCTTGTACTGCAATTACAGCATCAATCGCCGAACCACCTGCTGCCAAAATTTCGCAGCCTGCCTGAGTTGCCAAGGGGCTATTTGCAACAGCCATATATCGACTGGCATATTGCGGCTGCAACCCCGCCCGATATCCAGAAGCGGGCTCAGGAAAAGTGTTATCGGTTACTGCATTTTGAACTTGTTGCTGCTGAGCTTGTTGCTGACTATGGTCCATACAACTTGCTGGATTTATATCAATTTTTAAATTTTTATTTATGCTAATTGCCGTATCTCTAGCTTGACTCTGTACAGCAAAAAGCGTGCTACAAGATAGCGTCAAGATAATGATATAACGCTTATTATTCATATAGATTTCCTTTTATTAACACCACACCCTAGCCACTTTAGCTATGTAGTCAATTTCAGCTTAAAAGTTTTAACTGATAGGGCATAAAAAAACCGTAGTATGAGATCATACTACGGCATTTTTAAATAAGTCGAATCAGTTACAGATAAACAAACTTATTGTGCTTCAGCTGCTTCTGCATATGCATCTGCATGCTCTGCATAAGATTCAGCGTATTCTTTAGCTTTACGTAGATTTTTCTTCAAACCAAAACCACCAGTTTCGTAAAGTTTAGATAGTTTATCTAGGGACTCAACGTCACCGTTTTCATAAGCTTTTTCATAGTATTCAGCAGCTAAACGATAATCCTTTTTCGTGCCTAAACCTTTTTCATAGAGCTCAGCTAAGTTTGACATTGCAACTTCATTGTCATAGTTATCTGCAGCTTGTTTATAAAGACGTAATGCTTCAGCATAGTTCTGCTGTACACCACGACCTTCTTGATACATTAAGCCGAGATTATTCATCGCCTTATTGTGATCTTGCTGAATGGCTTTTTGGTAATAACGAATTGCTTTTGGCAAATCTTCTTTTACAGAAACAGCGTTTTCATAGTTATAACCCACATGGAACTGGGCATCAGCCTGACCTGCGTCAGCTGCTTTTTGTAACCAATACATTGATTTTTTCGGATCAGCTTTTACGCCGTCTTCACCATCTTCAAGGATATAACCTAAAGCGTACTGAGCCAATAAATGACCTTTTTCAGCAGCCTTAGTGTACCACTTCACAGCTTCTACGTTATTTTCATTCACGTATTGACCTTCGTCGTACATATAGCCGATTGAATAAATCGCATCAAGTTGGCCTTTAGCAGCAGCCTTTTGATACCATTTAAATGCTTGTTCTTCGTTTTCCTCGACACCATAGCCTTGGTAATATGCTTCACCTAGATCATATTGTGCTTGGGCATCACCTTTTGTGGCTAACTGTACAAGTTTAGGGCTGTAGTCCACTTGTTCTGCAGCATATACAGTCGTTGCACTTGAACATGCGAGTAATACTGCCAGTGCTAAAGTTTTAATCTTCATGAATGTCCTAATATTAATTGGTATACAACTGTCCAAAGTAGAATTATCTTATTGAATTTTTTTTAGCTTGCCAACAAATAATCATCATTTACATCATAACAGTGAGGGAAAAGTGATTAGCAAACTGCATTCATGTTTCAGAGCGTGCTAAAATGCCTGCGGTTTTTATGAAGGATTTATCTATGCAGTTTGTTCATCTTGGTACGCATACGGAGTTTTCGATTACAGAGTCGATAGTGCGTATACCTGAGCTTATTAAAGCAACTGCAGCTGATAACATGCCTGCCTTAGCCATGACTGACTTGTCCAATTTACATGCGGCAGTGAAGTTCTATCGAGGCTGCCTATCAAAAGGTATCAAGCCAATTTTAGGCAGTACAGTTCGTCTCAACGATGCGGAACATAGGATTCGTTTATTGGCTATGACCAATATCGGTTGGCGCAGTTTAACCGAATTAGTCTCACGTGGTTTTATTGAAGGTCAACAGCTTAGTATTCCTTGCATCGACAAACAATGGATTTTAGATCAATCCCAAGATCTGATCGTTTTATTAGGCCAACATAGTGATGTTGGAAAAATGCTTTGCTCATCCAACCCACAAAAAGCTGAGCCGTTGCTAGAAGCTTGGATTGAAAAATTTGGTGATCGCGTTTATTTTTCTTTAACCCGCACCGAACGCCCACAAGAAGAAGAATTTATTCAACAAGCGCTTTTATTAGCGCACAAATATCAAATTGGTGTTGTCGCAGATAATGACGTGCACTTCGTAACGCCTGAAGATTACGAAGCACATGAAGCCCGTGTATGTATCGCGGATGGTTATGTGCTTGGAGATAGCCGTCGCCCACGCTTATACAGTACCGAACAATACCTTAAAACCAGTGCGCAGATGTGCGCGCTATTTGCAGATATTCCAAGTGCGATCAGCAATACCGTCAACATTGCTAAACGTTGTAATGTCTCACTTAAACTAGGGACTTATCATCTACCGGACTATCCGATTCCTGAAGGTCATACCATTAATACTTTCTTTGAGCATATCTCTCAAGAAGGTTTGGAAGAGCGTTTGGCTGTACTGTATCCAGTTGAACAACGTGATGAAGATTGGCCTGAGATACGTAAACCTTATGATGAACGTCTAGCCTATGAAATTAATATTATTAATAACATGGGATTCCCAGGCTACTTCCTTATCGTGATGGACTTTATTCAATGGTCCAAAGGCAATGGTGTTCCTGTAGGTCCTGGGCGTGGTTCAGGTGCGGGGTCTTTGGTTGCGTATAGTCTCAAAATTACCGACCTCGATCCTCTACGCTATGATCTACTCTTCGAACGTTTCTTAAATCCTGAACGTGTCTCTATGCCCGACTTTGACGTCGACTTCTGTATCGCGGGTCGTGATAAAGTCATTGACTATGTATCAAGACATTATGGTCGAGATGCTGTTTCACAGATCGCCACTTTTGGTACGATGGCTGCAAAAGGTGCGATTCGAGATGTCGCTCGAGTTCTTGGCAAGTCATATGGCCTAGCTGACCGAATCTCAAAAATGGTGCCAACCAAACCGCTTGGCATTGACCTGCGTGGTGCGATTGAGATGGAACCACAGCTCCACGATATCGTGACCAATCCCTCAAACCCAGACAATGATGATGCTGCCGAAATCTGGGAGATGGCATTAAAACTCGAAGGAATTACACGTAACACAGGTAAACATGCTGGTGGTGTAGTGATCGCACCCACCAAAATTACCGACTTCTCAGCTGTACTGTGTGATGAAGATGGAACCAACCGAGTTGCCCAATTCGATAAAGACGATGTCGAATCAGCGGGTCTGGTAAAATTTGACTTTTTAGGTCTGCGTAACTTAACGGTTATTGAGGATGCACTACAAAATATCAATAAACGTAGTGATGTCACCTCACCTGTGGTGATTGAAAAAATTCCACTGGATGATACTCAGGCCTACAATATTTTTGCTGATGCCAATACCACGGCGGTATTCCAGTTTGAATCCGTGGGCATGAAGCGCATGTTAAAAGAAGCGCGCCCAAGTAAATTTGAAGAGATTATTGCCTTCGTATCGTTATATCGCCCAGGTCCGATGGATCTTATTCCTGACTTCATCCACCGTATGCATGGTGGTGAGTTTGAATATTTACATCCTCTGCTTGAAGGTGTACTTGAACCAACTTACGGCATTATGGTTTACCAAGAACAGGTGATGCAGGCTGCTCAGTACTGCGCAGGCTATACCTTAGGTGGCGCGGATTTATTACGCCGTGCTATGGGTAAGAAAAAACCTGAAGAAATGGTCAAGCAACGACAAATCTTTATTGAAGGTGCTGCGAAAAAAGATATCGATGAAGCCACTGCAAACCATATCTTTGACTATATGGAAAAATTTGCTGGCTATGGTTTTAACAAATCACATGCTGCTGCCTATGCACTCGTTGCATATCAAACGGCTTGGTTAAAAGCGCATTACCCTGCCGAATTTATGTCGGCAGTCATGTCTTCTGAAATGCAAAACACAGACAGTGTAGTTTTCTTAATCGATGACTGTCGTGAAAATGGTTTAGAGGTGCTGCCTCCCTCTGTGAATATGTCACTTTATCGTTTTCATGCCAGTGATTCATCGACCATTGTCTACGGTCTTGGTGCGATTAAAGGTGTGGGTGAACAAGCCATGCAATCTGTGATCGAATCACGCCAACGCGACGGTAACTTCAAAGACCTGTTCGATTTCTGTCACCGTATTGACCTAAAGAAAATCAACAAGCGTACCTTAGAAGCGCTGATTCGTGCAGGTGCGCTTGATTGTCTTGGACTTGAACGTTCAAGCCTAATGGCACAGTTACCAGAAGCTGTACAAGCAGCAGATCAGGCACGAAGTAATCGTGAAACAGGCATGATGGATTTATTTGGTGAAGTTGAAGAAGTTCAACGTAAACCAGCTAAACCACTTAAGCCATGGAGCGATGAGGTTCGTTTAAAAGGTGAAAAAGACACGCTAGGCTTGTATTTAACTGGGCATCCTATTGACGTCTATAAAACTGAATTAAAAGCATTTATTCCCAATAAAATTAATGAACTCACCCCGACACGTCGTGGTGTGACGACTGTTTTTGCTGGCCTCGTGATCGATGTTGCGAACTTTCCAAACCGCATGATGATTACCCTTGATGATGGTACAGCCCGTATCGAAGTCTCTGCGAACCATGAACGTTTCCAACGCTTTAAAGATATTGTACAAAGCGAAAAAGTTGTAGTCATTGAAGGTGAAATATATGAGCGTGAAGGTTTTGATCGCCCTATGGGCCGCTTAACTAAGGCATTCTCACTCAATGAAATTCGACAAAAACGGGCAAACTCGATCCAGATTCAGCTTGATCCAAGCCAATGTGGTAAAAACTTAGCCCAAGATCTTAAACAGATGATCCAACCCTTCTGTCATGTTGATTCCTGTCAACACATTCCATTGCAATTACAGCTAGAGTATAGCTATGCATCGGCCCAAGTCCATTTGGCCAGTGACTGGTTAATCACCCCAACCGATGAACTACTCAGCAAATTACGTGACTACTTTGGTAAAGAAGCAATTCATGTTGAATATCAGGTCAAATCCAAAGCTGCCAAAGTTGCAGAACCGGCAATGACTCAAAGCTTTACGCCACCGCCGAGTGATATGAGCATGGATGAAGCAATGGATCTCTACCAAGCAGAAATCTCACAGTATTCTTAATCCCAAGATGTGTGATCTAAAAAAAGAGTTATTTGGAATAAATATGCAAAATTTTGACAATGCCGCTGTGTCTACACAGTTGGCACATGTCCGTATCGTCATGGTCAACACCACCCTACCTGCCAATATTGGTAGTGCTTTGCGTGCAATGAAAACGATGGGCCTTTCTAAACTCGTCTTGGTTGCCCCCAAGACTTATCCGCATCCAGATATTGATGCGCTCGCAGCAGGTGCAACCGATCTGATTGAACAAATTGAAATCGTGTCTAGCCTTGAAGAAGCCATCGCAGACTGCCATTTGGTCTTTGGTACCAGTGCCCGAAGCCGCACGATTCCTTGGCCTTTACTTGATGTTCGACCTGCTGCCAACTTGGCCATGCAGGCAATCAGTGAAAAAAATCAAGAAGTAGCAATTGTTTTTGGCCGAGAAGATCGTGGTCTCACCAATGAAGAACTTGCTCTTGCCAATTATCACTTAACCATTCCAGTCAATACAGACTACGGCGTACTCAATGTAGCTCAAGCGATTCAAATCGTCTGCTATGAGATGCGTATGGCTATCCTTGAACACAGCACAACGGCTTCAGCTCAACAAGAACAAGCCATGCCGGTCACTGCTGAAGAGCAGATGCAGTGGGATGAGCCGCTGGTAACGCAACAGCAAATGCAGCAATTTTACCCACATATGCAGCAAATGTTAGCCGATATTGAATTTTTTGACCCAGAAAACCCAAGATTATTACCTTTACGCTTGCGTCGTCTTTTTGGACGTATACAATTAGATCGTATGGAATATCATTTACTTCGAGGGGTTTTTACCCGCGTACAAGCCCTCAGTAATGGCACATGGAAAAAATCAACTCATCGAGAGGATCAAAACTAATGCTTAAACAGCTCAAAGAAGACGTTCAAGCTGTCTTCGCGCGAGATCCAGCCGCACGTAACCGTCTAGAAGTATTGACCACTTACCCGGGGATTCATGCATTAATGATGCATCGTGTCGCACATGAGCTGTGGAAAAAAGAGTGTAAAACCTCTGCGCGTGTTTTGTCTTCATTTAGTCGATTTGTAACAGGAATCGAAATCCATCCTGGTGCTAAAATTGGTCGCCGTTTTTTTATCGACCATGGTATGGGAGTCGTCATTGGTGAAACAGCTGAAATCGGCGATGATGTCACCTTGTATCATGGGGTGACCTTAGGTGGTACAACTTGGAACAAAGGCAAACGCCATCCTACACTTGAAGATGGTGTGGTTGTCGGTGCAGGCGCTAAGATTTTGGGACCATTTACTGTAGGTAAAAATGCCAAAGTAGGCTCAAATACCGTGGTCACAAAAGCTGTACCTGCGGGTGTAACTGCTGTAGGTAGTCCTGCGCGCTTTATCTATAAAGAGCAGTTTAAAGATCAACCCAATGCTTCACCTGAAGAACAACATGATTTGGCACAAAATGCTGCCAAAGACAAGTTCCAAGCCTATGCAGCAACACCTAACCTAGCAGATCCAGTATTTGAAGGTATGCGCGTATTACTCGATCGACTGTCATATACAGAACAGCGAATGAATGCACTTTGTGCACGCCTATCTAAAATCGATCCAAGTTTCAAACATGTTGAACATGAGCATGAACACGAACTTAGTGATAAAGAATTAAAAGTTCTTGAAGACATCCGTAGAGAATGTGAATCACAAACTGACAAAAGTTAATCGTCTCACAATCTCACCTTGTCATAAAAAGCAGTTCAGCAACAATGTTGAACTGCTTTTTTTTACCTGAACACTTATATCAACAAATGGTAAATTTTTTAGTGAAAATTACAAGCTAATGTATGTTTTTTAATAATGTTTCGCTTTAGAAGTTGCATGTTTTAGGTTCTTTTCATAGACTGAGCGACATCAACAATTTTGATCTAAAAAAACTATCTGGATGAATCTTATGACCCTTAAGCCCTTGGCATACAGCCTGATTGCTGCCTTGTTACTTACTGCATGTAGTTCAGGACCAGTAAAGCATCAACAATCTAACAGTAGTCAAATTGTTTTCACAGAACCAGATCTAACCCCTCCATTTTATGCGCTTAACCCTTTTAATTACGCAGAACCACCAGTATTTGAACTGGATTTAAAAAAGGCTGCTGCACAGCCTGTAGCAAAAATGGAAGTAAGCCGTCCAGAAAATCCTAGCCAAAAATTGGTTTTAGACACGAATAAACTCATTATTCCAACGGTAAACTCAAAAGATCGCGCAATGAAATATGCCGTACTTGCTGGTGACAATGAAATTGACATCACCAATATCGATGATTTCTTACAAATGGTTGAAGGTAAAGCGCGTCATTACCCACCTCAATTTACTGACCGTATGGAACGTAAAGGTTTTGAAAGTAAATTAAAAGAAGTCTCTACACAACTTGATACTTTAGCTGCAAACGACAAAGCTTCATTCGATATTTTGATTCGTGCATTTAAAGCCAGCGTGATGGGACGTAACCTCGATCTTGGTTCTGCATACACCACTAAATCTCTTAAATACGCTCAACGTATCTTAAAAATTAACAAAGATGACGCTGAAGCGAACCTGTGGTTTGGTTTCTCTCTTTCTGAAGGTGGTGGCCAACGTGAAGCTATCCCTTATTTAGACCGTGCAATGAAAGCGGGTGTACAAGAAGCTTACCTTTCTTCTGCAAACAACTTCATTGGTATGGAACAAAAGAAAAATGCCATTCAGACTTTGAAAAACTATAAAGTAAAATACCCTGAGGAAGCAGAAGTTGCAGATCGCTTAATCCTTGAAATCGAAAAACAAAATCGTTACAACGTTTGGCAAATTCTTAAGAAAACGTCTTAAGTCTAGCTAAACTCAACACAATAAAAAAACCACCTTAAGGTGGTTTTTTTATTGCATAGGCTGATTATTTAAGTTTATTGGCTTGATTTAAATTATAGCCAGTGCCCAATTTAAACTAAGGTAAAACACGATGTAAGTCGACTACACACTGTTCGCCTGTGGCCGTACCACAAAAACTAATACTGTTTGGATTATTCCATTTCACAAAAAATTGTGAGACTTCACCTGACTGATCTTGTTGTAATCCAGAACAGTCTATTTCGTCATTATCATATTTAATTTGCATTGCCATAACAGGCAACCGACTCATCGTATTATCAGGTGCGGGTTGGTATTCATAAATGCCTGTAGACCATTCTTTACCGCTATTTACGACCAATTCATTACCCCCTTTGAAATTATAATATTCAATACAGGTATTATTATTTGGCAATTGCATACCCCACAATCCCATAATTTCAGGACGTGAAATGACACGAATCATATTTTCATTTTTTGCAGTGGCTGTAGCCTGAGTGGCTGTTTTATTTGCAAAAACCGTCGGTGCGACTAAAACTGACAAGACAATCAGTAAAGAGACTTTGTTCATATTTCAACTTGGTTCTTAATTCATTGAAATAACTTATCATAATTTCCTGCAATAGCGATCAAAAATAACCATTGTTGAACAATATGTCGGTTATGCTAGTAACAATACATCGGATGACAAACAATTTTTCAAATTTTATATGGGTCCACTGATAATGAAATTTTCAGAATATATTCAATATGATGGCTTAGGATTAGCTCAACTCGTACAACAAAAACAAGTGCAAGCACATGAGCTTTTAGAGCTTGCTATTGCACGTAGTGAGGCTGTCAATCCAAAACTTAATGCAATTACCATTAAAACCTTTGAACAAGCTAAGGCTAAACTCGACAACCCCACTGCAGGCCCTTTTTCTGGGGTTCCCTTCTTACTAAAAGACTTACATCAAGACTATGCTGGTATTGTCAGTAGCTATGGTTCTAATAGCTTAAAGCGAAAACCTTACGTTGCAGAGCAAACTGCAGAAATTGTAAAACGGTGGGAGAACACAGGAGTCAGTATTTTGGGACTCACCAATAGTCCTGAGTTTGGTATTAAAGGGATTACTGAGCCTGATGCTTGGGGAAGTTGTCATAACCCATGGAATCTTCAACACAATACTGGTGGTTCTTCAGGTGGGGCTGCCTCTGCTGTTGCTGCTGGAATTGTTCCATTAGCCGGTGCTAGCGATGGTGGTGGCTCTATTCGTATACCTGCATCTTACTGTGGTCTATTCGGCTTAAAACCGAGTCGAGGACGTACACCGTGGGGCCCTCATTTTAGTGAAGCTATGCACGGCGCTGCAATGCAGCATGTCTTAGCCAAATCAGTACGTGATAGTGCTGCTATGCTGGATGCAAGTCATGGTTCAGGCCCTTTTTCAACCTTTAACATCGCAGCACCTGAACAGTCTTATCTTGATCAAATTACACAAGCGCCCAGACCATTAAGAATTGCATTTAGTACCCAATCCCCAATTACCACCAAAGTCTCTAAAGATGCCGTTGCTGCTGTGCTGCATAGCGCTAAGCTATTGGAATCATTGGGCCACGATGTTGTAGAAGATCAGCCTAAAATTGATGGACTGGCCTTAGCCAAAGATTTTTTACGCACATGGTTTAGTCAATGCGCACATACCGTGCAACAAATTAAAAAACAACATGGTGCTTCTGACCGAGATTTTGAAATAGATACGCGTGTAATCGCTGCTATGGGTGCCAAAGTTAGTGCCATAGACTATATTGAAACGTTAAACAACTGGGGCCATTATAGCGCACAGATGAATCAGTTCTTTCAACACTATGATCTTTACCTCCTTCCTGCTACTGCATCTGTTGCACCTAAAAATGGAGAAGTTAAGACCCCAAAATGGCAAGTCCCACTGATGCATAGTTTATTAAAGTTTGATCAAGCTCACCGTCTTGCCCATAGTCATTTATTTGAATTTATTGTTAAAAATAATTTAAAGTGGGTACCTTTCACACAATTAGCAAACATTACAGGACTACCTGCAATGTCTGTTCCGCTTTATTGGAATAAAGAACATCTACCTATAGGTTCTCAATTTATCGCACCCTTTGGAGCCGAAGGATTACTTTTACAACTCGCCACACAGCTTGAACAAGCACAGCCGTGGATGCCGCAATATCAAAATATCAAACTCTAATTATTCATATTTATTCGCAAAAATAAAAACCACCTACAAATGGAGTATTTCGTAGGTGGTCCAAGCTTGACGTTCTTACGCTTCTACTTTTTTTATTTCTTATAGATATAATCAAAATATTGGCTAGATTGCATTGACAGCTCGATGAGCTTTTAACTATTGTTCAGCCAACCAATTCATAAATTTTTGACGTTCTGCTTTGGTCATTCCTTTCCATAGCTGAATCATTTGTTGGTCTTTACCACTTGTCATGGCAGCTGCATTATTCACGGGTGTTGTAACTACAACTGGAGTCGCTGCTGTATTATTTGCATACACAGGTGCAGGCTGAGCAGCAGAAGATTTACCAGAGGTGTAGTCAAAGGCACGGCTAAATAAACCTGATTTGAACCATGGTTTAGCTTCGTTGTTAGCACCCGTTTGCTGTACCACTAATTGGTTTTTAGCATCATACAATGCAATGGTGGGTTGCTCTGCATATTTAACTGCATCATCATAATTATTCGGTTGATTAACTACTGCCAATCGATAAGTTTGACCATCAACCAAATTCGGTGCCTGAATAGTAACAACACCAGACTTTGCAATATCGTGTTCACCACTGGCATGCTTAAAGAACTGCTGATAGCGCACACTTAATGCAGTATTTCCAGCATCTACTTTATAGCTATTTTTTTCAGTACGAAATAAACCGGTATTGACCTCTTGGTCATTGATGGCAATCAATGCGATATCTTCTGGACTGGTGATAGTGACTGCTGCAAATACAGAACTACTCATCATACATGCCAGTGCGATCATGCTTAATTTATTTAACGCCATCGGTACCACCACTCTCACTCATTGTCAAAAAACTGTAAAACTTAATGCACTATGCAATTTCAACATGACAGTTATATGACAGCTTTGAAAAATTAAAGCAGCACCCTAAAACAAAAAGAACGCCGCAGCGTTCTTTTATTAAATACTATTAACAATAGATCCATCCCCACTCAAATCAAAGATTATAAGTAGGAAATTTCACACACTTAGTTAAATGTTTTAAAACGAGCTGTATCGTCAATAAATTCTTTTTCACCAGCTGGTGCTTCAATTGAACCAAACACAAGCTGTGCACGCAACTTCCAAGAAGCTGGAATATTGAATTGCTCAGCAACTTGATCATCTACGATTGGATTATAATGTTGTAGTGATGCACCCACACCATGCTCAGAAAGTGCAGTCCATACTGCAAATTGTGCAATAGCAGTTGAGTGTTCTGACCAAACTGGGAAATTATCTGCATACGCCGCAAATTGTTCTTGTAGCCCTTTCACAACATCTTGGTCTTCATAGAACAAAACTGTACCATGACCTGCAATAAAACTATTCATTTTTGCTTTAGTCGCTTCAAATGCTTGTGCAGGTACAAGTTTTTCTAGCGTGTTGAGTACAATCGTCCAAAACTGCGTATGTGAATCACCAAATAAAATAACTGCACGTGAAGACTGTGAGTTAAAAGCTGATGGGCTGTGCTTCACTGCATCTTTAATGAGCGTTTCAATCACAGCATTATCAATATTTACATTTTTACCAATAGCATAAATAGTACGGCGTTGAGTGATTTTATCTAAAAATGACATAAAACAGATCCTTTTCTAAGTGTTAGTTCGTAATATTCGATATGGCTATATTAAAGATGATTTATGACACAATCATGCGAATGTACATAACATAGTGTTCTAACTACAGAACACTAATAACTTAGCCAATTTCTGTTGTAAAAATTGGCTAAGTGAATTTAATCAGATCGTTATTTTTATTTATCAGTTTCAAACAAAGCTGCTACAAAACTTTTAGCTGAGAATGGACGTAAGTCATCAATTTGCTCACCCACCCCAATAAATCGAATAGGAACATGTGTTCTACTTGCGATATTGAACAATACACCACCTTTAGCTGTACCATCGAGCTTAGTAATGGTTAAACCTGTTAATCCAACTGCCTCGTCAAATAACTCAACTTGGTTCACAGCATTCTGCCCAGTACCTGCATCAACAACCAACATAATTTCATGTGGTGCAGTTGCATCAATTTTTTGCATTACGCGTTTAACTTTTTTTAACTCTTCCATTAAGTTGCTTTTATTATGTAAACGCCCTGCTGTATCAGCAATCAGGACATCAATACCCTTCGCTCGAGCACTTTCAAAAGCATCAAAAATTACTGATGCACTGTCTGCGCCATGCCCTTGAGAAACAACACTAATATTGTTTCGATCACCCCATATTTGTAATTGCTCAGTGGCTGCAGCACGGAAGGTATCACCAGCAGCTAACATGACTTTTTTGCCTTCACCTTGTAGACGTTTAGCAAGCTTACCGATAGTTGTTGTTTTACCTACCCCATTAACACCCACCACCAAGATCACATAGGGATTTTTATTCGGGTCAATATGTAATGGCTTTACTCTTGGTGCCAATAAACTCACCAATTCTTCTTGCAAAGCTTTATAAAGTGCATGTGAATAGATCAAATCACCACGTGCTGTACGCTCTGTAAGATTGGCAATAATGGTTTTCGTCGCCTCAACACCGATATCGGCCACTAACAATTGCTCTTCAACTTCCTCAAGCAATTCATCGTCAATTTCTTTACCACCGATCAGAATATTAACCATGCCATCAGCAAGATTTCTACGTGTCTTGGTCAGACCCGCTTTCATACGACTAAAAAAGCCACCTTTTGCTGCTTCTTCTGATTCAGTGCTTACTGTTGCATCAGCTGTTTGCGCTGGATGATTTTCAATAATAGGAACATCTACAGCAGGTAAACTCGCCAAAGTGACATCATCGTCCCCAATATCTGCATCAATCAAAAATTTATTTTCGTGTTGTTGCATTCCTGATTCCTTGAAAAACATCGCGTTAAAAGGCTGAGTCTAACATAATTTCATGCCCTATTTGAACGCGCCTCAGCGCTAATTTGAGCAATATTCAGCAAGCAATCATTTATAGCAGTATAATCAGCTGCCTTGCTGTACATTATGCGGATAATTTTCTTCAAGCTGCATGGCGGGTTGTTGTCTGACTTTAGCTGCTTCAAATTGTTGAGCGCGTAAAAGTTTTAAATAGTGAATACGGTTCATTTGACCTTTCAAGAGCAAATCACGTGCTGCACGTTGGGTATTTGGAAATTCTGCTTGGGTTGCCAACACAACAACATATTGATATTGAGTTTGATTAATCGGCTGAGCGCACAACCTTTTAGCCTGCCAAGCAATAATTACAAGTAATAGTGCAATAGCGATATAAGATATTCGATCCAGATTTAACCGTTTTTTAATTTTTTCTAAATTTTCTTTAACAATAAACATGCATGACCTCTAGCTTGCACTAGTGTAATCATGCTCAAACAAAAAATACAGGGATCATCACGCGTATGGATAAATATAAAGCAAAACTTTATATTGGGGATTAAGCTAAACGCTACGATCTTATCAAGTTGACTTCAATAAGATCATAGCGATAGCTACAAATCACTAACTTTTAAACATAATATGTAGAACAGCAAAATAAAGCATGGCTGCGATGAGGACCAATACCAGCACCACAGTAAAAATACTGAGGGCACTTTCCTCAGCAACTGGGTGTAAATCATCTGTGTCTAAGCGCTTTAATTCACCATCATAAATCCGGTAAAAATCTTTTTTTTGCATTGGATCTAAATGCTGTGTATAATCGTACACTCTATTTCGCTGTGCGATGCAGAAATTACCTAAATGTACCTCTTGATGAAATACTGCATCATGAAGTTGTTTTCGATGATACTGCGCTAAGGCTATAATTTGTGTTTCTCTTAAGGGTTGATCAAAACTAAAACCGTCTATACTGTTGGTCATGTTGTTCTCCTTATTTGTCGTGCTGACAATGATTTTATTACTGTTGTTTTCGTATAAAGTTTAATCGTATAAACATAAAATGTCTAATTGCATCTGTCACTATATTGACAAAATCGCAGCTTTGTAATATTAGTTTAATATAACTTTGCCAAACTCAATCAGCGGCGAATAGATGAGTAAAACTCAATAGCAATCATAATTACAATAAGGAGTTATATATGATTCAGAAAATTTCACACCGTGACTTAGAAGGTATCTACGAAGTTGCAGTAAACACGATCCAATCTGAAATGAACTTTTCAGATGCAGTTCAACAACTTGAGCACGTAGCTCGTGCAGGACATAGTCGTTCTGCGATGTTTTTAGCTGAACTTTATTACCAAGGTTTCCGCGTAGAGCGTGATTCACTTAAAGCACAATATTGGCAGAAATTAGCCACCATGCAAGCATAAGACTGCGTCACTTAGGTGGCGCTTTTTTTTGCCACTCTACGTAAATTTAATATTTGATTACCATAAAGCATAACGTCATAACTTTATTATCATTACGTTCAAGTACAATAGAACCACTTTATACAGAGCGGTTAGGATCATGAAAAACTATTTAAAACTACACCCCGTTTCTAAGCAATTTATTCTTCGAATCTCTATCCTTAAAAGTATGATGTATTGTGGTGTGTTGTGGGGCCTTTACCATGAAGGTTGGGCCATCAAAACAGACCCGAATAGTAACGAAAAGGTCTTCCCTTTTTGGCTGAATCCAACCCAAGCCTATCGTTATGCACAAAATAACTGGCCAAACTACCACCCACGTAAAATTAGTTTACAAGATTTTGAAAACTCCTTGTTACCTACCTTAAATCGTTTTCATGTTAAACCCACTTTATATGGTTCTTCTGCTGTTATGTTCAAGCTCTCATCCTCACAAATGAAGCACTTCTTTTTCAGCAAAAACAATTATCAAATGGCTTAATTTTTTGCCGAACAACTGAATGAAATTTGTGCTATTTAAGCCTCTAAATATCACAAAATTAGTGGCTTATTTTCGAGATGACTTGTAGTATTTAATTGTGGGACTTTAATACATTCATAACAAACAAGGTAGCAAAGAAATGACAACAGTAAATCAAGTCTTAAAAAATAAAGGTAGCAACGAAGTAGCGACTATTAGCCCATATGAAACTGTATTGGCCGCAATTTCATTAATGGCCAATAAAGGGATCGGTGCAGTTGTTGTCGTTGAAGATCAAAATGTAGTGGGCATAATTTCAGAACGTGACTATACACGCAAAATTGCGCTACTTGAGCGTCGCTCAGATGACACTACTGTTGCTGAAATCATGACATCCAAGGTCATTACCGTTCCAGGGAGTTACACTGTTGAACAGTGTCTTGAGCTTATGACCGATAAGCATTTACGCCACCTTCCAGTCGTTGAAAACAGCCAACTCAAAGGCTTAATTTCAATTGGTGACTTGGTAAAAGCAACGATGGAAGATCAAAAAGTGCTTATTCAGCAATTGCAACAATATATCTCAGGCTAACTCAGCAATCTAAAAAAAGCACCATACCGGTGCTTTTTTGCAATGTGCATTAAAGCTATCTTGCTAAATAATTAATCATATCTTCCAAGCCTTTTAAAGTCATTGGATACATATGCTGCTCAAAGATCTGCTGAATCGCAGTAATGGTTTGAGTATATTGCCAATAGTTCACTTGCTCAGGGTTGAGCCATGCGGTCTTATCGAAGTGCTGACGTAAGCGTCTTAACCACACTTCACCAGATTCATCATTCATGTATTCAACAGAACCACCTACAGACATTAACTCATAAGGTGCCATGCTAGCATCACCCACCACAATCACACGATAATCTTTTGCATAGGTGTTAAACAAATCAAAAGTACTCATACGTGTTGCAGAACGCCGATAGTTGTCCTTCCAGACATAATCATAAAGACAATTATGAAAGTAAAAATATTCTAGCGTTTTAAATTCGCTTTTAGCAGCACTAAATAATTTTTCACATTGTGCGATATGGGCGTCCATTGAGCCACCAACATCAAACAACATCAACACTTTTACTCTATTACGACGTTCAGGAACCAATTGGACATTCAAGATCCCTTGCTTGGCTGTCTCACTGATCGTCCCTTGAATATCTAGCTCCTCTGCTGCACCTTGACGAGCAAACTTACGTAAACGGCGCATCACCATCTGCATATGACGAGTTCCTAAAATCTGCTCATCATCAAGATTTTGATATTGTCTTTGCTCCCACACTTTCACAGCAGAACGCTTTCGTCCTGGTCCACCAATACGCACACCTTCTGGATGATCACCAAATGCACCAAATGGTGACGTTCCACCCGTACCAATCATACGGTTACCACCCTGATGTTTTTTATGTTGTTCACGTAAACGTTCTTCCAACATTTTCATCAGTTCTTCTAGAGATCCAGCCTTACTCAGCTCTGCTCTTTGTTCTGCACTGAGATGCTTTTCCAGCAATTCCAAATCCAACCACTCTTTAGGAATCTGTTGGATTTTTTCAAAGACCTCATCTAAATCAACGCTCTGTATGCCATCAAAATAGGCTTTCATCGCACGATCAAACTTGTCGAAATATCGCTCATCTTTGATCATTATAATTTTGACCAAATGATAGAACTCATCCAAATCCGCAAAAACGATGGATTGATCAACAGCACGGTTCAGGTCAATCAGCTCTCGCGTACTGACCGGAATGCCATACTTTCTAAGCAAATAAAACAGACGTACAAACATGAGGCTTCAACGATTAACGACGAGACATAAATGCTAAGCGTTCAAGTAGCTGAACATCTTGCTCATTTTTAATGAGTGCCCCATATAATGGTGGGATCGCTTTAGACTTATCTTGCTGCGATAAAATATCTTCAGGGATATCATCAGCCATTAACAGACTTAACCAATCAATCAACTCTGAAGTTGAAGGTGGTTTTTTCAAGCCCGGTACTTTACGCAGTTTAAAAAATACTTCTAAAGCTTCATTGACTAAACGCACTGAAATTTTTGGAAAATGCACGGCAATGATATCGCGCATGGTTTCTTCATTTGGAAAGTCAATATAATGAAAGAAGCAACGACGCAAAAATGCATCAGGGAGTTCTTTTTCATTATTGGAAGTGATAATCACGATAGGACGTTGTGTCGCAGTAATCGTTTCACCTGTTTCATAAACAAAGAATGACATCTTATCAAGTTCATGCAACAGGTCATTTGGAAACTCGATATCTGCTTTGTCAATCTCATCGATTAACAAAACACAGCGCTCTTCACTATGAAAAGCTTCCCATAATTTACCAGGTTTAATATAGTTTTTAATATCATAAACACGGTCATCGCCCAATTGACTATCACGTAAACGTGACACGGCGTCATATTCGTAGAGACCTTGCTGAGCCTTTGTTGTTGACTTGATATGCCAAGTAATCAACTTCATTCCCAGACTTTCAGCAACTTGTTCAGCCAACAAAGTTTTACCTGTACCAGGTTCACCTTTGACTAAAAGTGGTTTTTGCAATGCACGAGCAGCTTTGACAGCCAATTTTAGACTATCTGTTGCAATATACTGATCTGTGCCTATAAATTGTTGATGATCAACAGACATAATCTTTTAACCTTTTTAATTCTTTAAAGTGGTGACTGCTCTGTGCCTTCCACCACTGTAGCTTTCTTCCTGATTGCTCTATATTTATTCGCCCAATGACTAATGATTAAACCCAAGCCAATCACAAATAATATCAGCGATAAATTAGACCAAATTAATACCGAATCCTTGGTCAGTACACCAAATAGCAAACCAAATGTTGCAGGAGCAAGTTCAGAATTTGGACCTTCAGAGATCGTCGGTGTTGCAATTAAAGCAAACACAACCATCCATAGAATACAGCCTAGAGTTGCAGGCAATCTACGCATGATTGAGGTCCAACACCACATGATAATAATCGCACCCACTATATACACTGTGATTGCAAGACTATCTTCTGGCAGAACATCAAATAGATCTAAAAAATTATTCCAAAATACCGTTAATTGCTCAGGCACCACGTAATCCCTCTGGTTCTACCGCATTCGGGTTAATCAATCCCTCTGGCGGCATTTGTAGGAAAAATCCTTTGGTTTGCAATGAATCAATCACGTGTAACACATTTACACGGGCCAACTTACGCGATTGACTCAACTCCAAATTCATTACAAAGGTCGCCCGACCAAAGGCTTGACGAATCGTTTCAGGAATCACTTCAAGCGGATCTTGCTGATCATCTTCGGTAGACTGGCGAGTACGAGCAACGTAAAGATACATTTCGTCTTTCTTGCTCGATTTATAAATATCACAAAACATGCGTGTTCATATAGCTTAAAATCAACTTAAGCAACAGCATACATTAAAAGTGCTTTTGATACATTAGCGATTTTAGTCGGATTAGTCGCAATTTTCTCAATCCCCCCTTAACAATAGAATCTAAGGGTTAACTTTCATCTGCGTTGTCAAATAATCAATATCTTTTTTGAGCAACTCAATCAAAGGACGGGTCATAAGGTCATAACGCCACCCAAGCAGATACGCGGGTAAATCTTGCTCATCGCCATGAAATACCACATGCTGATAAAGCATATTCAGCCATTTTTTACGCATCAATACTTCTTTAGGCACCTGTGTCTCTTCAGCCACACGCTCAATTAACTGATCTACGACTTGGGTAATCCCCTTCGAAGAGTGTTTAATAGGCCGAGACATTCGCAGTGGCCACTGTGAAGGATCTGGTAAAAATCTAAGTAAATCTAAAATAATCTTGCCATGCTCACGTACCACTGATGCACGAATATCTTTACACTTAGAAAGTTCTAATGTGTTCTTAGGATTTTTTTCAACAAGATCATTCAGTGTAGAATTTTTTAAAACAAAACTTTTAGGCTGATTTAAGGCCTTAACCATTTCCTCACGCCAAACACAAAGCTGTTGTAGTTGCATTAATTGTTTGCTGGAATGACGATAATTACCAACCTCACTAAACAACTTATCTTTTGCTGTTTCTTGTGCAATCTCTAGACAAAGATGCTGACAGTCTTCAAGGACAAAATCATATAGCCGCTTTTGCTGTAATTGCTGTTGAATTGTCTCAGCCAACTGCACAATATAACAAACATCATTGGCAGCATATTGCATTTGCTGTGGACTTAAAGGTCTTGCTAACCAATCTGAGCGGGTTTGATCTTTATCTATATCAATATCAAGCTGTTGTTTTAATGCATTTTGATAACTTAACTGTAGACCATGCCCTAAAAATGACATCGCCACCTGTGTATCAAAGACATTTTTTAAACTCTTTTTCTGAGAATAATGATAAATCAGATCGATATCTTCACTACATGCATGAAAAATATTTTGTTGCGCTTGGAAGATTCTGTCCCAAAATAAACTGAGATCGAGTGTAGTTCCATCTAAAAGAAAAACTTGTCGATCGATATTGATTTGAAAAACACCTAATTTTGGCCAAAACGTATCGACTTTAATAAATTCAGTGTCCAAACCGTATATTGAATGCTGATTCATGAGATGAAGTACATTTTCAAGTTCAGCTTGTTGTTGGATAAATTGAAACATGTGAGTTTGGGTCAAATTAATATATTGGAATTAAACGACATTTTACATTAATTTCAAGCTTTTAGCATAAAACCCATTTTAAATGTCTGAAAAGTATCAGGTCTGCCTAGAGACCCATTTCTATGAAATTCACAAAGGATGCTTCAATAAAATCTATAAGATGCAACACAGATTTCAATTCGTCATCCAATGAATACGATATTCAAATCATAGTGTCACAAAATAAGCGATTCAAATAAAAGGATTTATAGAATAATTGTAAAGGGATTCACGATATTAGTAGAAATAAGCAGCACTCGTGCTTATTTCATTGTCAATCGATTATGAACCGCTTGGCTCAAGGTATGACTGTCCACATATTCAAGTTCCCCGCCTTGAGGTACACCTTGTGCAATACGTGTCATTTGTAGGGGTAAATGTTTCGTCACTTCCACAAGATAATGCGCTGTGGCCTGACCTTCAACTGTAGCATTTGTAGCAAGAATAACTTCTTTAATCTGTTGATCTGTGAGTCGTTGTACTAAATAAGGAATGCCAATTTCTTCTGGTCCAACACCATCTAAAGGAGACAAATGCCCACCTAATACATGATATTTACCGCGAAAACTGCCACTATGCTCAATTGCTAATACATCTGCTGGAGACTCCACCACACATAGTAATGCTGAATCTCGCTCTGTAGATAAACAAATTTCACAGACTTCATCTTCAGTCAGTGAGTTACATATTTGGCATTGATGGATATAACTGGTTGCTTCACTTAAGGCTACCGATAAGGCATTAGCACCTTCACGATTTTTCATGATCAGGTGTAAGGCCATGCGTTGAGCCGATTTCGGCCCAACACTTGGAAGTATTCTTAGCGCTTGTACCAGTTGATCAAAACGATCACTAAACACGCTATTATTCCTTAGAACAAACCAGAAAGACCTGGTGGTAAGCCCATACCAGAGTTTGCAGACTTCATTCTCTCTTCACTCACCGCTTCAGCTTGACGCGATGCATCATTCATTGCAGCAGCAATCAAATCTTCGATCATGTCTGCATCATCTTGCAAAAGCTCTGGATTGATTTCAATGCGTTTAACTACATGACGACAAGTCATAGTTACTTTAACCAGACCACCGCCAGCTTCTGCATGCACCTCAGTTTGAGCAAGCTCTTCTTTAGCTTTTTTGACATTTACTTCCATGTCTTTTTGCATGCGTTGTGCTTGTTGCATCAACATATTGATATTCATAATTTTCTCCAAATAAGCGAGTATTAAATCAAATCTAAACCACGAGCAAGGTCGCAAATAATATCATCAATATCTTCTAAACCTACTGAAATTCGTATTAATCCTTCACTAATACCCACTTTTTCTTTGGCTTCAGGCGATAATTTACCGTGCGTGGTTGTTGCAGGATGAGTAATGGTGGTTTTTGCATCACCAAGATTACCTGTAATCGAAATAAATTGTGTTTTATCGATCACTGTCCATGCCTGTTCACGTTCTCCAACAACCTCAAATGAGACAATACCACTAAACCCTTGTTGCTGCTGAACAGCCATCGCATGACTTGGATGATCAGTCAGGCCTGGATAATAAACTTGTTTTACTTTAGGGTGTTTTTGCAACCACTCTGCCAATTTTTGTGCATTGGCGCTATGCTCACGCATACGTAATTTAAGCGTTTCTAATCCTTTTAATAGTACCCATGCATTAAACGGGCTCAGTGAAGGACCAGAGGTACGTACATAAACATGTAGTTCTTCCATCAACTGTTGATTTCCAAGAACTACTCCACCTAAAGTACGCCCCTGCCCATCAATAAACTTAGTTGCAGAATACACAACAAGGTCAGCACCTAAGCTCAGAGGTTTTTGTAAAATTGGTGTACAAATAGTGTTGTCCACGGCTAATAATGCAGCATGACGATGCGCCAAATCAGACAAGGCACGAATATCAGCAACATCACCTAAAGGATTTGATGGCGACTCAACAAAGAGAAGCTTCGTTTCAGGGCGTATCGCAGCTTCCCATGCACCAACATCTGTTAAATCTACAAATTCAACATCTATACCAAACTTACTGACATACTTTTCAAATAAAGCTACTGTTGAACCAAATACAGAGCGTGAGCATAGGACATGGTCACCAGCTTTTAAAAAGGTCATTACGATAGACATTATCGCAGCCATCCCAGAACCGGTTGCTACTGCACGGTCTGCACCTTCAAGTGCAGCAATACGCTTCTCAAAAGTAGCAACTGTTGGGTTGGTGAATCTTGAATAAATATTGCCGTCTTCTTGTCCAGAAAACTTTGCTGCAGCTTCAGCAGCATTGGCATACACAAAAGAGGACGTGAGAAAAATAGGTTCTGCATGTTCCCCTTCGAAACTACGTGTATGCCCTGTACGTAAGGCAAGTGTTTCAAGTTGATATTGTTTATCGTCGAATTGACTCATTGAAATGTACCGTCCAAGCCATTTATTGGTATAAGGTAGGCAACATTGTGAGCGTCTAGGGTAATTCAGGTCAAGGCAAATCAAAAAAATATCGCTTAGACTATGCGACTTAATTCATGCGAAAGGACTTTAGCAAGCGATGATGGATCTCAAACACAAATTAAAGCACACCAGCTTACAATTACAGAATCTATCTCAGCGTATTTTCAATACGTCTAGCCTAGTCATCTCTGAACAAATGAACTATGAAAGTATCTTTAAATTTGGCCCAAGCCAAATCCGTTACTATGCTGCTGTTGAAAAAAAATATCAGGAACCTTTAGTCTTTGTCGCACCACTTGCAATAGATATGTCTATTTATGACCTCTATCCCTACCGTTCGCTTATTGGTTATTTTGTAAATCAAGGATTCGATGTTTATCTGATCGACTGGGGTAAACTACACTTTCAACATCGACACCTTAATTTTATTGATTTCACTCATCGTTTTATTCCCAATTGCATTGCACAAATTCAACAACATGCTCAGTGTAAACAGATTTCCCTACATGGCTGGAGTATGGCTGGACTTTTTGTTGCCCTCTATACCGCTTCACAACAACCGAATGCTGTAAAAAACTTAATTGTATTGGGAAGCCCAATAGATAGTTATGCCTCAGGAGCAATTGGACAACTCTACAAAAAAATAAATCAGTTGGTTCAACGTAGTGATCGAATTGAACAATTGCTGTATCAAGCCAAGTTACCTAAAAGCCTTATTCATTCACCTGGCATACTTAATAGTTTAGGATTTAAAATTTTAGATCCTAAAGGCTGGTATGAAGGTCATAAACAGTTGCTGCTTAATCTACATAATCAACAGGCCCTACAAGAACATGCCACCTTAGGTCGTTTCTTAAATAATATGATTGACTACCCCGGCGGTATTAACCAAGACATGTTATTTCATATTTGGCTACGTAACCCATTAGCTTTAGGTGAAATCACCTTACACCAACAACATATCGAGCTTAAGAATATTGATTGTTCTTTACTTGTTGGTGCTGGTGAACGCGACCAGATCGTCACTGAGAATGCCATTAAGCCTCTCACAAAATTAACCAGCAGCCAAGATGTCAGTTTTCAGATGATTCCTGGAGGACATTTAGGGCTAATGTCTAGTCAAAAAAGCGCTGAAATATTTTGGCCTAAGTTATACATTTGGCTATCGCAACGCTCAACTCGACTTGAGCCTGTACAGGATCAGGCTCAGCTTTAGATCTACTTTACGGGAAATATCATGAAACCAACTGTTGCCTTTATTGGCTTAGGCGCTATGGGTTATCGCATGGCAGCACATCTTCCACAGCACTTTGATACAGTTATGGTGTGGAATCGAAACTTTGCCAAAGCGCAACAGCATGCAGCTCAATACGCAACACTTGCTGTTGAACTACAGCAAGCTGCTCAAGCAGACTTAATTTTTTCATGCCTACCCACCAGTGCAGATATCGATACCATCTTAGCCCAAGTTCAATGTCAAGCAGGCAGTATATGGATTGACTGCACCAGTGGTGTGCCTGAAGCAGCACAGCGTCAAGCTGCATTACTCAAACAACAAGGAGTTTCTTTTTTAGATGCTCCTGTCAGTGGCCAGACAATTGGTGCTGAAAAAGCCAGTCTAACATTTATGGTGGGTGGTGAAGCTGATGCCTTCGAACGTGCTGTACCTGCCATGCAAGCGATGGGTCATCTAATTCGTCATGTCGGTCAATCTGGTTCAGGCTTTGCTGTAAAGGCAGTGAATAATATGATGATGGCTGTACATCTATGTGCAGCAGCAGAAGGATTTACCACATTAAAAGCACATGGCGTAAATTTACAGCAGGCGCTTGATTGTATTAATGCATCGAGTGGAAAAAGCGGTGTAACCGAGTCCGCTTTACCCGATCGCATTTTAAACCGTAGCTTTCCACTGACCTTTGCTCTGGGTTTGCTTGCCAAAGATACTGGTATAGCCATTGATTTGGTTCATGAAGCTAAACTTTCTGCTCCAGTCACTGCCGTTACTCAAAGCTTAATTCAAGCAGCTTATGCAACATCTGAAGCAAATAGTGATTTTTCAGCAGCAGTAAAAATGTATGAATCATGGAGTAAAATTACCATAGAGTAAAATCAATACAATTGCTTATGTGATTGCAATCTTTATAATGGGAAATCATCACAACAGTAATAAGTTCACGTTAAGGAGTTATAATGAACAAAATTGCATTGGTTATGTTTTCCATGATAGCTATTTCATTGAGTACTCAGAGCATGGCTGCTTCAGCAGAATGCCAAAAGCTACAAGATGATTATAATGTTATCTATGCATCTAAAGGCTTTTGTTTTAAAGATGCAGACGCAAAAGCAAAATTTGGTAACGACAACTGCTTTACCAGCAAACCTAAATTCTCTGAGAAAGAACAGCAGCGTTTAGATGAAATTAAAGCACGTCAAAAAGAATTGAAGTGTAACTAATCCAGACTTAGGAAATCAGTATGGCCTACGATCAACAAAATATCTTTGCACGAATTTTACGTGGCGAACTCCCCGCAATAAAACTCTACGAAGATGAACATGTACTTGCGTTTATGGATATTATGCCGCAAGCCGATGGCCATGCTTTGGTCATTCCCAAAGTTGCTGCAGTCACCTTACTTGATTTACCACCAGAAGCTGCTGCATATACGATTAACATCGTACAAAAAGTTGCCAAAGCAATTGAAAAAGCACTTGATGCTAAAGGTATTGTGCTCATGCAACTTTCAGGTGAAGCTGCTGGGCAAACTGTACCCCACGTTCACTTTCATTTGATTCCAAGTTCAATCCATCATTTGGGTAAACATGCCGCTCAAATGGGTGATCAAGACAAAATTACAGCTTTAGCAGAAAAAATTAAAGCTGCTCTTTAAAGCCTGTAAGTTTAAATACACCAGAATCTTCAATCTAAGGTTCTGGTTTTTTTACATCTAAATTTCACAAAGCAATAGAAAAATTTATAATATTGTTGACTACAACTTAGAATAAACAACCCCCTAAATATATTGAAAATATTATTTTTTTCCTAGACTTACACTGCATTAATGTCTGACAAATAAATCCACTGCACTTTATTAAACTGATGTTCTTCAAGGACTAAATCGTCATCAAAATGTAACTTTTCATTCACCCACTTGTAACAAAGTTTACAGATACTGCATTGCAAGTTAGTCAGCATAATTGAGCCATCCTGAGATGGAGTTGACTGAATAAAAGTGAATTTAGGCAAAGGCCATTTTGGAGAATTTTCAATGAAAAAAGTGCTACTCGCTGCAGCAGTTGCATCAATCGGATTTAGCGCAGCGCATGCAGCGCCAACATTGTATGGAAGACTCAATGTTTCCTTGAACCAAGTTGACAACAATAACTGGAAAGGTGAAAACCAAACTCAATTAAACTCAAATGCTTCACGTATCGGGGTTAAAGGGGAAGAGAAACTGACCGATAATCTCGGTGTGGTTTATCAAGCTGAATGGGCAATATCTACAGATGGTTCAGGCTCAGATACTGATTTAAGCGCACGTAACCGCTTCATTGGTCTTAAATTCAATAAAATCGGTACATTAAAAGCTGGTAACTACGACTCTTACTTTAAGACTGCTGCTGGCGACTACCAAGATATTTTTAATGATGATACCAACCTAGATATCACCAAAACAATGTTTGGTGAAGAACGTCTTAAGAACGTCGTTGGCTTCGAAACAGATAAAGACCTGCTTATCCCTGGTCTACGTTTTAATGTAATGGCTGAGATGGGTGAAAATAACTCGTCTAACTATAGTACGAAGAAACGTAATAGCTTCGGTGATGGCGTATCAACTTCGATTTCATATCAAAATGATAATGCAGGTGTTGCTGTAGCTCTTGCTGGTAACTTTGGTGTAGCGGGTGCATATAACCATAGCGGCATTAAAGACAAAATCGAATCTGATGCTTATCGTCTAACAGGTTCATATGACTTTTCTAAAGTTGGTGTTAATGGTTTAGTACTTGGTGCATTGTTCCAGTATGCAGAGCCTTCTGACTCTCCTTCTGCTCAAGTCTTGTCAAATGCAACAAATGAAAAAGGTGAATCTTTAAAACTTGACCCTAAAGCAGCTTCTTTAGAAGAAACTTCTTGGTTAGTTCAAGCAACTTACGCAATTCCAAGTACACCTTGGGCGATTAAAGGTCAGTACCAACAGGCTAAAACTGAGTGGACTGGTGATAGCCGTAAATTTGACCAATATGGTATTGGTGTAGATTATCGTCTGAACAAACAAGCACGTTTTTATGGCGTGTTAGCACAGCAAAAACGTGACTGGGAAAAGAGTGATGACAAACGTACCGTCGTTGGTGCAGGTATGTCTTATAGCTTCTAAGTTAGAAATTCTTTAAAGATCAGGCTTAAAACACAGCCTTTTCTACCAAAGAATGAATGCCCGAATAACTTTATTCGGGCATTTTCATTTTAATCAACTGGATAACATTGCAAAATTTTCTGGCTAATCATCGCTGCAGTTGCTGCGGATAAGGTCCACCCTAAATGTCCATGTCCTGTGTTATAAAATACGCGCGCCTGCTTGCCCTGTCTGACCACTGGCATCATATTGGGCATCATTGGCCGTAATCCTGCCCATGGCACAATATGCTCAGTCGAAATCCGCATGTTTTTATTCACCCAGTCGACAAGTGGTTGAATGCGATCGGCCCGAATATCACGATTATAGCCATTAAACTCAGCAGTACCTGCAACTCTTAAGCGATTTTTACCCAAACGAGAGCTCACTATTTTCGCACTTTCATCGAGCAAGCTGACCCAAGGTGTGGCAGCGATGCTTTGCTCATCTTCTAGTTGTACAGTGATTGAATAGCCCTTGACTGGATAGACATTGACTCGATCCCCTAACATATGCGCTAAACCATAACTTTGTACACCAGCACAAATTAAAATCGCATCTGCCTTTAATTCACCTAAATCAATCTCATGCTTATCATGCATATTTTCTGCACTGGCTTGATATTGAATGAGTACATCTTGAGCACGATGTTGGACCTGTTTGACTTGCATTCCCCAGAGATATTGAACACCTAGTCTTTGTGTAACTTCCGCCAACCCCACACTAAACTTATGAATATCGCCAGTGGCATCATTAGGACAATAAAAACCACCATAATACTCGCCGGTTAAATTAGGCTCAATCGAACGAATTTCTTCAGCATTTACGGCATGACGTTCTAAACCACCCCGTAACAATAAATGGTTCACCTCAGTTGCAACGGCATAATCAGCTTGGTTGTGATAAAAATGCAATATCCCTCGTTTTTCTAAATCAAATTGGATATTTTCTTGTTCTGCGATCGCAAATAAACGTTGTCTAGCCAATAATGCTAATCTGACAGTTTCCATTGTATTGGCTTGATAGTGTTTTATATTTCCAAGAAACTCCATGAGCCAAGTATATTTGTGCAAATCAAAAGATGGATTCAATAATAATGGTGCATCCTTGCGTGCCATCCATTTTAAGCCTTTTAGAACCGTTGATTTTTGATTCCAAACCTCAGCATTACATGCAGATAATTGCCCACCATTTGCAAAAGAAGTCTCCATTGCTGGAAACAAATGTTGATCTATAACGGTAACCTCATAGCCTAATAGCCTTAACTCATAAGCAGAGGTGACACCGGTAATACCAGCTCCCACGATGACAATATGTGACATAAGTACACTCCTTTGAAATGCTATACATTTCAAAATCCTGCCCCATCTGTCACGGGTACCTGAGAGCTTCGATATTTAATCAAAATCAGTTGAATAAACACCTTCCCCTTCGGCGAACATCATAATATCTACAATGCTACTCTCCAGATTGATGTAATTATCACAGTCCTTTTGCCTGAAAGTTTCCGGGGCGGTTGCTCCTTCGGCGAGCGGAATGCTTCTCTCCTGCAATAATTTTTTTGTTATATTGCAATCAATATGCCAATTTTAAATGAAAAACAAGAATTATTTTCGAAATGATCAGCAGGAAGAATTAATACTATTGCTGTGCCTGTAAAATGAGTCGTGCCAAATCGAGATCTGAGGGGTAAGTGATTTTAATATTGTCTGCACGGCCTGTAATCACTTGTACAGGCGCTTGAATATGCTCCAATGCGCTCGCCTCATCAGTGATTAACACTTGATCAGCAATAGCCTGCTCTAATGCAGACTTAAGTAGACCTAATTGTGCAATTTGTGGTGTTTGTGCTTGCCATAATTGTTCACGGCTTACGGTTTCTGTAATTTGCGGTGCTTGAACCACACGCTTTAAAGTATCTCGCACAGGAATAGCGAGGATAGCACTTTGTTGATGCTCAATGGCTTGTTGATACAATGTCTCTAAACAGCTTGGACTCACACAAGGACGAGCCGCATCATGCACCAACACCCAATCTTCATCACTAGCGATCTTAGAAAGATAATTTAAGGCATTTAGTACAGAATACACACGCTCTGCCCCGCCCTGACAAAAGTGGGCTTTCTTCTTTAGTACCAGTGCCAAGTTTTGTGCTACATCATCATCTGCAGCGATAGCGAGTACATAACCTGCTAGAGGTAAAACACTTAATCGTTCAATACTATGCTCAAGTACAGTCTTATTTTGAATAATTTGATATTGTTTTAAATCTGTTGCAGAAAAACGACGCCCCGAACCGGCAGCAGGAATCACCGCCCAAAGTTTAGTCTGTTTCTGGTGGGGTATCGTCATTTTGTTCATTATGCCCTGATATTTGACTAAGACTTGGATCTAGAGCAATAGGTTGATAGTTCGCACCTACTGTACTCATTTGTACAAATGTCTCGTGGGGTTTAATCAGACCAAGATCTAATCGTGCATGTTCTTCAATGGCTTCAGCACCATTTTTTAAATCATATACTTCGGCTGCTAAAACGCGATTGCGTTCCTTAAGCTCTTCATTTTCTGTTAATTGTACTTGAATTTTCTCAAGTAGATTCTGGCGAGGGAAATAACCTCCCTCACCATACCAGTAACTGTACTGCAATACAGCGATCAGTACGATCGCAAGTATCAACAGTACTTTACTTGAAGTTGTTTTAAAAACATCTAGCATGACATAAAACTTAGTTTAAACCTTTAAACTCAGCTTTACCGCGATAAACCGCCTGAGTCAACTCTTCAATACGAAGTAATTGATTATATTTTGCTACGCGGTCAGAACGACAAAGTGAACCTGTCTTAATTTGACCTGCCGCAGTACCAACAGCCAAGTCAGCAATTGTTGAATCTTCAGTTTCACCTGAACGATGTGAAATCACTGTGCTATAACCATTCGCTTTAGCCAAATAAATCGCATCTAAAGTTTCAGTCAATGTACCAATTTGGTTATATTTGATCAAAATAGAGTTAGCAACTTTTTCATCAATACCACGTTGTAAAATCTTTGGATTAGTTACGAACAAGTCATCACCAACCAATTGGATTTTGTCACCAAGAATTGACGTTAAATAGCTCCAACCTTCCCAATCTGACTCATCCAAGCCATCTTCAATAGAGATGATCGGATATTGTTTCGCCAAACCAGCAAGATAGTCAGCAAATTGATTGCTTGTAAATGCTTTATTGCCTTCACCTGCAAGAATATATTGACCATTCTTGTAGAATTCAGAAGAAGCACAGTCAAGTGCTAACATAATGTCAGAACCTGCTTTATAACCAGTTTGCTCAATCGCTTGAAGAATCACAGTAATCGCTTCTTCGTTTGAGCGTAAGTTTGGTGCAAAACCACCTTCATCACCTACAGCAGTATTTAAGCCTTGCTTTTTCAATACTGATTTCAATGCATGAAAGATTTCTGTACCAGCACGTAAGCTTTCAGCAAAAGAAGTAAAACCTACAGGCTCAATCATAAACTCTTGAATATCAACAGTGTTGTCAGCATGTGCACCACCATTTAAGATATTCATCATTGGAACAGGCATGCTTAACGTTGTTTGACCACGTAAATCAGCAATGTACTGGAACAATTCAGTCTTTTTCTCAACCGCAGCAGCACGTGCAGCAGCAAGAGAAACAGCTAAGGTTGCATTCGCACCTAGTTTTTCTTTATTTTCAGTACCATCAAGCGCAATCATTTTTTCATCAAGCGCTTTTTGCTCAAATACGTTTTGACCAACTAAAGCTTCACGAATTTCAGTTTTAACGTTATTTACAGCTGTACGAACACCTTTACCTAAGTAACGTGCTTTGTCGCCATCACGAAGTTCTAAAGCTTCACGAGAGCCTGTTGATGCACCAGATGGTGCACATGCACGGCCAACAACACCAGAGTCTAAGATTACGTCTGCTTCGATGGTTGGGTTACCACGAGAGTCCAAAATTTCACGTGCACGTATATCAACGATTTGGCTCATGAATAATTCCTCAGTTGAGTAAAAAACAAGATGTGTAATACAACATCAATGAGTGTCTAACTTTTTGAATCCTTTAACCAAAGTATCCAATTCTTTTAACTGTGCTAAAAATGGTTCAAGCTGCGATAAACGTAAAGCACATGGGCCATCACATTTCGCTTGGTCTGGATCTGGGTGCGCTTCTAAGAATAATCCCGCTAAACCTGTCGCCATACCTGAACGTGCTAATGTTGTAATTTGTGCACGACGACCGCCCGCTGAGTCTGTGCGACCCCCTGGCGTTTGTAAGGCATGAGTCACATCAAAAAACACTGGAACATTCATTGCTTTCATCGTATCAAAGCCCAGCATATCAACAACTAAGTTGTTATAACCAAATGCTGAACCACGCTCACAAAGAATCAATTTATCATTGCCTGCCTCTAAGCATTTATGCAGGATATGACGCATTTCATGAGGTGCAAGGAATTGTGCTTTTTTAATATTAATAATTGCCTGTGTCTTCGCCATAGCTTCGACTAAATCGGTTTGACGACTTAAAAATGCAGGTAATTGAATAATATCTGCAACTTCAGCAACAGGTGCAGCCTGATAAGGCTCGTGTACATCAGTGATAATTGGCACATTGAAGTGCTTTTTAATGTCTGCAAGCCATTCGATTCCTTTTTCCAAACCTGGACCACGGAATGAATTTAAACTTGAGCGGTTCGCTTTATCGAAGCTTGCTTTAAAAACATAAGGGATGTTTAAACGTTTACAGATATCAACATAAGTTTCAGCGATTTCAAAAGCCAAGTCTTTAGATTCAAGCACATTCATGCCACCGAAAAGAACAAATGGCAAATGGTTAGCCATTTCAATCTCACCTAAACGAACAATTTCTTGTGCCTGTAACATTTAAACCTTCCCCTATATATTTAAATTATTTATTACCTTGATAGTGCTTTTTAGCAGCATCTATAAAACTAGCAAATAATGGATGTCCATCACGTGGCGAGCTGGTAAATTCTGGGTGGAATTGAACAGCAACAAACCAAGGATGTGCTGGAATTTCAATCGTCTCAACCAAATGTTGCACTGGAGAATATCCAGAAACTTTCATTCCTGCTGCTTCAATTGCAGGAATAAAGCGGTTGTTCATTTCATAACGATGACGATGGCGTTCAATGATATCCGCTGACCCATAAATATCACGAGTCTTCGTGCCTTCAACCAATTCAGATTTTTGTGCACCTAAACGCATCGTACCGCCAAGATCTGATTGCAAGCTACGTTGTTGAACTTCGCCTCGCTCATCTAACCACTCAGTGATCAGACCAATCAAGGGGAATTTGGTTGAACGGTTAAATTCCGTCGAAGTTGCTTCTGGCATCTGTGCAACATTGCGTGCAAATTCGATCACTGCCAATTGCATACCTAAGCAAATGCCAAGGAAAGGTACGCCATTTTCACGAGCGTATTGAATTGCTTGCATTTTACCTTCAGTACCGCGTTCACCAAAGCCACCTGGGACTAAGATTGCATCAGCATCTTTGAGCAGTTCTGCCGCATTTTGTTGTTCAAGATCTTCAGCATTGACATAATCAATTTGAACTTTCACACGATTTTGAATACCAGCATGTAATAAAGCCTCATTCACTGACTTATATGCATCTGGTAATTCAACATATTTACCTACCATAGCTACACGAACTGTGTATTCAGGATTTAATAGTGCTTCTACAACACCATCCCAATCACTTAAATCAGCTTCTGGTAAATCGTTATAGCCAAAACGCTCACAGATTAGATCATCAACATTTTGTTCATAGAACGTACGTGGAATTTGATAAATCGATTTTGCATCTTTACACACAACAACAGCGCGTGCTTCAACGTTGGTAAATAGTGCAATTTTACGCGTAGTGTCTGCATCAACATCATATTCAGTACGGCAAATTAAGATGTCTGGCTGAATACCAATAGACAACAACTCCTTCACAGAGTGTTGTGTAGGTTTGGTTTTTAATTCTTTCGCAGAATTAATATATGGCAACAAAGTTAAATGCATCAGCATAGTGCGCTTGTGACCAAGCTCTACCATTAACTGACGTACTGCTTCCATAAATGGTAGTGATTCGATATCACCAACAGTACCACCAATTTCAACGATAGCAACGTCATAGCCTTCGCCAGCACGTAATACACGTTCTTTAATATTATCCGTAATATGTGGAATAACTTGGACAGTCCCGCCAAGATAATCACCGCGACGCTCATTATTGAGCACGTCTTGGTATACACGACCAGAAGTAAAGTTGTTTAATTTGGTCATTTTAGCATGGCGTAAGAAACGCTCATAATAACCCAAATCTAAGTCTGTTTCGGCGCCATCTTCTGTGACAAATACTTCACCATGTTGGAATGGACTCATTGTCCCTGGATCAACATTAATATATGGATCCATTTTGACCATGGTGACTTTTAAACCACGGGCTTCCAAAAGCGCTGCAACTGAAGCGGCTGAAATACCTTTACCTAGTGATGAAACCACACCACCAGTAACGAAAATAAAATGGGTCATTGAGTCTCTCGTACAATCGAGCCTAATTCGGCCTGCAATGTTGCGCAATTTTACTTTACTCTGCCCCTATAAAGCAAAGTCAATCAGCCTCAATTCAAAGAAGTAAAAACAATTGGTTAAATAAACACCAATTTCTACTCATGAATATGATTAATTTATGCCACCATGCAAAAGATTTTTACTGTTATAATACCGTCATATCCTGATTCAATTTTATTTGAGTAATTATGAATAAAAAACTTTTAATTGGCGCAGCAATCGCTACCACATTATTAATTTCTGCATGTGTTAAAAAAGAAACACCAAAAGATGATGCAGAAACTCAGGGGCAAGCGGCATCTCAACCGGCTCAATTTCAAAATCTCAACAGTGTAGAAAGCAGCAATGCACAAAATGTTGAGATTCCAACCCAAGTTGAACCGGAACCAACAATTCAAGAAAATCCAAAACCGACTACAGCTCAAGCGACCACACCAAGCAATCCAGCTCCTGCTTATGTGAGTACGCCTACACCAGCTGCAAAACCTATGGCTGAAGCACCTAAAATAGAAGAAACTGCACCGTCTAAACCTGCGGTAACTGAAGCAGCAAAACCTGCCGTACAGCAAAATACTGTGGCTAAAGCTCAATCTGAAGATGATGCTGTTGCTGCTGCAATGGCTGCTGCTGCACCTGCTTTAAAAAATTAAGCACAATACATAGCAACTGATTCAAAACTCAATCAAATAGCGCCCTTCAATATTGAAGGGCGCTATTTTTACGAGTACTTATCTTAGGATCGTCTAATCTACGACATCTGAAAATTGTGCATTTAATACCGTTTTCATCGCTTCTGGAGCAACCCCAATATCAAAACCACGCTTCCCTCCACTCACATAGATTTTTTCAAGTTCACAAGCTTGTAAATCAACCACAGTGAGTAAGCGTTTTTTTTGACCAAATGGACTAATTCCAC
>NZ_BBRX01000032.1 GCF_000829675.1 Acinetobacter rudis
TTGTGGCTAACACCCGTCACTTATATCCTCACCCTGAACGGTGAGGTTTTACGCTCCATTGGATAAAAAAACCCGCCATGAGGCGGGAAATGTCAAAGGCTATTCTTCAACATATATTTCACGGTGAACAGTGACCTTTACTTTATAGACAATCGAGCTAATACTTTTTAAAACTACAGATACTTCTTCGCTTTTTCTATCGTTTTAGATTCAGATTCAATTTCTTCAAGTGCTGCATTAATATCTCCAGTAATAAACTTCTGTTTATTGAAATCCTCAATACTTGTAGGTATCACCGTTACTTTTACTTGTTTAGAACTCGCTTTTCTCGCATTTAAATCGACCCATTTATCTGCATTTTGACGATTAAAGAAAGTATCTACTGTGACTGAACGTCGAGCGGTTTCCCCTGCCAACAAGCCATTATTTTTTTTGCCATATACGTATGAGTCAACAGCGTTGTAACTGGTATAAGGCTCTTTTTCTCCATTGAGAAATAATTCCAACTTCCACACCAGAAGTGACACATCGCTCTGACTCCCATTCGTCACATCAAATGAAATTAAAGGATGTCCACTCGTCATAAACTCAGAGCTCTTGCCTAACTCAATATTACTCGCCTTAATTTTAGATAAGTCATTAAAGGTTTGATTCCAAGAGGTTTTAAGCTCTTGTAGGCGTTTAAGTTCGTTATTTACAGTTTCTTCTCGTGTCTCAACTGCTTTTTTGATGAGCACGCGATAAGTCACCTTTTCCCCATATTGTTCTTTAAAGCCCGTTAATGACTGAATGTGATTGAGGTTCAAAGTATTTGCTGCCCAACCAATAACCTCTTGCTGATCACTGTCCATACGTGCAATTTTTTCTTGGGCCGATTCTGTAATTGCATTTAGACTAGATAAGTCAAATTCACTGTCAAGTGGCCCCTTGCTGCAACCTGAACCTAAAGATGCAAAGATTAACAACATCGACAAAACCAAACTTTTCTTCATAAAATTAGCAGCTTAAGATAGAGATTTTCATATTTTAAATATTGAATTAAATATATCAATCAAATTATCAAGCTTATGTACTCGATTTCACCGTATGGGGACGACTCGCGTAACATTTCAAATGTGTAAACAACAGCTTTCACCATTAACACTTTCTATACAAAAATGAAGGATTTAGCGATACATTAGTATGTTTTATACATATACCTTATAAAAATGTATTGTTTTGTATACATGTAATAATATTTTAATGACTTAAAAAATGGATAAAACAGATCAATGAAAAAATATTCCTTACTTCTACTTGTAACTTTATCTAATTTAGCCTTTGCCGATCTGGGACCTACGCGTGCAAATACAGGAAAAATTGATGTAAAAGAAGGTAAAAACTACCGTCTAGATGGTGATTTAAGCTATTTATTGAATAGCACCAAATCAAATGGCGAGTCGAATAAAAAGCAAAATTTAGCAGCTAATTTATTATTTCAACGACAAGCGGGTGTCTGGGGACAAGAATTACGGGCCGAAGCCGTAAGTGCAAATGATGATGGTAGTTCAGGCACTAACGTCGAACGTTATATGCTTTCTGGTAAAGCATTGCATCGCAGCTCTGATTCAATTTACCAATTTGCGAAACTCCAAGGAGACAAAGATTTATCGAGTAAATTTGACTATCAAATCAGTTTAACTGCTGGTATTGGTATGGACATCTTGAAAGATGAAAAACAAAATCTGACGGGTGAAGTGGGTGCGGGTTATCGTTATAGTAAAGAGCGCTTTGCTCCGCATGATGACTTTAATGAAGCCATTGGAACAGTGGGGCTTTATTATCTTTATAAATTTAATGAACGTGTTAATTTCAATCAAGATTTAAGTTATGAGTTTGGTGATAAAGCACAAATTCTACGCTCTCGGAGTAGCGTTTCAGCAAGTTTAACTGATTCAATTTCTGGTCTGGTCAGTTATCAAATCAAAGATACGCAAGCAGATGTCGGTAATAACCGTGATTCTTTACTGTCTGTTGGTGTACGATATACACACTAATCTTATCAATTAAAGATTTTACTCTAACTTAAAAGCACTTTTTAACAGTTAAAGGGTGCTTTTAACGAATTTGATTGAATATTACTTCCTCTACACTCATGTTGATATTTTATTGAGCTTGATCGACACATTGATCACTCAGTAAGGCTATTATTGGGCCTAGTTTAGCGCGTTGAATAGACACATCCTTTGCTGGCAAATAAATACTTGATATAGAACCATCTAAATATAAAGCTTGATCAATGGCTAAATCTTCTTTAAATACTTGAGCAAACTCATAAAAGCTCATTGGTTTATGGCTAATAACAAAATAAGCACGATTATCTTTAATGCCCACCCCATTGCGAATTTTTAATGACTTAGAATCTTTTAGAAATTGCGGATTAATTTCACCATTGATGACAAGCATCGGACCAGACTGTGTTGCATAGTCAGCTTTAAATATTGAGTTATTTGCATAGTCTGCCGTCGTCTGAATGCTCACCTGTTGCTGATTCCATGCAAAGACGCCGTTAGGCTGCATAAAAAAATTGCCATAACCTGTTTCTTGATTCAAAGCAGCATATTGCTGGCCACGCTCTATATATAAGCCTACTGCACTATAATCGGCATGGTACATCCCCGCATTCATTGCAAACTGTATTGTACGACACGATCCTGTAGCATGATTAAGCGCCTTAAACGTTTGGTATGGTTGATTCTGAGCATTATTTAAAAATAATTGTAAATTTTCAAATTGATCAATCACGACTATATCTACATTTTTTTCAGTATTTTCCACCCAAGTATATTGTGCATTGGACTGGCTACACGCACTTGCTATCACTCCTGAAAATAAAATAGAAAGTAGCTTAAATAATCGCATTCTTAATCTGTTCCCCAGCTCTATTGAAGCTGTTTTAAAACTATTTTTTCACAAATTGTAAAAATAAAACTGTGAACTATTTAACACCAGCATAGCAAAATTATATGTATAATAAACTGCGAATTTCACTGTAAATGGACTGATAGTATTGGATTAAAGCCACTATGGAAAAAACAGTAAAGAAGTATCCTCTCGGTGCACACTTGATTGTGAAAAGTTTTGGTTATAGTCATCATGGCATTTACGCAGGTAAAGGTCGTGTCATTCATTATTCTGGTCTTGCTCATTTTTTTAAGAAAAAACCAATTGAAATTACATCATTAGAAAAATTTGCCAATCAAAGAGCAATCACTATACGCTCTTATCACCAACCTAAATACAAAGGTCGTATCGTTGTAAAGCGAATGCGCACCCGCATGCATGAAAACAACTACCATTTAATTATGAATAACTGTGAGCATTTATGCAGTTGGGCGATCACAGGAATTGAAAGTAGCCCACAAGTGGTGAAGATGATGAATCGCTTAACCACGATTGGCTATATCAGCTCACTGGTAAGTTATATGAATAGTTTATTCTTAACCATCGCAACGACCTGCTTTGCACTGGTATTTTATATTAAGATGAAATTGCGTGAAAAAGCCAAAATGGCCATGCCCAATTACCTACTGGTAAAACAACAGCAAAAAAAACAATAAGTTTGACTTAAAACTGGATTCATTGCTTAAACACTTTACTGAGATTTATGCGTTTAGCTGACTGTGCTAAACTGCGCGCTGCGCCATGATAGACTATCCCATCACTTTTTATGCTCTCCTCCCCATCATCACAAATTGCAGCACATGAACCGCTTGATCCAGAACAACTAAAAATTTGGATTAAGGAGCAAGCGCGGGCATTAGGATTTTCTGATTGTGTAATTGCACAACCAGATACTCAAGCAGAGCTTGCACGTTTTAAAACCTACTTAGAGCGTGGCTACCATGGTGATATGAGTTATCTGGAGGAAAACCTAGATAAACGTGCTGATCCCACATTATTAGTACCTGGGACAAAAAGCATTATTTGTGTGCGTATGGACTATCTTGTTGAGCGCCCCGCTCCTCGTATCGTTCCGCATGCACCCAATCATGCGATTATTGCACGGTATGCCCGCGGTCGTGATTACCACAAAGTAATGCGTGGCCGTTTAAAAACCTTAGCAAGTAAAATACGAGACAAAGTGGGTGAATTTGAATCGCGTCCTTTTGCAGATTCTGCACCAATATTTGAAAAAGCATTGGCTGAAAATGCAGGTATGGGCTGGACAGGTAAACATACCTTATTGATCAACAAAAAATCTGGCTCCTTTTTTGTTTTAGGTGAATTATTCACTTCTCTTTTACTACCTTTTGATTCCCCAGCGAGCAAGCACTGTGGCACCTGCCAAGCCTGTATCGATATCTGCCCAACTCAAGCCATTGTTGAGCCGTATATGCTTGATGCTCGTAAATGTATTGCTTATTTAACTATTGAATATAAAGGTATTATTCCGATTGAGCATCGCCGTGGTATTGGCAATCGTATTTTTGGCTGTGATGATTGTCAGTTAATTTGCCCTTGGAATCGCTATGCACAGATCACTCCAATAGAAGACTTCCATCCAAGGCATGGACTCGATCAGGCATCTTTACTTGAACTTTGGCAATGGGATGAGCAAACATTTTTATCACGGACCGAAGGAAGCCCGATCCGTCGTACTGGATATAGCAGTTTTATGCGCAATATCGCCATCGGTTTAGGTAATGCACCGTATTCTGAAGACATTGTTCTCGCACTCAAGCAAGCTCATGTACTACACGATCCTATTGTGCAAGTCCATATAGACTGGGCTTTACAAGAACAAACAGAAAAATTAAAGGCACAATCGCAACAGCTGATCGATTAAAAATCAAAAATCTAATCAAGGTCTAATTTTGAAATTTTTTACCCTTTTCACTTGGCATAATTCATGTATGATCAAGGGAGTTTTTAGTTTTAAATATAATGGATAAAACATGCAAGTACGCAATGATTGGACTCGTGATGAAATACAAGCACTCTATGAGCAACCGTTTTTAGATCTGGTTTTCAAAGCCCAAAGTGTGCATCGTGAACATTTTGATGCAAACACGATCCAGGTCAGTACACTGCTTTCAATCAAAACAGGTAAATGCCCTGAAGATTGTAAATACTGCTCTCAATCTGCTCGTTATGACTCAAAATTAGAAGCAGAAAAACGTATTGCTGTAGATAAGGTTATTCAAGAAGCTAAAGAAGCTCTTGCTTCTGGCTCTTCACGTTTTTGTATGGGAGCTGCATGGCGTAACCCACACGAACGAGACATGCCTTATGTTCTTGAAATGGTTAGTGAAGTAAAAGCACTAGGCCTAGAAACCTGTATGACTCTTGGCATGCTCAATCAGTCTCAAGCTGAACGTCTTAAAGATGCTGGTTTAGATTATTATAATCACAACCTTGATACCTCACGTGAATATTACTCTCATATCATTAGTACACGAACTTTTGATGATCGCCTCGATACGCTAGACCATGTACGTCAAGCGGGTATGAAAGTATGTAGTGGTGGTATTGTCGGACTGGGTGAAACACGTGAAGATCGTATCGGGCTATTACTTGAGCTTGCAACTTTACCTATTCATCCAGAATCAGTGCCGATTAATATGTTAGTACCGATTGAAGGTACACCACTTGCAGATGTGGAAAAACTTGATGTCATTGAATGGATTCGCACCATTGCTGTAGCACGTATTATTATGCCACATAGTTATATCCGTCTTTCTGCAGGACGTGAATCATTAACTGATTCTGATCAAGCACTTGCATTTATGGCTGGTGCTAACTCTTTATTCTCTGGCGAAAAACTCCTCACCACCCCCAATGCAGGTGAAGGTAAAGATAAGCAATTGTTTAATAAACTTGGATTGGTTGCAGAAAAGGCCAAAGCAACTGCTGCACAATTGTCAGTTGATGCAATGGCGGTTTAAACAAGCCAAGAAAAACAAAAGCCCGATATATTCGGGCTTTTTCTTGCCTGTATTGGCAGTATAAGGATCTATATCCAAGCTACAGATCAAGAAGTTAATAAAATACCATACTCAGCATTTAGATAATGTCCAACCCGTATAATATCTACACCGTTGGCATGTTCGACGCTCAACTCTTCACTTAAGACATCATAATGAAAAGCATCAAAGCAATCTTGATGTAGACTAAGCCAATGTAAAGTATCAGCCAAGTTCTCATCAACAATATACGTTAGGGCCTTAAAATCCTTTGCCATATTGGTTCACTTAAAATCTTCGAAATAGACTGCGAATGATTATACTGTTAGCACAGTAAGATTAGATAAGGATTTTTATAGGATTGAAATGAGTAAAATAAATTAATGTAAATCGCTTTGTTTGTAAAACTCAAGCGCAAAAAAGAATGTTTAAGTTAAAACTAAAGTAAATCTCTACCAGAAAATCTAGCACCTATATTTTAATTTATTTAAATATTGTAAATAAACCTAGAACTAGGTGCTGTTATAGACTTCAACTACTGATGCAACACTCCACACTTACGGCATTCTTTAATCAGTTGATTATTTCTTCCGATTTCATACTCATAAGTATGTAGGCAAAACAGTTTTCTAAGCTTACGGAACATGTAGAGTCACTCCTTTTCCTCACGAAATACAGCAAAGCAAATCATGTGCTTTGTGAAACAATAATGACGAACTAATAACGTCTAGTTACTTTTTAACACAACTACTAAATAGTGCAAGCCACACAGAGCGCTTTTTACAATTTTTTTATTTTAATTAAACTTACAAATCGGTTTTTCTTTTTAAATAGTGAATATCCAATTTAAAAGTGAAATATAGCGTGATTTAAATAAAAAAAATTTATGCAACTGCTGAGTTAATAGTTAAAGTGTTCCTTTAGCGATTTTTAGGCTATATTGCTTTAAATTACGAGAAACTTTATTAAGACCATCAACTACAACAAGGATAAATTATGCAAGGACGTATGATGTTTCAACCGCTACTCATCAGTAGTCTAATTGAGCATGCAGCACAGTATCATGGTGACACAGCTGTTATTTCTAAAAATACAGACTTAACCATGACACATACGACTTGGTTGCAGATTTCAGACAATGCAAAACGTTTTGCGCAAGCACTCAATCAAATGGGTATTCAAGCGCAAGACTGTGTTGCAACTATTGCATGGAATAATCATCGTCACCTTGAAGCTTGGTATGCGATTTCTGGCAATGAAATGATTTGCCATACAATTAATCCACGCTTATTTCCAGAGCAACTTATTTTTATTATCAATGATGCAAAAGATCGCGTCATTTTATTTGATAAAACATTCTTACCTCTTATCGTTGCTGTTAAAGCACATATTCCACTTGTAGAGCATTTTATCTGCTTAAGTGCTCACGATGCTGATGTTGCTCAAGCATTACCTGAAGTGAAATTTTATGATGCATTAATTGCTGAACAAAATGCTGACTTTGTCTGGCCAATCTTTGATGAAACTACTGCCAGCTCCTTGTGTTATACCTCGGGTACGACAGGTAATCCTAAAGGTGCCTTATACAGCCACCGATCTACAACACTACATAGCATGGCGATTGCTCTACCCGATTCGATGGGCCTATCTGCAAAAGATGTCATGATGCCTGTGGTGCCGATGTTCCATGTAAATGCTTGGGGAACACCCTATGCAGCCGCTATGGTTGGAAGTACCTTAGTTCTACCAGGACCTGGACTTGATGGTACCAGTCTGGTCAATTTAATTGACCAATATCAAGTCAGTATTGCCTTAGGTGTGCCCACTATTTGGCAAGGTTTACTCACTGCAGCGAAGAAACTTGGCAGTCAACTCAGCAGCATGAAACGCAATGTCGTGGGTGGCTCAGCCTGTCCTGCTTCAATGATCAACACATTTAAAGACGTGTATGACTGCGATACTATCCATGCTTGGGGTATGACAGAAACCAGTCCACTGGGCACGGCTGCTCAGCTTAAAGCAAAACACTTACAACTTTCTGATGCTGAACAAGTTAAAGTACGTCTGTCGCAAGGCCGCCCACCTTTTGGTGTCAGCTTAAGATTATGTGACCAAGAACAAGGTACTGACACCATCAAAGCAGACGGAGAACAAACTGGTAATTTACAAATCAAAGGACATTGGATTATTGATGCCTATTTTGGTAAAGATCAATCAGCACTGACCAGTGATGGGTGGTTCGATACAGGTGATATTGCAACGCTAGATGCAGATGGTTACCTCAGAATCAGTGACCGCGCCAAAGATTTAATTAAATCTGGAGGTGAATGGATTTCCTCTGTTGAACTTGAGAATATTGCACTCGATTTTAATCATGATATCAGTATGGCTGCTGTTATTGCTGCAAAACATCCAAAATGGGATGAACGCCCAGTCCTCATTGCAGTGAGACATCCTGAAAGCCAATTAACAGAAATCGAAATTCTTAAATACTATGCAGATAAGGTTGCGAAATGGCAAATTCCAGATAAAGTGATTTTTGTAGAGAGTATTCCGCTCAATGGGACAGGAAAAATGCTGAAAAAAGAATTACGTGAACAATTTGAAAACGTGCTGATGAATGAGCCCTCTTCTTAAATAGTTTTATCGATACGCTGAATTCATAGATCAAAAAAAAGCATAACCTCAAGAGATTATGCTTTTTTTAATATCATTTGCATCAACTTAATGACATGCACAGTTGAATCTTAACGGACTACGCCGCGTTTTGACTGTAACAATGAATCAAGTAAAAGTTGTGCTTGTTCAACCTGAGGTAAAATTTCAGCTTGAATTTGGGCAACGGCTTCTTCAGTGGTTAAACCTGATTTAAAGATCAGTTTAAAGCATTCTCTAAGCCCTTGAATTGTTTCCTTAGACCAACCTTTACGTCGCATACCTTCTACATTTAAACCGAATGTACGCGCAGGGTTACCAGAAACCATTGTATATGCAGCTACATCTTTCAGAATTAAAGATGCCGCACCAATCATGCTATATGAATCGACTTTGCAAAATTGATGTATACCAGAATTTCCACCGACCACAACATAATCACCGGTATGGACATGTCCAGCAACCCCAACATTATTGGCAAAAATATTGTGATTGCCTATAACACAGTCATGGGCAATATGCGTATTTACCATCAGTAAATTATGATTGCCAATTTTTGTCAAAGATTGATCTTGAACAGTACCACGGTGCAAACTACAGTGCTCACGAATTTGGTTATAATCGCCAATTTCAAGCCAAGTTTCCTCGCCTTGATATTTAAGATCTTGGCAATCTTCACCAATACTCGCAAATTGATAAATCTCATTATGCTCGCCAATCCAGGTATTTTTGGCAATCACAACATGAGAGAAAATTTTAGTACCTGCACCAATACTGACATTTGGTCCAATTATTGTGTATGGACCAATACTTACATCAGAAGCAATCTGAGCGGTTGGATCGATAATTGCGGTCGTGTGGATTAATTCGTTATTACTCATACCTGCTCTAATTTCTGATGAGAAATGATAATTTCAGCTGTTGCTGCAATCTTGTCATCTACGCTAGCAGTACATAAATATTTATAAATACCGCGCTTTTGCATAAGAAGTTCAGATTTTAGCACCAATTGATCGCCTGGTACGACTTGTTTTTTAAAGCGGACTTTTTCTGCACCAGCAAATAAAAACAATGAACCAGGCTGTGGTGTTTCATTGTTCATAATAAAACCTAAAACACCTGAAATCTGTGCCATAGCCTCAACAATTAATACGCCAGGCATAATTGGGTAACCAGGGAAATGGCCCTGCATAAACTCTTCGTTAATCGTGATATTTTTATAACCAACGATCCCATTTTCAGTCACATCGGTAACACGATCAACCAATAAAAATGGATAACGATGTGGTAGATATGAACGAATAGTTTGAACATTCATTGGCAATTCAGGAACCGTAAACGGCAATGTTTTAGACTCAGTCATAGTTATTTACGCAACTTAAAATTAGTTTCAAGGGACTCAATTCGAGCCTGCATATGATCAAGTTGTTTGACCATCTTGGTCAATGGCACATCTGCTAATTGTCTAAGACGCACTACAGTTTTTTTCCATTGTGCTGTTTCTGACATCGCAGTACCTGATGAATAACTACCTGGCTGTAAAATATTTTTTGTGACCATTGACATACCTGTAATTGTCACGTTATCACAGATATTTATGTGCCCAACTACGCCAACAGCACCTGCAAAGATACAATTTTTGCCAATCGTCGTACTACCTGCAACACCACATTTTGCAGCCATTGCTGTATTTGCACCAACTTTAACGTTATGTGCGATTTGCACAAGGTTATCAAGAATCACACCATCTTCAATAATGGTGTCTTCTAGTGCACCACGATCAATACTACAATTTGAACCAATTCGAACGTTATTACCAATACGAACAGAGCCCAATTGTGCAATACGATGCCATTGACCTTGATAAGGGGCAAAACCAAAGCCCTCCCCACCAATCACGGTATTTGCATGAATTCGCACTCGATCACCCAACTTTGCAGCAGCAGTAATGAACACATGCGATTCAATTAAACTATCTTGACCAATTTCAACAGCATCATCTAAACGCACATGTGACTGAATGACAGTATTCTCACCAATCACACAGTGCTCACCAATGACTACGAAATGCCCAATATAAACATTGTCTGCAATAATGGCTGAATCAGCAATTTGTGCTGTGTGCTCAATACCACGGAGCTTAAATTTACGCTCGAAGTGATGCGTCAATTGTGCAAACGCTAAATATGGATTATCCACCACAATAAATTGCTGATGATGTACTAATTGGTCTTTAAGTGTGGCAGTGACAATTAAGGCACCTGCTTTTGACTGAATGGCTTTGTCTAAATACTTTTCACCATTCACAAAAGAAATTTGCTGCGCCTGAGCGTACTCAAGACTTGCAAGCCCACTGACTTGAACATTGCCATCGCCAATGGTGTGACCATTGACGATTTGAGCAAGCTCATTTAATGAATAACAGTTTGACTTCATTGATTATTTGATTGCATTAACCTTTTGAGTCATTTTATCAGTTAAATCAAATTTTGGGTCATAAGATAGAACAGCATTTTTGTTCACAACCAAATCTAAACTATTTTCTTGACGCAATTGTTCAGCAACTTGCTTTACACGTGTTTCAAAAGTTTGATTCGTGCTTTGGATCGCTGACTGGACTTTAGCCTGTACACCTTGCTGAATCGTTTGGAACTCGGTTACTTTCGCTTGATATTGAGCAGCCAATTGATCTTTATTAGCACCTTGTGCTTGAGCTTTTTGACGTAGAGCTTCAAGCTCTTTATTAATTTGCTCAAGTTTTGCAGTTTGTGGTTTAACTGATTGCTCTAAGCTTGCATTTTGTTGTTTCAGATATTGGCTTTGAGAAACAACTTTTTCTAAATCAACTACACCATAGCCAGCTGCATTAGCTAAACCAGATACCGCCATACCTAAACCGAGAACCAGAAGATTCATTTTTTTCATGTTTTATACCTTTTAAACATTTACTACTTTAAATATTGAAGAGCAGAAACGGTCGTTAGAATGTACGACCGATTTCAAATTGCACTGCTTTGGTTTTATCACCATCTTTATCGTTCAATGGGAATGCATAACTCAGCGACAATGGCCCAATCATGGTAATCCAAGTGAAGCCTACACCCACGCTATAACGCATATTACCAAAGTCTAACTCATTGTTATCTTTACAGTATTGGCGAGCGTCAACAACTCTTCCATCACCAAAGTTAATATTTCCGCGTGGCACATCACATTGAGTGTCAAACACTTGTGCACCTTCGGCAAAAATTACAGGACGAACTTGACGCGCCCAATCCCCTTTAAATGGAATTGGTAAAGCAAGCTCTGTACCAAATTGGATCAAGGCATTACCACCTACTTCCTCTGGGTTCCAATCTACAGTGCCAGTAGCATCATAGACAACACCTGGGTACTTAGGACCAAGTGTGCTGTTGTCAAAACCACGCACAGAACCAAAACCACCAGCATAGAAGTTTTTATAAAACGGTAAATCGTTACCATAGCCCAACTTACCATAACCACGAAGGACAAAGTCCTTACCGAGTGAGAAGTAAGTTTGTGCTTCATAGGTCAGTTTTTGATATTCAACATCACTACCAGGTAAGGCAATTTCACCATTAACACGATGCAAAGTACCGCTGGTTGGGAAAATTGGACGGTTCAAGGTGTTATACGACCAGCCTAGGTTTAAGTTATAAGTCAGGAACTCACCTTGGAACTGGTTATCAAATGGAACTCTAGCAACATACTCTGGCGTTTTACCTGAACTACCGTTAACAAGACATTGTCCATCACCTTGCTCAGTTGAGCCTGTAGGACACTGAGAACCTTGCCCTTTCACACTACCACCGTTACGTAGTAAATAATCACGTACGTAGGTCGATACATATTGACCCGTAGTGACCTTGGTATTATCAATATTTAAACCGGCACTAATATTTTGGTTTTCATCGATTGGATAACCAAAACTTAGACCCCCACCCAAACTGTCTGTTACATAGTTGTTAACGTTATAGTTACTATTGAGCTTTGTTTTACGATAGTACGCGTTATAACCTCGGCTCACACCATCAATGGTGAAGTATGGGTCGGTAACACTTAAGTTATAGTAATCTTGAGTTTCTGAACGTGACAAATCGATCGCTACACGGTTACCTGTACCAAAGAAGTTCGTTTGACTTAAACCTGCTTGGAAGGTCACACCACCACTTTGCGAGAAACCTACAGCCAAGGTACTGGTTCCTGAGTGTTGTTCTTCAACATTGATATTTAAGTCAACTTGATCAGGCGCACTCGGTACACGTACAGGTTGAATATCTACAGTTTTAAAGAAACCTGTACGTTCTAAACGCACGCGAGAAAGGTCAATTTTCTCATTACTTGCCAATGCACCTTCCATTTGACGCATTTCACGACGCAATACTTCATCAGCTGTCTTGGTATTCCCTGTAAAGTTAATACGTCGTACAGTGACTTGTTGACCTGGATTAATATAATAATTAAGGTTTACAGTGTGCGTTTCTGGAACAATCTCAGGCACAACGTTAATATCAGCATAATAATAACCCGCGTTACCATACTTGCGTGACAATAACTGTTTAACAGCATTTACGCGCTCTTGAGAGTAAATGTCGCCATCTTTATACACTTGAAGCGCTTTTAATTCGTCAATCTTATATAGCGCATCACCTAAAAATTTGGTTTGGCCAAACTTAAATTGCTCGCCTTCGTTGACAGAAACTTCAATAAAGATATTTTTCTTGTCTTCACTGATATTTAGGTTTGAACTATTAATTTCAAAATTAATATAGCCTTTGTTTAAATACAGTGCACGTAAAGCTTCCATACTGGCTGCCATTTTTTCACGTGCATAGCGGTCATTACGCGTAACAATCGAAGCCCAACCACTTTCTTTTAAAGCAAAGGCTTGCTTAATTTCATCGTCTTTAAATACAGTATTGCCGATGATGTTAATATCGAAAACTTTAGCAGCCTTACCTTCTTGGAAGTTGATATCAAGCTCAACACGGTTATTTGGACGTGCAGCTGTTTCTACTTTAATTTTGGCATCATAACGACCTTGTTGTGCATATTGCTGCTCCAACTCAGTTTCCAAAGTCTGTAGCGCTGATTTTTTCAGCACTTCGCCTTCCGCCAAGCCCATTTTCTTTAAGCCTTCTTGAAGAGCTTCTTTAGGAATCAGCTTGTTGCCTTTAAAGTTAATTTTAGAAATGATTGGTCGTTCAACAACATCAAAAACGAGTACACCATTTTCATCACGCGCTTTGATGTCATCAAACAAATTCGTTGCATAAAGCGCACGAATTGCATCCGCAATTGCTGGATCTGACACGCGATCCCCACTATTAATTGGGATCATGGTTAAAACATTTTTCGGAGTTAAACGTACTAAACCGTCAACACGAATATCACGTGCGATAAAATCATCCGCTGCATATACTTGTTGTACTGCAGCCATCGCACTAACGAGTGCCAATGGCATAAATAAATATGAGTGCTGCATGCCTGTTTTTTTCCAAAAAAGTTAATTTTCCAACAATTACATTATAAACGCATAAAATCGTTAAATATTGCAAGAAGCATCATACTTCCGAGCAGTACCATACCAATTTTGAGTCCAATAATTTGTATATTTTCAGATACAGGCTTACCCCGTATCGCCTCTATGATGTAATAAACCAAATGTCCACCATCCAACATTGGAATCGGGAGTAAATTCAAAATTCCTAAGCTCACACTCATCAGTGCCATAAACGAAATAAAAGTTTGCCACCCCATTTCAGCACTTTGACCTGCAACTTTAGCAATGGTAATTGGGCCAGATAAGTTTTCTAGGCCAATCATCCCTCGTACCATTTTTACCATAGAGTTTAGAATCATAGTAGAAAGTTGACCAGTTTTTTCTACAGCAATTACTAAAGCCTCTGCCGGATTATATTGAATTGTTTGCTTATATTCAGCAGGGATCGTCACTTTTGCCTGCTGCATTTTAATACCGAGCATGCCTTTGACTTGCCCCATATCATCACGATGCCCTTGGGGCATAACTTGTAGCTTTACTACCTGCCCTTTACGCAGTACATCAATATTCAACATTTTCTCTGGTGAATGTTGAACCAAATGAACTACATCAAAACTGTCTTTCATGGTGACGCCATCAATTGCAACGATTTGATCACCCACATGCATACCTTGACGAATGGCAGCACCATCTTGATTTAATTCACTTACGACTGCGGGTACAGGTGGTCGATAAGGTAAAAAGCCAAGCACTTCCATCGGTGATTGGCTTTGATCTTTAATAAATTCGTGAATTGGTAATGCGACATTCTTTGTTTCATCACCACGGCTAAATTGCACATTAATTTGACCTGTTTCACCAACACGATCAACCAATGCATAATTAAGTTTTTCCCAAGTTTCTGTGGTCTTACCATCAATTGCAGTAATTTTGTCGCCCACTTGGAGTTGAGTTGCGGCAGGTGTATTGTCTAATACTTTACCCACACGCGTATTGAGCTGAGTCTGTTCTGGTAAAAAGAGAATCCAAAATAACAATACAGCAAAAATCAAGTTAATCAGTGGACCAGCAGCGACGATTGCAATCCGTTTCCAAGGGGACTGTCGATTAAAAGCCAAATGACTTTCAGCCTCACTGACATTCCCTTCACGCTCATCGAGCATTTTGACATAACCACCTAAAGGTAATGCGGATAACTGGTACTGAATCCCTGATTTTTTTGATGTCCATTTTAATACTGTCGGGCCAAAACCAATTGAATATACCAAGACTTTGACACCGAGCTTACGTGCAACCCAATAGTGTCCAAATTCATGTATTGCGATAAGAGGACCTAATAAAAATATTGCTGCCGCAATAATAAAAAGGACATTCATGTTCAGCTTCCCAGTCGACGGATATATTGCGCAGCAACGTCGCGCGCAAGTTCATCAGTATGCAAAATCAAATCGATGGATTCTGCAGCAACATTTTGGACTTGATTTAAGGTGTGTTCAACTGTTTGTGCAATTTTTAAAAAACTAAGCTGTTGTTTTAAAAATGCAGCAACTGCGACTTCGTTAGCTGCATTGAGTACCGCAGGCATAATACCACCTGCTTGCATCGCTTGGCGTGCGAGTTTCAATGCAGGGAAACGCACCAGATCAGGTGCTTGAAAGTTAAGCTGAGCATGTACAAAGACATCTAAAGGTGCAACATTTGTTGCGATGCGTTCAGGCCAAGCTAACGCATGTGCAATTGGTGTACACATATCAGGGTTCCCCATTTGAGCCAATGTAGAACCATCCACATATTGAACCATTGAGTGAATAATACTCTGAGGGTGCACAACAACTGTAACAAAATGTTCTTTTATTGAAAATAAATGACAAGCCTCAATCAGCTCCAAGCCCTTATTCATCAAAGTAGCGGAGTCAACCGAAATTTTTTGGCCCATTGACCAATTTGGGTGTTTGCATGCCTGTGCAGGTGTAACTTGTTCTAATTGCTCTAAACTTGTTGTTAAAAAAGGGCCACCTGATGCGGTCAATAAAATCTGTGATACACCCAGTATCGGCTCACCCTGTTTATCCAGCTGCATATAGTTAGCAGGTAGACATTGAAAAATCGCATTATGTTCAGAATCTACAGGGAGTAGCAAAGCTTTCGATTGATGTGCAGCCTGCATCATCAATTCTCCAGACATCACCAATGCCTCTTTATTGGCTAAGAGTACACGTTTGCCTGCTTTAATTGCGGCCAAGGTCGGTAGTAAGCCTGCAGCACCAACAATTGCAGCCATAACGATATCGACATCAGGATGCGCTGCAATCTGTTCTAAACCTGTGGTATCAGTCAGAATCTCAATATTTTTCAGTTGATATTCATTAAAATATTCGCTTAACTCTGCAACTTTTTCTGCGGGGACCACCACCACTTTAGGACGGTGCTCTCGACAAATCATCGCTAATTCAGCCATACGGCTATAACCGCTGAGTGCATAGATCGAATAATGTTCTGGGTGTTTAGCCAAAACTTTGAGCGTACTTTGTCCGATAGACCCAGTCACGCCAAGAATACAAACTGCTTGTGTCATTTAAAGATCTACACCAATAAGTTTTAAAACAACTAAACCTGCTGCAAAAACAGGTGCTGCAGCAAGTAGCGAGTCGATACGGTCTAAGACCCCACCGTGTCCTGGTAAGATACGACCTGAATCTTTGATTCCCGCGCGGCGTTTAATCATAGACTCAAATAAATCACCTAACACAGAACTAAATACAGTAATGGTTGATAAGATGAAAAATAAAATATGTTGTAGCAGTGTCACTTTTAGAAAGCTAAATTGCACAGCAATAATAACGATCATCACTGTCACCACACCACCGAGCAAACCTTCAATAGATTTGTTTGGGCTGACTTTTGGTGCAAGCTTATTCTTGCCCATTTTTCGACCCACAAAGTAAGCTCCACTATCTGCTCCCCAAACTAAAAGGAACAAATACATCAGCCACCATGGTGAGCTCTGCCATACATCAAAAATTGCGGTTACCGCTGCACTGATAAGTACCACACCAATAATATTCAAACTGGCATTGTACCAGCCATCATATTCTGGATATGACTTCACCCAATTGATACTGATTAACCAAGTTAAAATTGATGCTGCCCATAGCAACAGCGCTAAATCACCTAAATACAAAGCTAAAGTTGAAAATAAAGCTGTAAATAGCCCAAATAGCATCGCCTTAGACTTACTCACATCAGTGTTTTGATGTGGCATCAATTTTGACCATTCGTAACCGGCAATGCCAGATGCAATGATCATGAGCACGTACATTGGATATTCTGAAGTCGTTGCAAACATACAACTGAGTACAACCGCAACTAATACCAATGCGGTGATTATCCGCTCTAACATTATTGTTTCTCTATTTTCTCATATTGAATTTGTTCTGAAGTCTTACCAAAACGCCGCTCTCGCCCCATAAACACATTAATAGCATGACTGAATTCAGTTGTGGTAAATTCTGGCCATAACGTCTGGGTAAAATACAGTTCAGCATAAGCCGCTTGCCATAAAAGAAAATTTGACAAACGATAGTCTCCACCAGTACGGATCAATAAATCCACTGCTGGCAAATCCCCTAAGCTCACGTAGCGTGAGAACAAATCACTGTCGATTTGCTCCGGTTGGAGTTGTTGTTCCTTCACTTCGACTGCAATTTTTTGCGCAGCTTGCGCAATATCCCACATACCGCCATAACTCACTGCAATAGTCAGCGTCATAGCCGTATTATGAGCAGTCTGTTGTTCAGCATCCTGCATTAGTGCACACAAATCTGCTGACAATCGACTTCGATCACCAATAAACCTCAAAGCAATTTGGAACTTTTCCATACGAGGAATTTGTTCACGAATCGTCTCATCCAAAAGATGCATGAGCAAATCGACTTCTTGCTGTGGACGATTCCAGTTTTCACTTGAGAAGGCAAAAACGGTAAGCGCTTTGATGTTTATTTCACGGCAGTACTCAACAATAGGATCGAGAACGTTTTTACCTTCTCTATGCCCATCACCTTTATCGAGTTGATTTTTTTTGGCAAAACGATTGTTGCCATCCATAATGATGGCAACATGTCGAGGTGCTGTTGCGTTGTCATTAGACATGCAAATTTAGACCTTCATTAATTCAGCTTCTTTGGCTGCTAAACGCTTATCAACTTCAGCAACATATTTATCTGTAATTTTCTGAACATCTTCACTCGCACGACGCTCTTCATCTTCAGAAATTTCTTTGTCTTTGAGCAATGATTTAAAATCACCCAATACATCACGGCGAATATTACGGATTGCAACTTTGGCATTTTCAGCTTCAGTACGTGCAACTTTTTGCATATCACGACGTGTTTCTTCGGTTAATGCTGGTAAAGGTACACGGATAGAATCAGCAGTAATTGGATTTAAACCCAAATCACTTTCACGAATCGCTTTATCAATCGCAGAAACCATTGTACGTTCAAACGGTTGTACGATTAGAGTACGAGAATCTTCAATACCTACGTTAGCAACTTGGTTTAACGGTACATCAGAACCATAGTAAGGAACCATGACCCCATTTAAAATTGATGGGTGTGCACGGCCTGTGCGTACTTTAGCAAAGCCCTGTTCTAAAGACTCTAAAGTCTTCTGCATACGGGATTCACTGTCTTTTTTAAGATCGTTAATCATATGATCTTCCTTACTATTTATTTAAAATTAAAAACTTAAAAGTTGCAGTATAAAGTGCTTTGAACCTTAGGTCACGAATTTGTCACCAAGGTCCCTTCTTTTTCGCCCATGACAACAGAAAGCAATGCACCAGACTTGTTCATATCAAAAACTTGTAAAGGTACGTTATGGTCACGACATAAACAAATTGCTGTCAAATCCATCACACCCAGTTTCTCATCCAAGACTTGGTCAAAGCTTAATTGATCATATTTAACTGCATCATCATATTTACTTGGATCTTTATTGTAGACACCATCAACTTTCGTTGCTTTCAAAATAAGGTTGGCTTCAATCTCAATCCCGCGTAAACATGCAGCTGTATCCGTGGTAAAGAATGGGTTACCTGTACCGGCCACAAATACACAGACTTCGCCTTGAGACAAATGACGAATTGCATCACGGCTAGAATAAGACTCAACCACTGTGCCAATCGGTAAAGCAGACATCAAACGAGTTTTGATGTTGCGACGTACCAAAGCATCACGTAAAGCTAAGCCATTCATCACTGTTGCCAACATACCCATTTGGTCACCGGTTACACGGCCAACCAAACCATCTTTTTGCAATTGGCTACCACGGTATAAGTTACCGCCGCCCACCACGATACCTACTTGCACACCTAAACCAACCATGTGTGCGATCGATAAAGACATCTGATCGAGTACCTGAGCATCAATCCCCATATCCTTATTACCAGCAAGCGCTTCACCTGATAATTTTAATAAAATTCTAGAATAACGTGGATTTTTCGAATCTGACATCTGTCTAACTCCGCAAATATGTTGATAAACGCCACTAAAACCTGTTCAGTCCTAGCTTAAGCTGATTTTATTTGGATTAATTTTGCAAATAAATCGTATTCATCTGCATCGGTAATTTCAACTTCAAGTAAATCACCTGCTTTGATGGTCGACTTATCAATATCTTCTACAAAAACATTACCATCAATTTCTGGAGCATCCGCATAAGAGCGTGCCACAGCAACTGGGAACTCTTCCTCTAAACCATCAACCAATACCGTCATCACTTGACCGATTCGTTGCTTTAATTTAGCAGCGGAAATTTCTTGCTGAACTTGCATAAAGCGTTCATAACGCTCTTGTTTAATGTCTTCTGGCACATGATCAGGTAAGTCATTTGCAGTCGCACCTTCTACAGGAGAATAGGTAAAACAGCCGACACGATCCAACTGCGCCTCACGCAACCAATCTAAGAGTATTTCGAAATCTTCTTCAGTTTCTCCAGGGAAACCCACCACAAAAGTTGAACGAATAACCAATTGTGGACATTTTTCACGCCACGTTTTGATACGCTCTAGGGTGTTTTCGCTGTGTGCTGGTCGCTTCATTAATTTTAGAATTTTTGGACTGGCGTGCTGAAAAGGAATATCCAAATACGGCAAAATTTTAGACTGTGCCATAAGATCAATGACTGCATCGACATGCGGGTACGGATAGACATAGTGCAGACGCACCCATATGCCTAACTGGCCTAAAGCCTCACACATATCAAAAAATTTAGTTTTTACTGGTTGGCCATCCCAGAAATCCAGCTTGTACTTGGTGTCTACACCATAAGCTGAAGTATCTTGAGAAATCACCAAAACTTCCTTCACACCCGCATTTTTCAATGCCTTTGCTTCACTCAATACTGAGCCAACTGGGCGCGAAACAAGATCACCACGCATACTTGGGATAATGCAGAACGTACAACGGTGATTACAACCTTCTGAAATTTTCAAATAGGCATAGTGTTTTGGTGTCAATCGAATCCCCTGTTCTGGGACTAAATCAACAAATGGGTTATGTTTAGCTGGGGCGGGTACATATTGATGTACTGCTTCCATCACATCTTGATACGCGGCTGCGCCTGTTACCTTTAAAACATTCGGATGCATTTCACGAATTTTGTCTTCGTCTTTACCGAGACATCCGGTGACAATAACGCGACCATTTTCATTCATGGCCTCGCCAATCGCGTCTAATGATTCTTGTACTGCAGATTCAATAAAACCACAGGTATTAACAACAACCAAATCCGCACCATCATAATTCGATGCGACCTCATAACCCTCAGTTTTCAATTGGGTTAAAATACGTTCAGAATCGACCAATGCCTTAGGACAACCTAAAGATACAAAACCGACTTTGGGGGATTTCATGAATCTGTGCTCCACTAGAATGCGTGGTATTGTATGATGTTTCTGCTCATAAAAACAGGTGGAATCCACACTCTTTGCAATATGCACTATTTTGTGACTATTTTTTAATGCATTGCTGTTTTAGCACCAATTTGGAACAAAAATAAATTACAGGACTGCTTACATCCGCTATATTTACTCCAATGTCTGTAAAACACATCATGTTAACTGCTTGTGCTCTCCCATTCATCCAATTTAGATTTAAGTTGGCGCACATCTTGCTACACATTGCAGACGCACAAGCTAAATTGCCCCACTTCGGTGATATTTGCGCACAACAACAGCAATATTGCGCCTTTTTAATACAGGATTATTTGGTTAATGCCTTCAAACTCAACCATTGACTATCAGCTACTTGTAGACAATTTGGTCACTGCGATCTTATTGGTTGATCACAACCTTAATATTTACTATCTCAACTCTGCTTGTGAGGCATTGTTTGACCTAAGCTCATTACGCGCCAAAGGGCAACCTGTACTCAATATTTTACATCGCTCTAATGATCACTTTAAAACGCATGAAGCCTTACTCAATACTTTAAATAAAGGACAGAGTTATACACGACGTGAAGCGATCTTGAGTGTTAACTTTAAAGATGTACATGTCGACTACTCTGTGTCGCAATTACAATCCTCGATACAGCAAGCTCCTCTGCTCTTAATTGAGCTTACTCCAATTGATCGCATGTTAAAAATTGCCAAAGAAGAGAGTTTGTCTCAACAGCACCAAGTGACACGACAACTGATCCGAGGTGTAGCCCACGAAATTAAAAACCCACTAGGCGGTATTCGCGGTGCTACGCAGCTTCTTGCTCGAAGTTTGGCCGACCCTCAATATAATGAATTTACCGATGTCATTATTAGTGAAGTTGATCGTCTCAGAAATTTAGCAGATACCATGCTTGGTTCACGCCAACTACCAAGCTATAGCGAAGTTAACTTACATGAACCGCTTGAACGTGTTCGTGCTCTTATTGTCAATCAAACAAAAAATCGAATTAAAATCACACGTGACTACGATCTCTCTCTACCCGAAATTAATGCGGATCGAGATCAGTTAATTCAGGTCATGCTCAACATTAGCGTCAATGCTGTACAAGCCATGACGGAAAATAAAGCGTTTTATCAAGATCACTCTCCTTCCTTGTGTCTTAGAACACGAATTCAACGTTTAGTCACGATAAATGGCGTATTACACAAGTCCACGATTCGTATTGATATCGAAGATAACGGACCTGGGATTCCAGAAGAATTACTCGAAGCAATTTTCTATCCACTGGTCTCAGGACGTGCCAATGGCACAGGTTTAGGACTGAGTATTGCGCAAAATATTATGCATCAACACAGTGGAATGATTGCTTGTCAATCCATACCAGGAAAAACCACATTTAGTCTTTATTTACCTTGGGAGTCCAATCATGCTGCAAAATAAAATTTGGATTATTGATGATGATCGGGCAATGCGCTGGGTCTTAGAAAAAACATTTAAAGAAGAAGGGTTTGATGTCTCAAGTTTTGAAGAGGCTCAATCCGCTTTAGAACAACTCAATCAATTTACCCCAGATGTAATTTTGACTGATATCCGTATGCCAGGCATCGATGGTCTCAGTTTTTTAAGTAAAGTCAAAAATAGTCATCCAGATTTGCCTGTGATTATTATGACTGCACATTCTGATTTAGAGTCAGCTGTGTCTAGTTATCAAACAGGGGCTTTTGAATATCTGCCTAAACCTTTTGATATCGATGAAGCTTTGGCCTTGGTAAATCGTGCCATCATGCACATCAACAAATTACAACAACAAGAGTCAGCCAAAGCCACACCAATTCAAACTACTGAGATTATTGGTGAATCCCCTGCCATGCAGGAAGTTTTTCGTGCCATTGGCCGACTTTCACAGTCCCATATTACAGTATTGATTAATGGTGAATCAGGTACAGGTAAAGAACTGGTCGCACATGCACTACATCGCCATTCACCACGCAGCAATAAACCTTTTATCGCGCTCAATATGGCAGCGATCCCCAAGGACTTAATTGAGACTGAATTATTTGGTCATGAAAAAGGGGCTTTCACAGGCGCTAATACCCAACGTCAAGGCCGTTTTGAACAAGCCAATGGCGGTACACTCTTTCTCGATGAAATAGGCGATATGCCCTTTGAAACCCAAACACGATTACTACGTGTATTGGCAGATGGTGAATTTTACCGTGTTGGTGGACATATTCCTGTGCGGGTTGATGTACGTATTGTCGCTGCAACTCATCAAGATCTTGAAAAACAAGTACAAGCAGGACGCTTCCGTGAAGACTTATTTCACCGTTTAAATGTCATTCGTATTCATATTCCTAAACTGGTCAATCGTGCTGAAGATATTCCAATGTTAGCGCAACACTTCTTGGCACGTGCAGGTAAAGAGCTAGATGTAAGTCCGAAAATCTTACGTCAAGAAACTCAAGAATATATGAAGCAACTGCCATGGCCGGGTAACGTGCGTCAGCTGGAAAACACATGTCGTTGGCTAACAGTCATGACGACTAGTCGCGAGGTTTATCCTGAAGACCTTCCAAATGAACTCAAACAAATTCCAATCCCTAAAGCAGACCAAGCCACAAGTACTGAAACAGTTTTACCTGAGCAATGGGATAAACTGCTTGAGCAATGGGCTGAGCAGAAGCTTAAAAACGGTGAGATGAAAATTCTTGAAGTTGCTATTCCTATGTTTGAACGTACGCTTATTCAAGCCGCCCTCGCACAAACGCGTGGACGCAAACGACATGCTGCTGAGCTTTTAGGTTGGGGACGTAATACATTAACCCGAAAGCTTAAAGAGTTAGGTATGGACACAGCTGATGATGAGGATGAAGAAGAACTCAAAGCTCCAACCGCTCTTTGAGCCTATCATCAAAAAAAATAGCTGCCCTAAGTGCAGCTATTTTTTTAAGAGATTACAAGCTCAATTAAACCTGCAACATACTATTAATTGTTTCAATCATATTTTTTGACTTAAATTGACTCTGCAATTGCACTAAGACCTGTTGAACTTCGCTACGCTTTGGCTCAGCCAATGTGTACCAACGTGACAATAACTGTAAAATCCTTGAACCGACGATAGGATTTTTCTCATCCAAGTACACAGAGAGTTCTACAATATTTGCTACACCAAAACTCCAAGCATTCACAGGATTAGCATTTAACCCCCCAATTACTGCACGGAAACGGTTGGGTGTACCCAAGTCATAGTCAGGATGTGATGTTAAATACGCAATCTTCTCAGCTGTCACTTGCGGGTGTGCAGCTTGTAAGCTAAACCACTGATCTAAAGATAAAGCTTCATCTTTATAACGCTGATAAAAATCCTGCAATGCTGCTTCAGCTTGCGGTGCGTTATACCAATGTAAGATACGTAAAGCACCTAAACGCTCAGTCATATTGCCTGTGCTGATATATTGTTGATGTGCCATTGTAAACACATCTGCATCGCCTTGGCGTGCCAACAAGCTCAGCATAATGTTTTTTAATGCACGCACACCCATTGCCTGAGAAAAATCAGTTTGTGCAGCAGGATCAAGTGACACATAACATGACTTCGCCCAGCCCGCCAAAGTCTGAGCCAAGGCTTGTAATAGCTGTTCACGTTTTTCACGTACCACCTCAGGTTGGTAATCATGATCAATACGACTTGCCAAGTAACTTTCACTCGGCACATCGAAAAGTCGCGATGCTAAAAGTGGATCACGCTCTACGATCGCTGGAAGTGTAGTTTTAATTGCATCAAGATAGATCTGTGCTGGATGGTCATCCAATAAAATACGCTCTAACAGGGTTTGAGTCGCTTGCCATTGGTTAAACCCATTACTTTCAAATTGCAGTAATTGTGCAAGCTCAGTATCCGAATAATCAAATTCTAAATTAACTGGTGCAGAGAAGTTACGAAGCAAAGACAACACCGGTTGTTGTTTGACACCATAAAACTCAATGGTGACCTGATCTTGATCAAATAGATAAACCGCATCTTTAACCTGATTTTCAACCAGAGCATCACAGTTTAGAGTCAATTGCTCTCCTGTTTGCGCATCGAACATCGCCAAAGCCACAGGGATCGGTAAGGCTTTTAAATCTGGATACTTCGCGTTGGCTTTTAAACTTTGTTTGAAGCTTAAGCGATAGCTTTGTGCAGCGGCATCATATTGACCCTGCACGTGTAGTTTTGGTGTACCAGGCTGGTTATACCACAATAAAAAGGCAGATAAATCTACTCCAGAACCTGCTGTAAGTGCTGCAATCCAATCCTCCACAGTGACTGCTTGTCCATCATGACGACGGAAGTACTCATCTGTTCCAAGGCGGAATTTTTCTTTACCCAACAAGGTCGCCATCATGCGGTTAATTTCCGCACCTTTTTCGTAAACCGTTGCTGTGTAGAAGTTATTAATCTCAATAAAATGATCTGGGCGTGGTGGATGTGATAAAGGACCTGCATCTTCAGGGAATTGATGTGCTTTTAACACGGCGACATCGTCAATCCGTTGGACAGCAGCAGACTGGAGATCTTCCGAGAAGGACTGATCACGAAATACCGTCAAACCTTCTTTTAAACAGAGTTGGAACCAATCACGGCATGTAATACGGTTACCCGTCCAGTTATGAAAATACTCATGCGCAATCACCGATTGCACACGCATAATCGCAGCGTCAGTGGTAAATTCTTCATCTGCCAATACACATGAAGTGTTAAAAATATTAAGGCCTTTGTTTTCCATCGCCCCCATGTTGAATTGGCTCACTGCAACGATCATATAGTTATCAAGATCGTATGGACGCCCATAATGCTCTTCATCCCAACGCATTGAGTGCTTTAATGCTTGCATAGCAATGTGGCACTTTGGAATATCTTTAGAAATCGCATAAATTTCCAAAGCAACTTCACGCCCTTCAGAAGTGGTGTATTGATCGCGCAGCACGTCCAAGTCACCAATCACACAAGCGAATAAATAGCTTGGCTTTTTAGTTGGATCTTGCCAGATTGCATAGTGACGTTGCTCACCTACATCACCCTTTTCTATTAGGTTTCCGTTGGCCAAAAGTACTGGATATTTTTTATCTGCTTCAACACGTGTTGTAAAAGTTGATAACACATCTGGGCGATCTGGATAGAACGTTATTTTTCGAAAACCTTCAGGCTCATTTTGTGTGACAAACAAATCGCCTCCAGCCTGATATAGACCTTCTAGCATGGTATTGCTTTCAGGGTGAATCAGCACTTCAATTTCGACAAGTGCTTGATCTGGAGCAGCTAAAATTACCAGTTGTTCTGTATCTAGACGATAATCAGCTTCCCCAAGCAACTGACCATTTACTCGAATACTGCGCAGCTCTAAATCACGTCCAAGTAAAATCAAATCACCAGGTGCCTGACGCTGCATCTTTAATACACTGTTGACCTGACTATGATCTGCATAGACTTGAATATCGAGTTCCACCGAATCCACAAGATAGGCTGGTTTTTGATAATCTTTTAAAAAAATTGTTTGATTTGCGTCCGTTGTTGGATTTGCTGCGATATTCATATATTGCCCTCTTTGTTGAGCCAAATAGTCTTAACTTTATATTTTGTCAATTCACTGATCATACGCGAAGTGATACGCTTTGTCGTAAGTGCAATTTCGATGTGCTGCAAATACGATGAGCCCTTGAGTTCCATACCGTTCTATATCGGGTTAATTGAGTAACTTTTCAATTTATAAATCACGTAGATGTACGTATTTTACTCATCACCACAGATACTGTGGAAAGGTATCTGTATGCTTTTATTGATATGTATGAATATTAAGCCAAATAAGCCAGTAATAAACTCCAGAGCACGACAGTTTCAGTAAGCTCGATACTCGCACCCAATAAATCCCCTGTGATTCCACCCACACGGCGTATATAGATCTGTCTCAAAACAAAAATACTGAGCAACAGCATAATAATGCTGAATAAACCAGGTAATGACCAACACCCTGCCACGGACAAACTCATAATGGTCACCAAGTACCAACTTAAACGAAATAGAGCCGAAGGTGACTTTACCGCCAATGCTTGTGCAATGCCTTGACTACGCACATAGGGTGTTGTGCTCAGTAAGATTAAAGCCGATAAACGCCCTAAGATCGGAAAGAGGATCAGTGCAGAACTGAGCCCGTGCTGCAATAAAACATATAGCGCAGACCATTTCATCAGCCCTTGTAACAGCAAACTTAATACGCCTATAGGTCCACAGTTTGGATCTTTCATAATCGCCAAGGTACGCGCCGAATCACCAAAACCACCCACCCAGGCATCGGCACTGTCGGCCAACCCATCTAAGTGTAAGCCTCCTGTTAACACCACCCACAGCACCAAAAGCAAGCTAGCCAACATTACTGTTGGCAATCCAGACAATAATAAGGAGACAGCATAAAGCAGTGCACCAATCAATGCCCCGACAATAGGATAATAAAGCAATGATTGGTGTTGTTGAGCTGCGCTTGGCATTGCACTGAGTTGAATTGGAATAATCGTTAGAAACTGTAATGCAATTAAAAAAGCCGTCACGGCGCTATTCCTTATTTAAAAATCAAGTAGCACCGCTGACTCAGCATGGCGAAAAGTGAAGTGCTGTTGCTTGAGTGTATCCACGTAAAAATGCTGTAACTGACCAAGCTCTGCCGATTGAGTCAAGATTAAATCCAAGTGCTGTTGTAAAGCCAAACACTTTAGCAACTTAATCACCCCACCATGGCTCACGATCAAAATATGCTGTAATTGCAAATGCTGCATTTGTAGCACAATTTGATTCAAAGCCTTTAACACTCTATGTTGAAATTGCTGTAGCGGCTCTGCCTGTGGCGGGGTAAATCGTGTTGGATGCTGCCAAAATTCAGCCAACTGCTCGGGATAGTGCTGATATAACCATGCTGTTGATTGCCCCTCCCAATCACCGAAATGCATTTCTTGTAGTCCAGTACAATGATGTATAGGCAAATGAAAGCGTTGAGAAAGATCCATGGCAAATTTTGCGCAGCGCTGTAAAGGCGAAGTCCAAATCGCTTGCCACGGTGCTTGTTTTACATGGATCATATTTTCATCCAGCATCTGAGCAATGCCCTGTTGCATTTGTTCCCAACCTTGCGCCGTTAAAGCATCATCTAGAGAACCTCGCAGCACACCGGACAACTCACTTTCACCATGTCTTAACACATCAATCTGCAGCATATCCGTTTAACCTTGCAATTTCTCACCAATAACTGCGGCTTCAGCAAACGTGGCCATTTCATTATGTAAGCGACATGCTAAACGAATCAAACCCAGTGCAGCACCCGCACCACTGCCTTCACCCAATCGCATATTGAGTTTTAACAATGGATTGGCATGTAAATGCTCAAGTAATAAAACATGACCACGTTCAGCAGACTGGTGTCCAAACAACATCCACTCACGCACGTTTGGATTAATTTGACATGCCAGTAAAGCTGCGGCAGTACTAATAAAACCATCGACCAAAATAGCCAAACCGAGCTGGGCACAGCGAATATAAGCACCGACCATCGCTGCAATTTCCAAGCCACCAACTGCACATAAAGCACCAATACCACGATCTGCCAAACTAGGTCGATGTCGTTCTAGCGCACGTTCAATCACTGTAACTTTATGTTGCAACTGTGCCTGATCTAAGCCCGTACCAACCCCAGTAACCACTTTGGCATCCAGATCCAGTACCAAACATGCCAATGCCGAAGCTGAACAGGTATTGCCAATCCCCATTTCACCGGCAATATAAATTGAAGCTTTTGCAGCATGAGCACTTTCAACATTATGTTTGCCAATCTCGAGTGCAGCTAAGCATTGCGCCTCTGACATTGCTTGAGTTTCTGCAAAATTAGCTGTTCCTGCACACACCTGTGCTTGAAGCACACCATCGACATGATAGGGTTCACCCACCGTACCACAGTCAATGACATCGAGATGCGCATCGTATTCACGTGAAATCACACTAATACAAGCACCACCCGTCATGAAGTTTTGCAACATTTGTCGCGTTACCACTTGAGGATATGCTGAAATATTTTCAGCCATCACCCCATGATCAGCAGCATAGATACAAATCCATGGTCGATCCAATTGAGGCCGTGGCGTGTCTTGTAATGCAGCTAAACTGATCGCGACTTGTTCTAAATCTGCTAAGGAGCCAGTGGGTTTGGTCAGTTGTTGCTGGCGCTGTTCTGCTGCCTCTCGGCTTTTTTGACTCGGCTTCGCACATGATTGCTGATACCATTGCATCGGATTTATTCTCCTTTTAAACGCATAGGCAAACCTGCAACACAAAATGTTACTGTATCTGCCAATTGAGCAATTTGTTGATGTAGACGCCCAGATTCATCAATAAATTGACGGCTTAATTGACCCATAGGCACGACACCTAGGCCTGTCTCATTGCTGACTAAAATCACATCTGAATTAAGCTGAATTAAAGTTGATAAAAGCTTTTCACACTGCATACTTTGCATATTAGGATCAGAATCAAGCAACAGATTACTCATCCATAAGGTCAGACAATCCACCAAAATGACTTGACCTTGTTGATCAATCTTAGCCAAATTATCAGCCAAATATAGCGGGGACTCAATAAGCTGCCATTCTGCTGGGCGCTGCTGTTGATGATGTACAATTCGTTGTTGCATCTCTTCATCAAGTGCTTGTGCTGTTGCGATATAAACTACAGGCTTACTGAGTTGCTCAGCAATTTTTTGTGCGTAACGGCTTTTCCCTGAACGCGCACCACCCAAGACAAATTGCAACATGATTAATCCAAATTAAGTGTATATACCGCATGAAGCGGACCTTGTAAGCTTTGCGCTTGATAATAGCCAAAATGACATTGTTTGAAGTTGAGAACAAAGGATTGCTGTTCTAATGCATTGATTCTTGCCATAACCTGCGAATAATCGTAGCTATTATTATAAATTCCCAAAGTTAAATGCGGTATATAAATCTGCTCACGAATTTCATCAGCACAGCTCCCCATTTGATCTCTTAACTGCACAAATACCTGCTCAGGGTCATGAATCTCAATCATTAAAGAAGATTGAAAGCTACGAACCTTGCCCGTATTGAGTTGGATCATGCCTAATTTTAATTGTTTGACTAATGCAGATTGCTGTAAAAATTGTGCGTGACTAAAATCATCTTTATATATGCATTGATCTTGTAAAAAACCACATACAAAGATCGTAATATGATATTGCCTTTGCATTGGCTGAATAATCAGATCAGAAAAATGTTGACTAAGCTGCTGACAATAGGCAATACAGTCCGCTTGTTCTAACTCTAAATACCAAAGTGCATATTTTTGTCGATTTAAATGCCATTCGGGATAGTCGGTTTGTGTTGTAGCAAGTGTAGTTTGCCGTTCTGTCAAAAACACCGAAGACATTTGAGATGGCCATTTGCAAGATAAATTCAGAATACTGAGTATTACACAAAAAAGAAAACAGGGCGTATTAAGCACTGTTTTCTTTTCAGTTTTTCATCTAAATCTCTTAAGTTAATGCAATAACTTTAACCACAATAGATTGTGATTCCTCAAACTCATTAAAAATTTGTTTGCGCTGTAACTCTTTCGACTTAACTTGAAAATCATGTTGCTGAAAGCGAATCACACTCGGTATACGATCAAAATAATCCGCATCACTATCGAGCTCTTCTTCAAATAAGGGAGTGCCTAACTGATAATCTTTACTCTTTAAAACAATATACTTCACTGTGGTCTTCATCGAATCCCCCTTTTTTATTACGCTTTATTTTCAGTTATAACAGGTTTTATAAGACAGTCCAGCTTTTAATATTTCAATGCACATTATTTCAACAGTTATTATTGAATGCAGCAGACAATGATATGACAAGAATGTGAAATACAAATACTTTTTTACAATATATTAACATTGGCCAAGTCTATTTAACTTAGGCCTAGGTTAGAATTGGCTTTTTTTATTGTCTGACTATAAATAATTATGTATGTGGTCATCATTTTATCCGTGTTTTTCATCAGTCTTTTCTATGCCCATTTTCGTGGCAAAGAACGGCTAAAACTCTCACGTCAATTTTTTGATCACTCGACCTTTTTAGGTCCTGTGAATATGTTCATGACAGGGTTTTCACGTTTGCCACCCGATCCTTTTTTTGATCCTAAAGAGTTTCCTGAGCTTCAAGCGCTACAGGATAATTGGCAGCTGATTCGTGATGAAGCACTCCAACTACAAGATCAGATTAAAGCAGCAGAAAGTAATAATGATGCAGGTTTTAATACTTTCTTTAAGCGTGGTTGGAAACGTTTTTACTTAAAATGGTATCAAGACACTCACCCCTCAGCTCGACAACTTTGTCCACAAACAGTTGCTTTGCTTGAAAAAATTCCTAGCGTAAAAGCGGCAATGTTTGCTGAATTGCCCTCTGGAAGCTATTTAGGCAAACATCGAGATCCTTATGCAGGCTCGATTCGTTATCATCTAGGTTTAAGCACTCCAAATCATGACGAATGCTTTATTGAAGTCGATCAACAACGTTATTCTTGGCGCGATGGCGAAGCAACACTATTTGATGAGACTTATGTGCATTGGGCACATAACAATACCGATCAAACACGTATTATTCTGTTTTGTGATATTGAACGCCCAATGAAATGGAAATGGGCACAGTCATTTAACTACTGGTTTGGTCGTAATGTGATGTCTGGAGCAAGCTCTCCTAATGATGAAAATGATAAAACAGGAGCAATCAATAAAATCTTTAAATATGGTTATGCCGTGCATGCCAAAGGTCGTGAAATCAAAGCCGAGAACAAGCGACTTTACTATATTTATAAATGGATTTTATTTGCTCTTTTAATCAGTATTATTATGATTCCGGCCATGCTTTAATCATACTGCTTTGGGATATTCCAATTCACACGCATAATGAGTGATAATCGAAAAATACGCGAAGGCTCGTTATTTCTCTAATGAGCTTAAGTATTTTAAGTTAAATCCATTTATACTTGTTAAAAACAATCCTAAAACATAGGTAAAATATGAAAATCCAACTTGCACTGACTTCAGCACTTGCTCTTTTACTCTCTGCTTGTGCAGGGTCTTACCCTGAACGTGTTGTAACTAAAGGTCCTCTTATCTGTGCAGCTGATGAAATCTGCCCAGAAATCGCAATGCGTTGGAATGATGAAAAGCGTAACGGATTTAAAATTACGGCTGAAATCAATAACCCTGAACAGTATGATATTAAGAAATTCAATTTTATTATTGATGGCCAACCTTACGAATATTCAACTATTCAAGCAACTCAATACCGTACAGAAGCTCAAAACAAAGTTTCAAGCAATTCAATCGTTGTACCTGTGAGCTTCCTTAACTCATTTCACAATGCAAAAGAAATTGATTTAAAACTGAGTACTGATAAAGGGGAAATTGCTCGCCCAGTACTTGGCGCTGATGGCAGTAAATCATCTGCATACTTAACCTTCATCAAAGGTTATGTAGGTCAAACGATCACTCAATAAACATATATTAAATACTCGACTAGGTTCAGTATTTAAAAATTAATTAACCCCATCTGCATATGTTGCTGATGGGGTTTTTTATTGGGCTAAAATATACTTAGAGGGTGCTATACCCCCTTAGAAGTTACTGTGCTGTACCATATTGCTTCTGTAAATAACGTACAATATCAGCAGACTCAAACAAAGCAACATCAGTGTTTGGATCAACCAAATACGGTACTTGAATATCTTTAGAATGACGAGCCATGACATCAATCAGTTGCGCACGTTTACCTGCTTTGATCGCTTGATATGGGCCTGGTTTTAGACGTAGTTTTGCTGGACCTAAATCTTGCCAACGCTCTTTTGCGACATTATGAAAAATAAAAGGCAATTCAAGTTCGGTTAATACTGCTCGAACGACGCGAGTAAATGGACTAGCTTCAAAGCCCCATAGTTCTAATATTTTTTCAGGTGCTGGACGCTGTTGAATTGCCTTATTAATCCACACACCACGCGCACCATTAATTAAGGTTCCTGCAAATGCAGCATAGGGTAACTTTGGATAATAACGATAGGCCTTAGGCGTTTGTCCTGATGCACTATAATGTTTAAATAAGTGTTGAATAATTTTTTGTGACTCATATAGATGATCACCTGTATTTTCATCGACAAAGAATGGAAACTGCATTTTCCCACCCAATTGCTTGACCACACTACGATATTTCTCTCCACCTTTAGGGCATGGGTAGACCTCATAGTCAAGATTCAACAGTGTCATCACCTCTCGAACACGGCGACAAAATGGCGAACCTTCAAATTCATAGAGTTTAAGAGGCTGAACTGGCTGCATAGGAAATGCAGTGCCGTTAATTCCCCGGCCACCTTCTGCAAGTGATGAAAGTAGGGCTTGGGTTACTTTAATATGATGATTCACCATGTTGTTACCTTATTTCGGTTCTTATTAAGTTTTTGACTGCACACATTGACAGTTTAACAATCGACTAATTTTTCCTGAGCAACCACAATGCCATTATTATCTGCATATAGATAATCATCATTATGAAAAGCTACACCCCCAAAATATAGACTCACACCAACTTCGCCAATGCCCTGTCGATTACTTTTACGTGGTATTGCAGCCAATGCATGTACACCAAGATCAAGCTCAGCAATCGCATCAACATCACGCACACAGCCATAAATTACAACACCATTCCAGTGATTTTTCACTGCTGACTCAGCAATCATATCTCCCATCAATGCACATCGCATCGAACCACCACCATCAACAACCAGCACCTTACCCGTACCATCAGTTGCTAACAGTTCTTTGACACGTGAATTATCTTCAAAACATTTCACCGTCACGATTTGTCCAGCAAAACTTTTACGTGCACCAAAGCTATGAAAAAACTTACCATCTAAAGATGGGGTGAGCACTTGTATATCCAACTCTGGATGGTCATCAAGTAAGTCACAAGTTACGAATGCTGCTGTTTGCATGTTATTTATCCTTGAAAATTGTTTTGCACAGCTAAATTATCATAAATTACAAATTTTTCTATTTGCCTTTCGGCTGCCCCAGTTAAGGTTTGAGCCACTTGCTCTGCTGTTACGGGACGATAAGCAAACTTTTGCGGCAGTATCTTTGCAAACTGTGTAAATAAGCGCTGTGCTGCCTGCTCCGCCCAACGTTGCTCCTGACGTTCACCCAACAAAAGTGATGGCTGAACAATCGAGACTTTGGCCAATCCCAATTGCCGAATATAGTTTTCAAGCTCGCCCTTCACTCGGTTGTAATAAAATACAGAATGCGCATCGGCAGCCATCGCACTCACCAGCAGATAATGTACCGCAGTATTTACAAATAAACTGGCAAAATGAGCATTGACGCTATAGTCACTTTGGTAAAACGCAGTCTTACTCCCCGCCTTTTTAATCGTTGTTCCCAAACAACTAAAAGCATGACTACACGTCTCTACTTGCTCAAAATGCAATTGAGTGAAATCTTCGCACACAATCTGTTGCACTTTGTCGTATTGCACAAGATCTTGGTTAAAACGTCGAACAATGGCTGTAATTTTTTCACAGCTTTTCATCTGATTAAGTTCTGCAATCAAATGCTTACCCACTAAACCTGTGGCTCCGATCACAACAGCATGGGGAATAAAATTTGTCATTTTTTATACGATCCTTAGAAAGTTTAGTCAAAAATATTGGATTCATTAATTTATTTCTATCATTAAAACAAAGTCAAAGCATATCAAGACTTGACTTCGACGCATTGTTTAATCAAAATATGGCACTTGTTTACGGGCTGGTGACAATTCTTCTGAAATTGGCTTCAGTTGCAATTTCAGCCCGCCCAGACCAATCTATTTCAAGGAGTGCACGAGTGGCAAACTCTGCTCAAGCTAAAAAACGTGCTCGTCAAAACGTTAAAGCACGCAAACACAACGCAAGCTTGCGTTCTATGGTTCGTACCTACATCAAACGTACTATCGCTGCAATCACTTCTGGTGATTATGCTGTCGCTACTGATGCTTACAAAAAAGCAGTTCCAGTAATCGACCGTATGGCTGATAAAGGTATCATCCATAAAAACAAAGCTGCTCGTCATAAGAGCCGTTTAAATGCACAAGTTAAAGCTTTAGCTTCTAACTAAGTTGCGTTAAAAGAACAAAAGCCCTTATGGGCTTTTTGTTTTTTGTACAATAAAAATATCATAAAATCTGTTGTTGTAAATCCTCAATACAACAGTGGTGTTGTTTACCACGCCAAATCCAATGAATACAACTACTCAAAAAGCGATCCCCTTCAAACCAAACAAATAGGCCTTCCATCATCTCTGGCCAATCTTCTGGGGCAATCTGCTGTTGTCTTGAAATCACCGCAACTAAAGCTGCAATAATCGTGTCGTGGCTGACAGCCAAACTCAAACCCGCCTGTTGCTCAGGATGTGTATTAAAGATCAGTTCAAGCACATCTAACACCCCATCAATGGGATGCTTCATTCCAGGTAGACGATGATTGATAAAACTATTGATAAAGCCCAAAGCCCCTTCACGGCGAAAATATGGTGCAGCTTGCTGAATATCAACCACAAAACTACCAGGTTCAACCAAAAGTCCTTGTGAGACGATATCAATCGCCATGGATTGCGCTTGTCCTGCGATTTGAGCACCTTGAATCATCAAGCTGGCAGTATCACGGCAGCGTTGAATTGGGCTTGAAATACAGTACTGTAATTCACGCTGGCTGCATTCAACCAAGTGAGCACCCCACGATTGTGCTAAATCACGACCTTGTTCGGTTAATTGCAGATCATAACCTGCCAAACCCTGTCCAGAAACCATTTCACGTAAAGAGTGTCGTGTAAATAAAGTCACGGGTGTAGCAAGATCAGGCAATAAATCTATGCCATCAAGCATCGACTGTGGCAACAACTTCAGCACGATACATCCTCAATTCATCAATCATTTTAAGCACTTTGACATACTCTCCCCACTTTAACAATGTGTTAACTTAAGCAACAGATCACGTCATTGTCACCATAAAGTCCTCAAAGCAAGCTGAATCTTTGAACGCTTATCATTAAAATTAATCTATTAATTTCATATATTTTTACCACAAAAAAAGACATACTATTTTTAAGGTTTTAATCATATATATTAAAAGTAAGCAACGAGAGGTTTAAAATGCGAAACATAAAAGTCAAAACCCATAATGCACAAGACACACATCTTTGGATTGTTGGTGGTGGGATTGCGGGTATGGCTGCAGCTGCTTTTGCAATTCGAGATGCTAAAGTTCCCGCACAAAATATTCATATTTTAGAAGAACTAGACATTTCTGGAGGTGCGATGGATGGTGGTCACAGTCCAAGCGCCGAACATGCTTGGGTAACACGAGGTGGACGCATGTTAACCGATGAAACCTATTTATGTTTATGGGATTTATTTTCAAGCATCCCCTCACTAGAAGATCCAAATATTTCAGTACGAGAAGAATGCCACCAGTTTAATCAACGCATTAAAACGCATGCACAAGCGCGGTTAATAGATGCTGAACACAATATTCAAGATGCAGCAAAATTGGGGTTAAATACTCTACATCGCGCACAAATGTTAAGGCTCTTAGCCAGTAAAGAAGATAAAATTGGCAGCCGTCGTATTGATGAATTCTTTGATGAAAGTTTCTTCCAGACCAACTTCTGGCGGATGTGGCGTACAACTTTTGCTTTTCAACAGTGGCATAGTGCAATCGAACTGCGCCGCTACTTCTTGAGATTTATCCAAGAATTGCCTCGCATCCATACGCTAGCTGGTGTTAAGCGCACTAAATACAACCAATATGACTCCATGATCGTCCCTTTGCAGCGCTGGTTGACTGAGCAAGGTGTTGATGTCCGCTTTGGTCATTATGTCAGTGATGCCGACTTTGAAACCCACCCTGACACACAACAACGCCGCGCAACACGACTTCATGTTACACAAGCTACGGGTGAAGATTATATTGAGCTCAGTCATAATGACATTGCATTGTTTACCTTAGGTTCCATCACAGCAGATTCACGCTATGCTGGAAATAACGATGTGCCTGAATTGATTCGTGATCGTATTGATCATGGATGGTCTTTCTGGCAAACCATTGCAGATAAAGCACCAGACTTTGGTCGACCGATGAGCTTTTATGGCAATATCGATGAACATAAATGGGAGTCATTCACCTTAAGTATGCAAGATGATGTACTGTTAAAACGCATCATCGAATACACTGGTAATCAACCGGGTACCGGTGCATTAATGACTTGGTATCAATCTGGTTGGCACCTCTCAATCGTTGTTCCTGCACAGCCACACTTCGCTGATTTACCTAAAAACACCTATACACTTTGGGGATATGGCTTCCAAATTGATCAGTTGGGTGATTACATCAAAAAACCCATGTCTCAAGCGACAGGAACAGAAATTCTCACTGAATTAATCAAACAGCTTGGCTTTGATGACCTTTTGCAGCATGTCTTGGCAACAACTCAAGTTACAACAGCAATGATGCCTTATGCATCTGCATTGTTTGCCTGCCGTAAACCAGGTGATCGCCCACAAGTGATTCCACATGCTTCTAATAACTTTGCATTTTTAGGGCAGTTTGTTGAACTTGAAGATGATGTTGTCTTCACTGTTGAATACTCAGTACGTAGTGCAATGACTGCGATTTATCATTTCTTTGAGGTCGAGCGTGATATTCCAGATATTTATAATGGCCTACTTGATCCTAAAGTGGGCTTAAAAGCACTAGAAACAGTCTTTCATTGAATGAAAAAGTAAAAAAGCGTAACCGATGACGGTTACGCTTTTTTTGTTCTCTTGCCCAAACATAGCCGTCTAGGCTGAAACTTTAGAGCAAATCATTATTATTCACTTTGTACCAATACACTCTGTAAGGCATCTAAAGCAATTTTTTGGTTATTTTCATTGCGAAAAGCGATAAAACCTTCATTCAACACTGTGCTGCGTTGGTTATAAGTAAAAGGGACTGCGCTCAAACTCACTAAACCTCCACCAATACTTTCGAGTAAGCCTTGACCTGCGCTGGTATCCCACTCTGAAGTCGGGTGAAAACGCGGATAAATATCAATCTCGCCCTCAAGCATCATACAAAACTTATAAGCACTACCCGCTTCACGACGTATTACTGGTATTTCTTGCTCAATATACTCAATATACTGTTGATACTTTGGATTTTTACTGCGATGACTTAGACCAATTTGTACAGCATCTTCTTCATTATCTTTATATTTACAATAACGTTCCCAATGCTGTGTTTCAAAAGAATAGCGATAGGGTAATTCAGTTAAATATCCCAAATAAACAAGCTGCTCACAGGGTACAGCGATCGCAGAGAATACTGTTTGATGATTTTGAATCAAACTTAAATTGATCGTAAACTCATCACGACGATGTAAAAATTCTTTAGTCCCATCCAGTGGATCTAACATCCAACAACTTTCCCACTGCTGTCGATCTGAGTGATCATTTTCTTCAGACAAAACAGGAATATCTGGGCTAAATAATGCAAGCTGCTGCAATATGAATTGATTAACTTTTAAATCAGCCTGAGTCACAGGTGATTGATCATATTTACTCTCGACTTCAAACGCTTTCCCCGCACAATAGTGTCTATATTCATCCAGCAACATTTGGCTGGCTTTTTGCAAAATAGACATAATTTCTAATAATTGTGCATCTTGTGGTGTTTGAGTTGTAATAAACATCGTCGATAACCTACCCGTTGTTTTATATAATTTTAAAGCTTGACTATATCGCCCACTGTTTTAAGTCACTCAAGCCCCACTGATCTTAGCAAACACCCTACTGAACAACGTGTATATGCCATTTCTCAACCAGTAACTTTTGAGGCTAAAGTTCATTAAATGCCCAACATACTAACTGTATATCGTTAAAACACCTAATATAAAATAACCCTTCAAGGCCTTTTATTTGTGTTATGTATCACAAATACTGTTATTTTCATGACACAGAAACAGAATCCAACTATATACTTTGGTCAACATTCATAAGAATATGTAATAAATTAAACTTAGCTCTCAACGTAACGTGACTATGGATGTAAAATAAGTGAAGTAATATTACAATAGTTTTAAGCATTTCATATGACACTCTATGCCTTTGGCATGCGACGTAACAATCTATTTTAAATAAAAAAATACGTCCACTATGACACTTTTAATCTATGCTTATATCTAAACAATCACGTAACTATTAAACCAATACCGATGACCAAACTCTATCTAACAGAAAAAAATAATGCCTTGATTGATGACCAAGCGCAGCAACTCATCTGCTATGCCACCATTCAACAGATCCTATCTTGGCAAAGTTTACTCGATGACTATGTAAACTTAAAACAGCAACACCCACAGCATAGTATTCTCTTACTCTTAGAAGATATTGCACAGTGTCATTACACTTCTATGCATGCAGCAAACCAAGATCAACTCTATTTTGATCCTTCTGAAATAATCGAAGAGGATGATGCTGTGTGGGAGAACATTGCACCATATACCCTACAACATCATAGACAGCAGTTATTACACATAGACAACCAAATCACGCTCTCTCAACTCAGCGGAAAATTAAATTATACCGATGATGATTTTGCAGCACTTGTTCAGATTAACCAACATCCAGAAGCTATTTTAGCTGAAACAGTAGAAGTTAAATTAGTTCCTAAACAAAGTCGTGACTGCGAAAAATTTGCAGCACAAATCAATGGCTACTTCAGTTGTGACTTAAACCCATTTGAATGTTTCGCACTGGTGCAGTACTTAGAACGAGAATTTGCCCTTGAATACCTTGGCTTAGGTGCAAGTTTATTATTTTTCGTAAAAACAGCCCAATTCGATCACAACAAAATCAACGCATTATTTAAACAACTTGAATTAATCTATCTATTCCCTGAAGCAATAACAGTGCAATTGAAGCAACTTCTGCTTGAGCAACAACATCTCATACTTCCATATGTTGAATCATTAGAAATGTTTGATTTTAACTAGATTAAGCTATAGAAATTTGACAATATTTTTATTGTTTCACCTCTGTGTGTGCTTTATATACTGCCCATGCGACACGATTTAGTGTCGTATGATTGAATTATTTTAGATAGAGTTTTTTGCTAAATCTGATACCAAAAAAAACCATGAGGAAAATAAAAACAAGGTAGCTATGCTCTCCAAGCAATGTATTTTCTAAATGATTAGCGACAATAATATATTTATAAAACAACCAATAAGTCACAGCATATAATAAGAAAACCACCAAGAGTATCGATGCTTTTTTTAATGCTACTTTTACATTTTTAAAAGGCTCTTCCCCAGTCATTATTTCAATCAAAATACTCGAAATAAAATAAGTAAAAATTAAATATACAAAAAATTCAGGTATGACACCGAATAAAACCAGGCCTGTAGAAGTATTGATATAAATCAAAAAAGCCATCCCATACAGACAAACTAAGCTGGCAAACAACATAAGTCGTCTAATTGTTTTATTCATTTCTATCTCTTCGTCATTTCAATGAATTTTTTATAGTTAAAAGATAACTTTAATACGGTTATCATGAAACCCACTACGCAATAACCAAAGAATACGCCGATCTTTATTAAGGGCTGATCTAAAAAGTAATTCGAAATTATCGTCACAAATGTCAATAAACCAATATATTCAAAAAAAGAAAATTGATTGATCCAAGATTTAAGTTTATTCATCATTAAATTATTTACTAAGAATCATTAGCAATAATATCATGAAAAAATAACCCGTCATATTGAATAAGTTATGCTGATCAACTTTTGCATAGACACCTGTAGACTAACTCTTGGATCTAAAGTTGAGTAGTCTCTCATTACAATTCATGGAAATGCTTTAAAACTTGATGCTCATAGAGCAATCAAGTCATTCGAAAAATCAGTATAAAACTCACCTGATGATCTACTCTTCTTAGCCAAAGTGAGTTTTATAGCAATTTTTTCTGCTTATGTAAGTAAATCGAAACAAGTAAAAGCATGAAAACAATCAGTGGAATAAATGCATGTGAATATTCAGCATGATAACTCAAGGTTAAAATTGCAGAAAACATAATACAACTTGCAAGTAAACTCCCTATAAAACGAGTAGAGCTTTTAAAGATTAAAATAGCTGCAAGCAATTCAAATGAACCAGTTACAAGGTGAAACCCATTGGGATATCCCCATCTTGCATAGTCCTCCAAAATTTTCTCAGGCCCGATTAAATTACCAACTGCACCAACAATAAAGAAAACGACCAAGCCATAAGTGAGTATCTTTTTTAAATTAATCTTTGACATTTTCTATATCCACGCCTGTAGCAGCCAAAAAGAAACTGATCGCATGATCAATTGTATCTAAATCCTGTTCTTGTGAAGTTTGAACACCACCAATCAACATTTGTATTTGTGTTTTATTCACAACTAGATTGATAAAATTTTCCGCCAATAAAGATGCTGTAAAACTCGCACTAATTTTCTGTAAACCCTGCTGTTCTCTAATCCAATGTTCAAGGATCAATTTTGCTTGATCTTGGCCTGCTGACCATATTGCTTGAGACAAATCTGGAAAGTCTTTTCCCTCGGCGATCATTAGTCTATGCAACTCTAGAGTCCGGGGTTGTTTGATAATATTAAGAATTTCCTCTGCAAAACCTTGTAATGTCTGCCTAACACATGGATTTGATAAAGTTAATGCTTTAAGTGGAGCAGCTAATCGTTCACACTCTTCAGAAACTACAGTAATAAATAGCCCCTCTTTACCACCAAATCGCTCATAAATATTGCGCTTAGATCCACCAACACGACTAATCAACATATCCATAGATGTTGCTTTATAGCCATGTTCAAGAAAAAGCTCAGTTGCAGAGTTAATCAGCTCCTTTAGACGTTCAACACCTTTATGCCGCAAAGGTTTATCTAATGAAATATTACGTGACAAGGAATCACTCACAGTTTTCTCCATAGCCCAATCAAAAAGGTAAGGTACTGTACCGTACCTTTTCTATAATATATTCAACTGAATTTGAAATGCAATATAAATGAACCGTTTCAGCTAAAATTTCATCAGCAACTTTCTATTAGGATCCAAAATCAACAGCTATGTAACTCGCTTTGTATCTCTACAACCGCATAATCAACCACTAACCATTCCAGTTAAAACTGTATAGACAGTCAACTGGATTCACTTCACCTGTACAAGATCGTTTCAAATCATCAGTTCTTATGCTAGTTGATCTCTAATATTTGTAATTGAGATTCGACTTCGGCTGTGGCATTAAAGTACATCTGAGTCACCTTATATGGTGATCTTATTCTGAAGTTTTCATGGATTGATTAATCGTCAAGTATTCTTATCTGTAAATTGATAGTGATTCGCGTCATTATAAATATACTGTGTTTGAAAAATTTTAAATCAAGGCCACAGGAATCACTGGCATAAGGAAAGAGGGATAATCAAAAACGATAGCGCATTCCCAGTTTATATAATAAACCATTTGAGTTTTCATTTATTGATTCACACATTGTTTGTATGCCCATTGAAGAAATACACACTTTAGAATTATGACTAAATAACCATTTATAACTTAGGTTACTAAAATATGAAATATTCTCTGAAAGCCTAGCCTCACTTTCTATAAATATAGGGATAACAATATAATTAAGCCTTAGGTCAGCACTGAGATTCATATGAGGATCATGTAATTCTTGATCCAACCACATATATCCGATACCTGTACCAAATGATCCATTAAACTTTTTTCTATCATAGAATTTGTACTGGACACCAAAATTTAGTTCATTAAATTTGAGGATACTCATTTTTTCATGATTATACTCAGTATAAAAACTAACACGAGGATCAGTCTGAATAGCACCGCTCACAAAGAATCCATTAAGTTTATCCTTGTCATCAGATAAATTTTCAAAGCCACCAATGTAACCGCCCGATATAGAAAAATTATTCTGTAATGATGTATTTAAATCCTGTGCATATACATATATTGATAAACTACTTAAAGAACTAATCAATAAAACACTTCTCATTATAGTTACTCAAATTAATTGCTTATAAATTACCATTCATTGACCCTATAAAAAACAATTTTCATAAAAATTTAATTAGAAATATCTTAATTTTTGTAGTTTATAATAATGCACCCTATAGAGATTTTCTTTATACTCACTCAGATACAGCTTGTACACACTCAAACAACTAAGTGGCATTGGGATGTATTTTTTGTATGTAAACTAGAGAGAGTTAATCATATGTTTTATCTAAAAAGCCAACTTTAAAACCCAGTATCAGATTTACTTTTGCTTTATCGTAAAAATTAATTCATATAGATTTATTCAGAAAGAATCATTTTAGAATGATTAGCACTGTCAACAGAGTATTTCAAAAAGGCAGACATATACAGTAATTTCATCATGAAAGAATACCCAGCTTTAGAAGAACTGAAAAAAACAAGCTCAACTGAAAGAAATAAATGACTAAAGACAGTAAAGTGCTTGGGGCGAATGAATTGAAAAAATAGTCAGATTCTCAGCAAAACATAGTTAATAAAATTGATGCACGTATGACAATTATAAATATATTCACTGAACTAGATAGAGCCGAAACCTCACTTATCTTTTATATTTTTTAGAGTGTGAAAAACTAACTTTTAAGTGTTTATGAAGCATAAGCCTGTAAGATAACAAAGTAATTCGCAGTTGTTTAATGAATTTTTAAGATAAATTAAAGAGCGCATTCTTACTCTTTTAAGGGCAAGTTAACTCTTCCTTAACAGCTTTGATTTCTTCATTTTTTAGTGGTGGTGTTCTTTACTCTTTATATAGAGCAATAAAATGAATATTAGACAGTGAAATACTACTGGGTGGTGATTATTATTTATCACGATGTAGTCGGTCTGGAGCTAAAAGTTAGATGACTTAAGGTGTTCAAGCCTTTGCCTGCAGTAATAACGCAGCGTAAAAAGAAGTGTGTAATTAAATTGAACGACTGAAACTCGATTTCTTTAGCATCGAGTAGTTCATTAAGACAAATGTGCAAACATTCTAAATTAAGAATATTTGCACATAGCAGGTTTACTGTGAATTGGCGAGGTAAGTTTCAGTAGCACCGTTTTGTCTTGCTACATAATCTTCACGAACTGGAGTATAGACATCAAGAACTTGTGAGGTTTCCAATGCCTCAGCATGATGAACTGCCCAAGATGGAATAATAAAGGTATCACCTGCAAATAGATCCACCGATTGCCCATCAACAGTCAACCGCAATGAGCCTTTTAGTATAGTGGTTGCTGTTTCATGTACATGCTTATGTTCCGGAATTTTAGCTCCGGGCTTAAATTGCCAAAATGCCATGGTAAAATCAGTCCCATGTAAAAACTTAGCAATAATTTTGCTCTCAGTTCCTTCTGGACGCTGTAAATCCATATCATATGGAATCATTTCACTGCCTAAATATAAGCTCATAATAATGCCTATTATCTGTATTAAAGATTGTTATTGAATTAAATTATTTTTGCATGGATTGAAAAGCCCATTGGTACAGGGCCAAAGTCAGCTAATACTGTCAAACCAGAGCTTTGAGCAGAAATATTGGTCGATATACAAGCATCAACAGCATCCACCTCACACTGACGTGCAGCTTCACTATTCGAGTTCAACAATTTTATAGAAAGTTCTTTATTTAAACCTGGGACTTTATGGATCAAATCCTGTGGCGCGGGATGAGAACCCACTATTTTTATTTCTTCAAGTTCTGCTTTTTTACTAGCAAAGACCATATTATGTGTATCCATAACAAAACAATCTACTAGCTTTAGATTATTGAGATTATTAAACACCAGATGATGCAGATGTGGATAAACGATACAGCCAAGTAAAACATCACCTTGGTCAGTGGTGAGCATATGTTTTACTGCATCTTCAAGTGTTTGATGTAATTTAACCGCACCATCGTGACCATTATTTTTCAGCCATAAATGAGCAGCTTTCTCGCAGTTGGTACCTGTTGGTCCTAATGTATGAACTGTTATCATGATTTTTCTCTTTTATAATTAAAGTTTAAATTCTTTTAGTAATGCTAATGAGTTCGGGTAAACGTACACCCTGCCTAATTTTTTCTAACATCGTATTTTCAGTATTATCAATTAATAGTGCCTGCTGTATTAACTCCTCTGCTAAATTAAGTGGTACGACAACTGTACCGTTGATATCTGACACAATAAGATCACCGCTTTGTACCGTTACCTGTTCAATCTGGCATTGCCCACCGGTTTCATATACCCAATATGCACCTTGTGTATCTGTCGGGATTGGATTACTGGCAAGAATTGGCATGGATAACTTTCTGATCTCCTTTAAATCACGCACCGCACCGCCTAAAACTACGCCATCAAAACCCAATTGTTCGAAGTAAGTACAACTCATACCGCCAGCCAATGCAGCATGGGTAAGTAATGGACCTGCACCTGCCACATAAACTAGCCCCACACCACTTTGCAGCTCTGGCACCAAAAAGCGACTGACCTGTGACCAAGTCGAAGCTTGTTCTTTCATGATATCGCTTCCCTTGCGTATCAATTTCCACTGAACAGTATAAGCTTGAGCGACAAAATAATGATCTTCTGTATTGACTGCCTGTATCTTCGGAGTTAAAGCATTACCAGCCTGCAACCCATCAAGAACATCTATAACGGTTGAAGTGCTAATTTTACGTGCCTTAAACTCTTTTAGTAATTGAGGTGATATTAATTCAAATGACATTATTGCTGCCTCATATTAAAAATAAAAATGAATATTTCAAATATTCTATTAGATGATTCAATTATTAAAAAAAACTTCAAATTATGAATAAATTTTGTACTTTATTTATTGCCATTGAAAAATAAGATTGTTTTACCATTCAGTCAATATGATTTTTAAAATATCTAAATTCGGCAAATATTTTAGAAATTAAACTCAAAACAACTAAATGAAAAAATAATTTAATGATGATTAAATTTAGTTTTTATTAATTAATTTTTATGTGATAATTATCACTATTTTTTAGTGGTTTGATTATTTTTATTTAATTTTATTAAATAAGTATTTAAAATAAACCTATTACCTAAAACAATATTTGTTACAAATTACAGTTTAAGGAAACTAAAATCCGAAATTATAAAACTGTACAAAGCAACATTATAAATAATGAAGAAACTAATTTTGGAGGGGAAGATTTATGAACAACCTTAGGAAAATAAAAATATTTGATTAAGAAAAAATGAGCTAAGACATTTCAAAATTTAACTATTGACTAAATAATCAGTGCCTATTTAATAGTGCCTAAAGTAAACAAATTATATTTCCATCGATTTTTAGCATTGATATTGATGTAGGGTTTAATTTAAAAATAGAAGATATTTATAATACATTTTAAAATACCATAAATATAGATTTTACAGGTGTTACAACATCAGTAATGTATCTAAAAAAATATAACGAATGATATAATTAAAGATCCATTCAGGTGTGTGTCTTGATTATATGGAGTTATAAAATTTATTGATGATCAAGCTCATGTTGAAATATTAAAAAAACAAGGACAGCATTGACTACACTCTACTTTAAAATATGTTTAAAGTTTTGCTTAAAGCCTACATTTATTCATGTGCATGTGACGACATCAGAAGTAATACATCACCTTTGTTGAGTGAACAAATTTAACCACCTACTGTCTGAGTACAGGGATCAGGTCGTTCTCTTATTGGCTTAAAAACCACTCGATGATAAATCAATCGAGTTTCAGTCGTACAACTTAGATTGTACTTTTCTTTGCCACTGCGAGATAAGCCAAGCAAATTTTACCCTACTCCATTAGCAACATGGTTAGGCCTACCAAAATGAATCGATTAGTTACGATAGACTATTAGGTAAGCACAAACTTCGTGTTACTACTAGTCAAATTAATGCTCCCGCTGCTATAAGAAACTTCTTCGAGTTGGGTAGCACTTCATTTAATACAACTGGGACAGCGTATGCTGGAGTTGCTGACCCTTTCAGTACGGGTGGTAAACTTGCTTGGAAAATAACAGGAAATGCTAGATGCCGACAGTTTCTACAAAGCAATACGCTTGCCTCGAACTGCAATATTACGGAGTGGTAGAAGTGAAATTATTAATAAAAGTTATACTAACAGTACTAGTGGTATTTATAATTCCTTTCTCCATTATTTGGGGTTTTCACGGTTTTGCGACCAAAGATTCAGGAAACTACACTCCTCTTGAGAAACAAGAACGAACTAAGCCCAAAGGGCCGAATGAGAAAGTCTTTGCAGATGGTACTAGAGGTATAACTTCATTAATGAATAATGACACTTCAAAAAATTAGATTCAGTTAAACCTGCAAAATATATTATTTTTTTAAATATAAATTACTCAAGGATAGCCCCATTATCTATGCGTTTTTTATATGGCTAAATCTGTATCTAAGCTAAAATACTTTTTTCCTGTTTACTGATATGCCTACAGATAAAGCATCTCTATCAGTAATCACCTGTATCTTTTCACGAGATTTCCCATTATTTGCCTTTAACCAGGAATTACCCAAAGTCATCCGTGTATTCCTAACACTATATGATGGGCAGTTTACTACGGTAACAAGCGAATTATGCACACAGATTTCTTTATAACATGATCAACCAAGTCGAAATTTAAATATCATTGAACCCTATCCATACAAACACAATCAAGGTAAGCTCCCTGATTCATTAGGTTTTGCTAAGATTATTGCAACTTTAAAAAGTGTTGAGAGTTTTTGAATGACAGATCAAGTTTTTATGTTCGATATGGAGCTTATATATCATAAGATATTGAAATAAATAAAATTAAAATCAATATTTTCACAATTAATTTATTTATGTACACAGTTATGTACACAATACGATAAATACCCTATCTAAACGCATTTCTATCCTTTCAATGCCTCTAGCACACATTAACTTCCAGTTTACTTAAAATAATAAAAAGTGGCTTTTGATGCATATACAAAGTTTTCATTAAAATATTTTAGACTACACAATTCTTTAAAATCTGTTTTATTGCTTGTCTTTCTGATAAAGTTATTATTATGAAAATTTATTTTAAAATATCTAACAAATACATTATTTAAAAATATTGATTCATAAAGTGCTTTTAATAAGAAATATGTTCAATTTTGAAAGCACTTATATCCAATTTAGAGTAAGTTTTAAAAAACCAAAACAGTTATGAAAATTAATTTATCTAAAATTAAGATTATAAATTATTACATACCATTCACAATATTAAATAAATACAAGGCAACTATGAATAGTTACCTTGTATTTTCTTTTATGAATGAATTTCAATAAGCTTAATTTGCCGGCCCAAATTCATAAAAGGGGTTAAATAAAATCCATAGATTTAAGTTTTCAGCCATACTTATTGCCTCTAAAATTTGTTTCAAAAACTCTCTTCTTGGTTGATCATCTACCTCTTCGAGTAACTCTAAAAATTCTTTTCGTAATTTCAGGAGCTCTTCTCCATTATACAAGTCTTGATCAACAAAAGATAATTCTGATATTGTTGGATATTTTTCTGCACTCAATTTAGTTAAAAAAATTGCCACCTCTGGAGGAGTAGTAACCTCTTTAATTGATCTGTGTTTTGTGGCATATATATCATAAACATGAACTGCATACATTTTAACATTCTCTAATAATTAGTTTTTCCAGGAAAGGTATTTATTAAATTACCTTGATGATCTGTTATTACCGTAATAATTTAAGTTGGCTTACCATCCTTTGACCATAGAATTAAGATACCACCCTGTCCTGATGCTACTTGATGTAAATCAGGACGATGAGTATTTTAACTTAGGGCCTTCAACATATAGATTTCACATAACGCTTATTGTATTAAATGGATAAGTATTTACTGAAAAAATTACATCATCAAGAGCTGTTGATATAGAATCAAACAAACAATTTTTATTTATTTCAACTATATATGAACACATTTAACACAAAAAAATTAATTGCCAAACAAGCAATTATTTTTAGCTCTACAGATTCTGAAATATCTATCCATATTTTTATGGAGCCATTTATCTACCAAGATGAAATCGTAAGTCCAATTATTCGTTTGGATTATATTGATCTGCCTTCAACAAAGCTTCGCGATTTAGTTGGTAAGTCTTTGACTTTTACTAAGGGTGATTTAGATGGTTCGATATATTTAGATAGCGCCCATCACCCTGTTGATGTAGTAAGTTTAAGCTTTTTCCTAAGCAGACAAAACAAACTAACTATTTTAGTTAAAGGTATGTACGACTTTGAGTATGAAGGTCTAGATGGTGTAGCTAATGAAGCGTTTGTATTGAAAACATTTCTTAGTAGTTGCGATGTTAACGAGGACTAGAGAAATAAATAAGAATTTTAGTCTTTATTTAATTCTTCTAAAATTAGCATAATACAACTTATATAGAACCCAGTTATTAGACTGGGTTTCCTTCACTCAGCCCACCCACTACTCAATCACCCAGCATCAATTGCGTGTCCGGCAGCAGCTTCTACAACTTTTCATAGATCAAAACTAATCATTCTTGATTAACCTTGATTCTCAATTTTGGTGGAGATGGCGTCAATTGAACTGGAATTATAATACACTGTTTTATATAATTTTATTTTAAAATAAAAAATACTTTTACCCATGATTTACCCAATTATTATAGATTAACTTTGGCTGGGTAAATAAGGTTTGTTCAAATGAGGGGGGGGATGGATTTGAACTCACGCAAGCACCCGAGATGATATTTCAAGGTCACTATGGAACAGTCACCTTGAATCGTCTGATGAATAAAATAGGACTTACACAGAATTATTTACAGGGTCTATTTCCATTACCATTATTGCCTCTTGGCTTAACTCGATTGAATTCAAATCAATCCAAAATTGACCTTGCCTTTTTTTGTGAAACCTAAATACAGCATCTGGACCAAACTCAGTGTCTAATTGCATTGTTAATATAGCGACACACGACACCTCAAAATTTTCCAGCCAATACTCTTTAAATTCATTCAGTAACTTAAGACCTATATTAGCTATTTGACCTAAACTTTGAATATCTGTATTACAGTAATCTTCAAGATGAAAACTATTAACAGCACATTCGAATCCAGTATCATCTGTATAATTCTGCCTAACCCATTCTTTATCAATAAGTTCATGTTCATTATGAAAAGCCTTAAATAAAAAGTACTCCTGATCAAAAGTAATACCTTTTTTTATCAGTTCATGTAATTGCACTGGAAAAGTTAAAAAATTCCCCTGAGAAAGAAAAAATTTCATTTTAGAATTAATAAAAATCATTTGGTAACTCCTAAATATTTTAAAGCTTTATCAATACCTTTTGAAAAATCTTTATTTTTTAAAAGATCTTGGACCGATTTCGGGGCTAATGTTTTTGTTTTTTGATCAAAAAAGACTTTCGTATTAGGATCATAATAATATTTGTTACCAACATTATCCTGATAATGTAATTGTCCTGCTCGTTTACCTGGCGCTGGATTCTCCACATCAATTCTTGACTTACCATTTCCTTTCCAAACCGTTGTACTAAAAGTTTGGACTCCATCTGTTCCCAATATTTTCCCATTGAATTTTTTTGCATCAATATTAGAACAACTATTATGTACCCAAACACCATTACTTTTCTCTAACCCCTTAATGAAATAAGTATGGGTCTGATCAACAGTAAGATTATATGCTTGTATTGGTTCTGGCTTAACAGTTACTGATATAATTTCTTGCCATTGATTATTACTATCTAATAGTTGATCACCAGATGTTAAATTTTCAGCATCTACCCATTGGCCTTTTTCTATTGCACCTTTATAAATATGTCCTTCTGATGCAGACACAGCTTCATTTTTCGGCACTGTAAAATACGGATGAATTTTGTTAGATACAACCGTCTGTTCATCTCCATTTTGGCTTTTCATGGAAACATATACTGTTTCGTTATATGGATTACTATAATGTGCTAAAACTTGTTTATAACTGCTTTGTCCAGAAACCTCATCTAATGAATATACCCAATCACCTTGTGAAATAGACTGTATTGGACGATAGCCAGTTAAGGTTTTAACTTCCATATCTCCACGGAAAGAACAAGTTTTACCAACTACATTTCCTGCTCCTTTCCATACTAAAACACCCTTCTTAGCAAAGCCCACAGAGGCTATTTCTGCAGCTGCTAACCATCGACTTGCATTGTCACCAGTAATATCCATTCCTGTTAATAATATTTTTGTTGCCTCTCCCATGCTTAATGCATTTCCTATTACTGGAGTAGCCATTAGAATATCTAAATCTCTACGCACACTTTCCTTAAATGCGTTATCAGCAGCTTTTAATTTTTGCTCACATGCAGCACCTCGTATTGACCCACAGTAATGTCTAACTCTTTCATCAACCCTAAAAGCTGCTGAAACTCGCGCAAATTGATTTCCAGCTGCTTTATCTAAAATACCTGCATGTACATATTGAAAGTCATTTTGATTAGCAAAATTTAGACCTAATTGCTTGGCTGTTTCTCTACCACTCAAATATTGTGTAAGATGATTACTACACGCTTTAGACCCAGCATCCTTACAAGCTTTTTCCAAAGCTGCTCTATTTACCTTACTTCTACCTTTGTAACTATTAATTTTTTCACTTCGACATTGATCTGTTTTACATGCCGCAATTTCTTGTTTAAGCGCTTTATAATCATCTGAAGTTAAATAATTATTGCTCACAGCCATATTGGCAGACAACGCTGCCATGTGAACATCATAACCTGCATAGGCAGCCACTGTCCCCGATACTATTTCTACTGTTGCTAATACTTTATTATTAAATGCATCTTTTTCCGCTTGAGAGGCAGCGTCATCAGGCTTATCAAACATTCCTGCTACAATTTCACCAACAGCAGCACCGATTGCCCCAGCTTCACACTGCTTTACAATAGCCCCTGTTGCGCAACCAGCTGCAGCATGAGCAATTTTATGTATTGCATATTCAATAATACTCGGATCAACTTTATCTAAACTTTCTCCTATTTTACCAGCTAATTCACCTTGTAAAGTTCCAGCTAAACCAGCTAGAAGTGCCACTTTAAGGTTATCCTCTAAACTTCCACCTTTAACTGCAGTCTGTACTAAGGTTGAGCCAACAGAACTTGTAAAATTGTAAATTAACTTATCCTGAAATAATGTACTATCAGGTTTTAACTTTAGTGCCGTTCCGACTTCACTTAATAATCCCGCTGTTGCCACTGATGCAACCAAGTTTTTAACAGAATCTTTACTTCCAAGATCCTTAAGGGTTTTTCCTATATCTCCACCATTATTAATAATCCCCACACTTGCCTGTGTTGCAAGCGATGTTATCGCTGCATTTGCCATTGCACCGAGAGTAGATATACCAGTAATTGTAGTGACACCACCAACTGTTGTTGTTGTCACTCCAGCAGCGCCCAACATACTGGCACCTAGTCCAACAGTTGTCCCTCCTGTTGCAGCACCGGCTCCAGCAGTACCAGCAGCTGCTGCTGTCCCAGTCCCCATCGTTACAATTGTTACAATAATGACAATAATCGCAGCGCCAGCACCGGTTAAACCTTGTGACTTATAATCCCAATCTTTTTGGGCTAAAATTATCGTATTCCAGTCAACATCCTTCCTATTTACTAACTCTTTTAAATAATCATTACCTGGCTGGTTAGCTAACTTCAAAATCTCATTACGTAATACAACCTTATTTTGATCTTTTTCAGAAACAGGAATTTGAACACTTAACCCCCCAGTAGCTTTAAAGGTGGGCAAAACCGGACCATTAAACTGTGGCAGTTGTGCTGTCTCAGTAATAGAGCCTTTGTCCTGCATTGACTGCCATACAACTGAGTTTTTTTCTTTTTTGAGTAAATCTGTGATTGTCGTTTTTGCTGCAATTAACTCAAGCTTCCCCCCAGCTTCTATCGTTGCTCCTTTAAGGTATTCAAACTCTGTGCCTTCTAACCGCGTATCAAAACCCGACTTTGTCCCAATATAATCAGCCTTCAATGTTGCAGGAATTTCACTCACTTGAGTACGTGTAGAATTTGTTTTTGAACTATTATATTTAATACCTGTAAAAGACGACTTTTTCGTGACATCAGTCGTGCTCCTTGATGATTCTTCCACAGTATAAAAATTTAAGTTGCCGCCCGAGCGAATAGAGACCTTTCCACCATCCGCGACAAATCGACCAGAATAGATATCTATACTGTTATTGGGATTTTTTTCTTTACTTTCGATATAAATATTTTTAGCTTGAACATCAACTGAAGCTGCATCAACATCATTATCTTCATTTCTCGTCGTGATATATTTTTTCTTTAGACCACCCCAAGATTTTTTCTTCTCAGTGGTGGTCGTAAGATCATAGCTTTGTTCAATGGCAGCATCAAATAAGATATTTTTATTGGCCTCTATCCGAACATCACCATTTTGAGATTTTATCATGGTTGCTTGCATTACTAAATTATCACTTGCCCCAACACCTATAGCCTTAATATTGACCCCTTTAGCCCCCTCAATCGCCGTCGGATTAATTAAAGTCCTAAAACTGTAATTATCCCCATTTTCATTGCCCTTATCATAAAAGTCTTGTGTACCATCTATAATGATACTTGCCCCCAGATTCTTAGCCTGTTGATTGCCAACTTGTGTCGTACTTGTATAACTTTGAGCCAATGGTGCTCGAGCTTCAATATTTACCAATTCAGCTTTAGCAATTAATTCGGATCCAGAAATAGAAGCTCCCTTTGCTGAAGTAACATTAATATTTCCAGTATTACTAGTTATGTTAGCGCTAGAGTGTTCATAACCATTTACCTCTGACTTGTAAAAATTAATTTCATCTATTAAGTTACTAATTTTATTACTATAATCCTCCTTTATAACTATTTTATAGAATTGACCATCATAAGGTTTATTATCACTTCTGACTTCTAAAAATACTTTCATATTATATTTTTTACTAATCTCAGCAAAATCATCTTTAACCGATCGTGCATACTCCCAACCAACATCATCAACATCCATGCCATCAAATATATCAGACTGAGCAATTGCTATTTCCTTATAAAAGTTTTTCCTAATTTCTTCAACTTCATTTAATTCTCTACTATATTTATCTAAATAGAAGTTTAAATTTAAATTTTTACCATTGTTCTTAATTCCACTAATTAATACATCATCCTTAGTTGAAACTATTTTAATATCTTTCTGCGCTGTTAATTGTGATCCTTGAATATCAACTTTAGTTCCATCTAGACTAATTCCGCCATTTGCTGTATTTAATTTTACAACTTGCTCCGAACCATTACCTTTAGCACCTCCATAACCTACAAGGGTTAAAGCTCCTCCTTTTGCACTAAGCTCTATATCACCTACTGCTGAAAGTGTCATTAACTTAGGATCAATCGTGAGGCCATTTGCACCACGAGTCTGGATCGTTAAATCACCATTTAAGCTATTTAATTTTTTATCATTCTTAAGTAAATCACTGCCCGTTGCATTGAGCACCATGCTTGGTTTCTGATATATATGATTCGCTTCTAGTAAAACAGCTCCACCTTTCAAATTAGATTTCTGCATGAGCTGATTACCTGCACTGGTCAGTGAAAGTACACCCTTTGCTGTTAAATTGGTCTGCTCACCAGCTCCCCACACTGTTCCAGTCGGTGTATTACTTGCATTTAAGTAAATATCTCGTTTTGAATTTAAGGCGATATGTTGATCAGCGTTAACAGTGACATTATGTAGTCCAAGATGATCTTTCGCATACAGCTCAGTATTTCCCTTCGACTTCAAGGTACCATTACTGATGTCTAGTAATCCATCCGTATTATTTACAGAAATCTTACCCTCTGTGGAAACCAAGTCTGTATTTTTAATATCAATATTTTCTTTTTTATTTTCAATGACAATAGACTTTGCATTTAATTTGTTTGCAATAACCTTATTAGAGGCAACATCTTTAACCAGATCTACATCAGTATTCGCCTGTAGTTTGATGCCATTTTTAGCTAATAACTGTATTTCACCACTTTTTGCAGTCATCTCGACTGATGTAATGACAGTTTTTCCATCCCCAGCATTGCCAATAACAATGCCTTGATCAGCATTCAATACTGTTTTATCTGTTGTTTTTAAAGTGATGCCATTATTATTTTTAACATTGTTTTGAGTGGCAATTAAATTAATATTTTTATCCGCAACAACTGTTAACTTGCCCCGAGTATCAACCTTTAAACTTTCTGCTTGAATATTTCCTTGTAGTGAATTAACAATAACATCTCCTGTTGCGCTTAACTTACTACCAGCATTTAGGTTCATGTCTTTTTTGACCGTTAAATCTAATCCCTTATTTGATTTTATTTCCTTATTTATTTTTAATGTATCTGATAAAGTCGTTATTCCATCTGTAGCATGAAGTGTAGTCCCTGTTAAATCTAGCCCATTTTTTGCTTCTAATTGAACTTTCCCTAATATTTGTGGTAAGGCTTTTACTGCATTATTCCATACTAAATCCTTACCACTATAAACATTAATATCTTTAGTAGATGTTTTAGCATCAACAATATAGAAGTTTAAATCTTTTAAAGAAACATTACCTGTCCCGTAAATATTTAAGTCCTTGCCTGCACGAATGGTATTTTTATCTAACTGAAGCATACTTGTAGCATCAGAAACAGACTGAAGATTGATAGAACCCTTGGTGGCTTGTAATGTACTTCCAAGTAGTTTTAAGCTTTTACTTGCCTCTATGTTTAAATCAGCTGCCGCAATTAAGCGTGCAGTATTCGCAGCAGTTAAATTTTCTTTAGCATTAATAGATGCTGAGCCATGATTACTAAGTACTTCAGAATTGCTAGCGAAATTAATATTTTTTGCATCAATATATACATTTGATGAATTACTTAAGTTACTTATTTTTGTACCAGTAGCTAAATCTATTTTCCCTTTTGCGTTCACTATTAAATCGGCTGAATTTTTTGTTGTTGCATCATAGTTGATTGTAATATTTTTTGCATTAAGGTTAAGATCGTTTCCTGAATCCGCACTGATCAACCCATAACCAGTCACACTACCATTGATATTGATATCCGAGTTTTTTCCACTTTCCGTTGTCGTCAGGCTAATTACCCCGCCTTTCTTGTTGGTGCTGGAAATTATGCCATTATTCTCGATTTTTCCTGCGCTGGTTACTACGATATTGTTAACAGCTTGTAGTGTTCCGGCATTACTTACCCCCAAGCCTTTTTCATTACCAATCAAATAAATATTATTGGCATACATACCTCCTAAGCTCTTAATATCAATCGCTAAAGCAGGTGCTGCAACTTTTGAGGTTTGACTTTTTATCTCACCTAAATCTGCACTGATAGTATTTGAACCAGTAATTACATTGATATCTTGATTTGCTCGCAACTGAGCATTCAACTCTAAAGCTCGTGCATAGATATCAACATAATTTGCATTATTGTTATTACCACCCAAACCTAATTTTGGATCGGTGTTAGCAGAGACCGTGACCTTACCCTGATCTACTACAAACTGTTTTATACTACCATCGGCATTAAACTGAGGCTTTCCTGTAGTAAAAATTGCCTTATTGGCATTAATAAATCCGCCACCTTTAATATTAATTCCTGCTGGATTGGCTATAATCACATCCGCTCTTTGACCAGCGACTTCCAGATTACCTTCAAAGCGAGTAGCTGCCTTGCTATTCACCTCATTTAAAATAAGACGTGCTTCACCTTTCGCTAAAAATGGATTAGCCCCTACACTTCCAACAAGGTTTGAAGTTGCACCAGTTCTGCTGTTATTTAATACAACACCATTATTCAAAACATCCATTTGACTATAGATGTTATGAGAGATTCCATTTACAGGTGTTTGAATGTTCACTACAGGGACTTTTTGTCCTTGATTGTTTGTTCCAACGCCAATTACGGGCCTATTGGCAGGTTTAGCACCTGCATCTGGTGTGATTTGAGCATACACAGGCGCAATCACCATCCATACACTCATACTCAGCACTAAACTTTTCACAACCCAATGTTGATCTAAAGCATCATCTTTTACACTATCAGTCGTTGTCTTGGTACTTTGTCCTGCAGTTTTGCTGGCACTCTTTGTATTTTCCCCAACCACAACAAACATATTTCGGACTTTACTAAAAATAATACGATATAAATTTTTGTTCATTTCAAAGACATCTTTCTTAAGTTAAATATATAAATTTCAATATGAGTAATTCAGACTAAAACCCGTCACAAAATCTCGCTGAATACTATTTGGTGCAACTAATCCATGCCCAGCAAAGGCATCAACATATAGGCCTTGATACCAGCCCCTCACTCCTATTACTCCACCTGCTAAATAACGTTGCCCTGCTATACTGTGTTCCCCTGCAACCCAGCCCTGATCAACTGCAATATAAAATTGAGAATTTAATGGTGTATTCATACTGATTTCTTGTTGTAAATAATGTCCATTGTCTCCCGACAGCATGAGCTCACCATCAAAGCCTCTCACACTGTATCTTCCACCTATATAAAATCGATCCTGTGGCACCAATAATTTAGGTGCATATTGCCCTCTCCAGCTCATTCGATATTGAGCTGGTTGATTTAAAAGCATAAAGGGGTGGTTAATACGAAGATCCGCACTCCACAATGGTGCACGTGCATAACCTTCTGCCGGGAGTGGGTTTTTATTTACATCACGAATATCTTCTTCTGGCGCAGGTTTAGCATTAAATGCACCACTGCCACGTCGATAATCAATATTGAAGTCAATTAAACTATTACCTAAATAATGTTTATGTTGAATACCTGCATGCCATCCAGAAGTTTTTCTTTGCTGTACGCCAATTTCAATATTTTCAATAAAGTTGCTGTTTTGTTTTTGATATAACTTTCCATATAACGATGTTTTGTAAGCAGTCCCTCGAAATAACATCTTAGAAAGTATTAGATTCGTTTGTTGGCTTTCCCCGCTATACAAAATTGGCTTTTCATATCCAGCAACATACTGGTCATACTCATGCCAGTTATAAGAAGCACTGATATCAAAAGTTTTAAATGGCAGTTGATAATTTACGAAGTAACTTTTATTTCGATCTTTATGAAAGTCATTCAAAGAATGGCTAAAGTTAAAATTTAGACTATCGTTTAATCTTAGTGGATTATTTAAAGCTGCCCCAATAGTCCCAATATTTTTTCCTGTCGTTTTATTACCTGAATCGTCAATAGACAAACTTAAATTAAACTTTTGGTAAGGCTGAGTTGTAATTACGATATTACTTAGTCCGCCTTGTACTACGTCAGTAGCAGCTTCAATTTGTATATCAACCTCAAGACCTGATATTTTTTTTAAATTTTCTAAGGCATGATCTAACTGTTTGATATTTAAAATATCACCTTGTTTCAAAGGCAATGCTGTCGTGATTTGTATTTTTGAAATATCAGGACCATGATGAATAATTTCATTTATACGCCCTGATTCAACCAGAAAACGTAATGTTCCATTCGTCATATCTTGCTCAGGAACCACAATTTGACTTGTCACGAAACCAGCCTTAATCAGTTCATTTTGAGCAAACCGAACAAGATTCTGTAAACTTTGAGTACCAATACATTGATCAATAATTTGGTTATTTTTTTTATTCAATACGCGACTTAAGAAAGTAAATGTTTGGGTATCTTTAAGATCACTCCTCTCATCTACTTCAAGCTCAATAACATGAATATTAAAACAAGGTGTCTCAGCAATGATGACTGGTTGATGATTCTCTGCCTGAGCTTTATTTGGCTGAATGATTACTTTTGAATCTAACTGCTGCTTTAATTCATTAAGCCTCTGATCTTGACGAATCAGTTCAGCAATAGACAAATCTTCTGCTGCATATACACCGCCTGAACAAAATAAAAATAACCAACAACTTATATGTTTTATACGCATATTTTATAAAAATAAAATTTATCAAAAAGTTACGCAAACTTACATTATAATAAACTAAATATCAATAAGAATCATTATTAATTCATAATGTAGTTCCAGCTAGATGTGTTTTCTTAATAAAAGTGATCAAACACCAAAATATATTTAAAGTTTGATTACGGTGCAAAATATACGATCAGTGGAGATGGCGGGAGTTGAATTAAACTTTTAATCATCTGATTTATAACAATATTAATTATTTAAAATACATTTGGTATAACATTCGTATAACACTTTGATTTGATTAACATTGATTATGAATGATTTTTCTTGAGTTCAATTGATGTATTTGGAAGTGAACTCACAACTCTAACCTAACATACTGTGTATAAAATTTAACTTATCCACACTCACATTATATTTATTTCAAAATCTCATCAAAATTCATAAATAAGTTTCCATTGATTAAAGAGATCAATAAAAATACACTTTGATTTCGCAACATATTCGAAATTATATACTGGAATGATCTATTAGAGATGAGACAACAAAATAAGATTTTTGCTCTAGTTGATGTTAACAACTGTTACGTCAGCTGTGAACGTCTATTTGACCCCTCTTTACATAACGTACCAGTCATTGTTTTATCAAATAATGATGGTTGTGCTGTTGCTAGATCCCAAGAAGCCAAGGACCTTGGTATTAAAATGGGTGTACCACTATTTCAAATCAAAGATATAGTTCAAAAATATAATGTAAAAGTGCTGTCCAGTAACTATGCCCTTTATGCTGAAATGTCACGAAGATTTCATTCTGTACTATCTGAATTTATAGGACCTGAAGATCAAGAGATTTATTCTATTGACGAAAGCTTTTTAGAACTAACGTCATTAGCAGAAAATTATGATCTTACTGAATATGCTCAAGTCATGCGGTTGCGTGTTTTGAAATGGTTAGGATTGCCTGTTTGTGTTGGAATTGGTAGAACAAAAACTGAGGCCAAGATTGCAAACCACATCGCTAAGAAAAATAATTATTTGAATGGCGTGTGCAATCTTGTTGATATGGATCCTTGTTCAGCAGAAAAGTATTACCAAGAAATTGAAGTCGGTGAAGTTTGGGGAGTTGGTAGAAAGCATTCTAAAAAGCTTCAAGGCATGGGTATAAACACTGTTTTGGATTTGGCTTGTGCAAATGATCTTGAGATAAGAAAGCAGTTCTCAGTTGTAATGGCTAGAACTGTTTCTGAGTTGAAGGGTATTTCATGTATAGAGATTGAGGATGCACCACCACCTAAAAAGCAAATCGTTTCTAGCCGATCATTTGGTGAGAAGATCACAGATGTAAATTGCCTTAAAGAAGCGATCAGCAAGTATGTTCAAGATGCCACCAGGCGATTACGTGATGAAAATCTAATTTGTGGCTGCCTCATAGTGTTTGTCCAGTCCAGCCCATTTGACAAGAACAATTCTTATTACTCCAGTTCACTGACGTATGAAATATCAGATCCGACCGATTCAGCATTAATACTAAATCGCATAGCTGTCGATCTAGTTGAGAAGCAATTTAAAGAGGGTGTGAAGTTTAAAAAGTGTGGAGAGATTCTAACTGAGCTCATTGATAAAGATGCACATATTCCAGATATGTTTATTGATCACAAGTCAGTTGAATTGAATGAAAATTTAATGAGGGCTATGGAGAAAGCGCAAGCATGGTTCGGAAATACAAAATTAGCCATTGGGCCATGTTACTTACCCAATCGTACTTGGAGTATGAATAGAGCTAATTTGAGTAGAAATTATTTTAGTGTTCAAGGCATGTTGAAGGTTAATTAAATGAAAAGAAAACGCAAAAAAATAAATTTCCATCAAACAAATTGGACTACTGAACAAGACTGTTTTTTAATTGAAAATAATCATCTATCTGCTGTTGAATTAACTGAGGTTTTACATTTTTCAGAAGATGAAATAATTAGCAGAATGAAAACATTAGGGTTAACTAGAAGAAGTTAAAGGCTCAATTGTTTAAAAGACAAAATAACACTCCGTTTTACCCTATATTAAGGTGGATTACGTCTCACTTCAAGTTGTAGACCGCTGAATATTATCTTTTCTCTTAAATTTCTTTACAATTTCTTTATCCTGAGGCAAATTATACCATTTTTTGATAACTAGTTGTTGGAATTATGCTTAATAAAAAAATATTAATACTTCTTATTTGTTTATCTTTGACTGTTAATAGTGTGGCAAATAATATAGTTACACTCCCAACAATTGTTTTAAATGCTACTGGATCAAATAGTTCAGAACCATTAAATTGTGATCAGTATAAGCAAAATTCTAGTCAATATTACCTCTGTGAGGCGGAAGAATTAGAACGAGAGCGTATGTATGAAAATTTAGGGGGAAATGACGGAAATTATTCAAACGTAGAGTCATTACCATCTATTGATTTAATAGCAAAAATAGATGATTCAAAAAATGAAGAATGCTTTACTAGTAATCCCATTATGTTGGCTAATGGTAGCAAAGTACAACAAGAGCAAGACTTTTCAGCACATGGAGAAATGCCTTTAGAGTTCACCCGATATTATTATTCATTTAATGAACAATCTGATAGTAATTTAACAAAGTATCTAACAGATGGTAGTGCTGATTTTCACGATAGGTTGGGAAAATGGAGACATAGTTATAATTATAGATTGATTGTGAATAGCCAAGGTCAAGCAGTTCGTCGATTACCTGATGGTACTTATCATTATATTACACGGCCTAGTTCAGTAAAGTTATACAATAATTTATGGTTTATTAACTTAAAAGATGGAGGTAGTGAGATTTATGATATGGGAGGGAAGTTATTAAGTAAAAAAAATCCTCATAATATTGGATGGATACTTTCTTATGATGTAAATGATAAATTAATTGAAGTTAAGCATACAAATGGAAAAACAATTAAGTTAACTTGGGATAAAGACCGCTTACTTTCTGTAATAGACTCAGCTGGAAGCCAATATAATTATACATATGATTCATTTGATACATTTTTTCAAGTTGGTAAAATAAGCGTTAATATTAAAAAAGATCGTCTAGTCTCTGTTGTTTATCCGAATAACTTAGGCTCTCGTACTTATCATTATGGAGAAAATGGGGCAAAAGAGTATTTTTTAAGTGGTATATCTATTAATGGTAAGCGTTATAATACATATTATTTTAATGGGGACCAAGCAATTCAAAGTGGGCGCAGTGATGGTACACAACTTGATAAATTAGTTTTTGGTGAAAACTATACAACGGTCACTAATCCATTAGGTGCAGTATCTAAATATATTTATACTAATAATCGAAAAGATAAATTATCAAAAATAGAAAGAAGTGGTGTAAATAATTGTCCAAATAGTAGTGTTTCCAACAATTATGATAGTAATGGTTATGTCATCTCTAAAAAAGATTGGAATGGCATAGAAACCACGTATAAACGAGACAGTTTTGGGCGCATAACTCAAGAAATATATGGGGTTCAAAATGGAAGTCTGGCGAAGGCCCAAATTAAAAAATATACATATATTGATCAAACAGAGATAATTTCAAAAATCCAGATATTGAATGGTTCTAATGTTTTAATTAGAGAGGAAACTTATCAGTATTATGCTGCAAATGAGCTTGCTAAAAATAGAATAAAAAGTCAGGTGAGCTGTAGTAAAATAGGCACAACAAGGTGTAGTACTACCAGCTACAGTTATACCTTACATAGTAATCGGATGCTCAGTACTGTCGCTATAAATGCTAATGGAAAAAGTACAGTTTACAATTATGATTCCATAGGCAACTTAACTCAAACAAAAAATGCATTAGGACAGGTCACAACATATACAAATTACAATGCACTAGGATTGGTGGGCAAAGTCACCGATCCAAATGGTTTCATAGAAGAGTATGGTTACAATGCTCGTGGTCAGATTATTACGATTAAAAAGGTTTTAGATAATAATAGAGTTAGCACTCAAACCTTTCAATATGGGGCATTTGGTGTAACTCAAATTGACCATAATGGCAGTAAAGAATCTATTTATTACAATGATAATGGCACAGTCGCCCAGATTACTTATGGTATTGGTAACCAAAATTTAATTACTAAAGAATATACATACTCAAATTTAGGAAAATTACTCAATGTTAGATTTAAAGAAGGTAGCTCAATTCGATTTTCTCAAAAAAATCAACATAATCAGTTAGGCTGGATCACTGCTAATTTAGGTAATAACGGCCAAAATTATCGGTATGAATATGATGCAAATGGTAATATAGTTAAAAAAATTGATTCCTTAAATCAAATAACAACATACTCCTACACACCTCAAGGAAAGATTAATGTTGAAAATCGAAGTGATGGATCACAAATCCTTTATAACTATGATTCTATTGGTCAATTAGTTAGCATTAAAGATGCAAAAGGAAACATTACCACATATAGTTATGATGGTCTTGGAAATGTATTATCTATAAATAGCCCAGATACTGGACTAACTAAATATCAATACGACTCAAATGGTAATCTGACGACACTAACACGCGGAAATAACGCTATTATTAACTATAGTTATGATTTATTAAATCGTATAGTTAAATCTCAGTCTGGTAGCCAAATACAAACATGGACATATGACAACTGCACTAATGGTCTCGGTTATTTATGCGCAACAAATGATGGAATAACCACTACTACTTATGGCTATACTAAAGATGGAAGACTTTCTCAACAAATTAAAAAAATTGATGGAACGAGCTATTCTACCAATTGGGCATATGATAATTCAGGTAATTTAATAGAAGAGAATATTCAAAATAATAAAGGTAAAATATTATACGATTATGATAGTTTAAATCGTATTAAAACCATAAAATTTAACAATGGAATATCAACACAAACTATTATTGAAAACATTACCTACGAACCGTATGGTGGTGTAAAAAATTGGACTTATGGGAATGGTTTATCAAGAGCTATTACTTACGATCTAGATTATCGTTTAATTGGAATCATGACTTCTGGAATTCAAAACCTAAATCATAGCTTTAACCCAAACAACTTAATTACTCGAATTAACAATGTACTTGATAATAAAAGATCCACTAATTATTCATATGACTCTATTGGGCAGTTGAACCTTTCATCTTCAACTCAATATACTGAAAAGTGGGTGCAGGATACAAATTACAATCGAACCAGTCGTGTAGGGAATACCAATGCTGTTACTAACTACCAATATAGCCAAGGAAATAGATTATCAGCAACAACTGGAGCAGAGGCTAAAAACTTTAGTTACGATGCTAATGGAAATTTAAGCCAGAAAAAAGGGTATGGTGGGTTGATTAACTATACTTATGATGGTTTCAATCGTTTAAAAAATATAAATACGGGCTCTATTGTAAATTATAATTATGATGTCTTTAATCTTCGTAGCAATAAATCAAGTAATGAGGGAAGTATTAATTATATATATGCACCTGATGGAAGACTTCTTGCTGAAAGTCCTTTATCAAAAAATCAAAATGGCAGTTTGGCTAAAATTTATATTTGGTTTGAAGGCCAACCAATTGCTTTTGTATTTAACAATCAAATCTATTACATTCACAACGATCACTTAAACCGCCCTGAAATGATTACAAATACTAGTAAATCAATTGTTTGGAAAGGTCAAACAAGTAGTTATGATAGCGCGGTAATACAAAGTAGTATCGGTGACTTTAATCTTGGTTTCCCAGGTCAATATTTTGATGTAGAGAGTGGTCTTTGGTATAACTGGAATCGTTACTATGATGCAAGTATTGGTCGATATACTCAAAGTGATCCAATTGGATTGGCGGGTGGGCTGAATACCTATTCTTATGTTGAGAATAATCCACTGAATTTTGTAGATCCTAATGGATTAAAAACTGCTGTAGTAGTGGGTCATCGTACAAGTGGAAATCCTTTTGGTCATGTTGCTATTGGTTTCACTGGACAAGGTATTTATAGCTCAGGGACTGGAAATAAATATGGTGAAAGCTTTACTGGATATCTTTCTACACAATCTGCATATAGAGATTCAACTGTTTATATCTTGAATACATCTCCTCAACAAGAAATTAACATGAGAAGAGAGTTATTGAAATATGATCCACAGAAACTACCTAATCCATTGAAAAATCCTATAAGTGCATTTAATGATACTTGTGCTACTAGGACGCAAAAGTCTTTAGCGCAAGGTAATATAAGATCACTATTAATACCTACAATTTCTCCATTCCCAATTGATACAGAAATTATTATGTGGAGAAATGGAGCAAATTCAATAAATATCCCGCAGGGTGGTGTAATTCCAAACAGCTTACAGGAGTTTAATCCGTGAGGTTACGACTAGTATTTGTTTATAGGCTCCACAAGAACTGTTTTACAGTTTTCTATTCTTGTTATTAAAGTAAGGTTATACATATGAAAAATTTAAAAAAAACTCCATTTGCTATAATTTACCTTTTATTGATTATCACAGCATTCTATTTAGGAAGTGTACTAAACTCTTTTAGTTTAAACCTGTGTTATTCAGAAGCCATGGCTTCTCTCTCTAGTCAATCTAAATCAATGATCAATTCCAATGATCAAAACAAGAAGCATCAATTTGAATCGATGTTAAATAGTTTACCACTCAATGGATATGAAACAGACTGTGAAAAAGTAAGAAGGATTATTCACTAACAACAAGGTATAAACACATCAAAAATAACTTCCAAAATTAGGTTGATAGAGCTAAAAAAAGAGTATGAGAAATTAATGAAAATTATATGGTTAAACAGTAGTATACGATATGATTTATTTACTTATTTTAATATCTTTAATTTAGCTATTCATTTTAAATCATACTGTTAAATATTTTCTAAGCGCCTCATTCAAAGGAATGAGGCGTTTGTATCCGCATATGGTTTCATGTCTACTATTCAACCGATACTCCATATTTATAATAAAGACATGAACTATTCTGGCCACCCATCCCGCCAATCGCCCGACACCAGCTGCGTGTCCATCGTTACCTCTCCCCCCCCCTTGATCAAATTGAGTAAATTTCAATCACAATTATTATTGATCCAGTCATAATTTACTTATTTTTCTTCTGTTCAATGCCATTTTCATTACTATGTCAGCCCTCACCTGAGGGCCTTCACAATAGCACTATGCTTCGCCTGACATTCATTGTATTTAATCACTGTATCAAGCGACCATAGAATTAGAACGCTACCCTGTCCTGATTCTAATTGCTGAAGATCAGGACATGGCACAAGCAAATTAGCTGGTATTTTTGGGGATGAGACTGTTAATCGCTGACACCCCATGAGCATCAATACAGATGTTACGATAAACAGGCCGATCAATGATTTTTTGCACTTCTTTAATAACAACTTCATTTTTCACTCGCTGTTCTGATTTGAGTTTTTCATAGTCGGCACTGGCTTGGTTTGCCTTATCTTGTGCTTTAACCATTTCTTTCTGTTGATCATCCTTAAGCTTTTGTATCTTTTGCTGACATTGAGTTTCAGCCTTAATCAACTCACCACCCAAATGATTGGTATAAGCCAGCTGCCCTATGCAGATAAAAGAAAGGACCGCAATTGCGATCCAGTATTTGTATTTCCAGATGAGGTATAGGTTCATTGAGCACCTATACATTTATCACGTCGATCTAATTGTCTTACCCATACACCCCAACAATTATTAGAACGTACAGAACAGTCTTTTTTGGCCACAAACTTCCATTTAAGCAAAGACTGACATGCCTGAATGTGCTGCCCTGCTTTTAATTGACGCAACATTGAAGATGATTGCCAGTTGCCCATGCCAAAGTTATAAGCAAAATCTAGATAAACATCGTATTCAACTTGGCTGAGCTTTACGCCTTCCAGTGACTTTCGAAATTTAACCTCATCTTTGGATACATGTGCTTTAGATATTTCAACTGCACGCTCTTTGGTGATTGGTTTATCGGTCATTTTAACTTTCTGGCCACTCTCATAAACAGTTGAACCAATCCCAATGGTTGGCACACCACCGCTATCCTTATATGGCTTTGAGCTATAACCTTCATACTTTTCTAGGCCCACAAAAAAAGCAGCCGAAGCTGCTAGTATTCCTGCAAAAACTTTTGTCTTATTTGACATTACATTTTTCCTCCTTTAGCTTTTTCAATTTAAGCTCATGGATTTCTTGATCACGCTTCATTCGAGCTTGTGACTCAAATTCTTC
>NZ_BBRX01000031.1 GCF_000829675.1 Acinetobacter rudis
GACTCTTTAGGTATTGAATATGCCCCATACCGCGGAAACCTATGAACAATCCAATACATTTTTTTATCTAAGAATTTTATTTCAGCTAGCCCATTTTTACCGCCAAAACTACTATTGAAATCAACTTGATATAAACCTGTTGAAATTTTTTTCCCTCTGATAGGATTATTACAATCATCTCTTTTGCCATAATTAGAAACATAACAATACTCTCCAATCAACTTGTGATCTACCTGAGTTAAGTTAATTGTAAAAACATATAATGGTATACCTTCATCATTACTTGGACCTTCATCAAACCACGAACTTATGATTTCTAATTTTTCTGCATAACTGTTCACTGTAATCATTAGACAAAATCCTAAAAATAAGAAATTTCCTACCACTCTCAAATTATCCATTAATACTAGAACTACGATCATTAAAATTATTTAAGCGCTTAAAAAATACTACTAGAATCAATATTTTTTAATAAGTTTTTCAAAATCTCCGCTCCTAATTATTAAGTATATTTTTCATAATATTAAATAAAGTTTACCTTTCATTTTTATTTGGAGGGTATCTACTTATATATTGTTACCTTATCAACTACTTCCACAATAGCCCCTTGATCAGCTATTTCATTTATTTTTTTTCATTCCAATAGAGTTATCTAGAATAATTTTTATCGTAAAATTATTCAGTTCTACGCTTACATCAATAACTAATTTTTCTTGATAACTGTCAACAGGTTTTAAAATAGAGACATGATAAGAAGTGCCTATTTATAATGTTAATTTACAACTTCCATTTTCGTCACATATTTTTTGTTTTTGATTTATTTCATTAGAAAAACTTCCGTTAAATGGAAAATTATCAATTTTTTTATTATTTGTATCTACAACGAAAATATCTAAAGTAATATATGAATTATTCATTAATACTACCACAGTCATCATCATTTTCATGGATGTTCATCACAGGGAGATCCACAAAAAGATGAACGATCGTATTCGTTAATTTATCTATATAAAATCGTTTTGTCTCTATCTCTTGTTCTTGGCTCTTAGTGTTTAAATGCTCAAAAAAAACGGGTTCATGATCATCTGTTCTGAATCCTATAATCTGCGTGGGATTTGAGTGTTTTATATTCTTTTCTAGCGACTCCACTTTAGAAGGAATAAAAAATTTTCGACTATAGTCAGTTGGCGCTTTAGGTAACACATTTTCAGGCGCAAGTACCCTTTCTCCACTTTCAAAAACGTGCTGCCCTGCCTTAAAGACAACTTTACCATTTGTTGTAACCGTTACTCCCTGACTATCAATCAAAATTTGCGATCCACCAGCCATCGTTATTACTCTTTATTTATTTACATTGTTAAGTAATACTACAAAATATTTAAAGATTGAGCAATCGCATTATGACCATGATCCTTTCAGCCCATATTGGGGATTGTATAGTTATTGCTGCAGACAAACGCTCCATGATCTGTGATATCCAGTCAGGGGCCTTACAACTACACTCAGACCAAGAACAAAAAATTAAATTATGGCCGCGAGGAGCTATTGCCATCACGGGTGAAAAGATTTTTTCAAATCGTATTGAACAGCACTTTATTAATCATCAACAAGGTCTACTTAAGCTGTTAGATCTAATTGATGATGAGCTAAACAAACGAATGGTAGAGGGTGTTCCAATTGAAAACCTAAAGCATTCCACTATTGTATATTCTTATTTTGATGGTAATCAAACTAGACTTTTTTCAATATCTACAGCTCCATTCTTTGAAGTAATACAAAAAAATGGCAACAATATCATTCAGCCCTATGTTCATGAAATCAAGGAAAACTTTGTTAATGTAAACTGTTTTAATATTCCTGCTGACATAAGTAGTTTGCAGAATTTTCAAAAAAAAATTAAACCGCTCCAGAGTTTTACTCAAGATCTAGATTGCATTAATTATTATATAACACTGTTAAAACCAGTCTTTGTAAACCATGCCTCTATAGATCCTAGCATAACGACATGCTTTGATCTCTATATACAATCTTGTGAAACAGGTAAAAATATTGCTCTACATGTACCTAATTTAGCGTCAAGCACCACTACAACTAAAGAATTAAACTACTTCAAAACACTTAAGAAAAATCAACAACTCACTCAACATTTCAAGTTGAATAGTAACTAAAAATTAGGGAAACTCTAAGCACATCATATCAATAAACGAGCCCACTATTTCATATATAAAATAGTGGGTCACAATATTGAATTTGAATTAAATGAAACGGATAGGTTTTTCAGTTTCCTCATGGCTATGTGAAGAACAACTGTCCTCTTCCTTTTGCGGTTTAGAGATGTATCCTGTACGTTGAGTCGGATCAACATGCTGATGTTCCCAAGCAATCACAGCCTGCATACAGGTTTGACGCTGTTCAGCAGTTAAGGCAACCCCATTTGGCCATTTACCAATTTCAACTGCAGTTTTTAAACGTTCAACGATGTTTTCATCTAACATCGAAAGCATTTGTTCTATGTTCATATCTAATCCTGCTGATGCAAAGCTTCAAATTCTTGGTTCCAACCCAGTTTAGTTCGACATGCCATATAGAAGTCGTAACCAGGTGGATGCAATAAAGTAAGTTTGTACGGGTGCTTACGAATATATAAATTATCACCGATATTCAGTGCCACACTATGTTGCCCATCTGCACTGACCATAGGCATTACCCGATTTTCACGAATACGAATCTTGATCTCACTTTGCCCACCCACAACAATCGGACGTGAAGACAAAGTGTGAGGATGCATTGGTACTAAGGCAATAGCATCCATACTTGGATGTAAAATTGGCCCACCACCAGACAGTGAGTAAGCTGTTGAACCTGTAGGCGTCGAAACAATTAGACCATCACTGTGCTGACGATATACATATTGGCCATCAATATTTAACTCAAAGTCGATCATATGAACAGACTTACCCGAGTGCAACACGACATCGTTTAACGCAATTGCGTCAAAAATGAGTTCATTTTTACTGCGAATTTCAAGCTCAAGTAAAAATCGTCTGTCCAGCTGAAATTGACCTTGTAAAACCTGATCTAACTTCAGCAATACATCACTTGGATTAATATCTGTCAAAAATCCTAAACGGCCACGGTTCACCCCAAGTACAGGTGTACCATACTTCACTAAGGCTCGTGCAGCATGGAGTAAAGTACCATCCCCACCAACGACAATCACTAAATCTGTGACTTCACCCAATAGGTGGCGACTGACCGTTTGTGTATTACGGTACGGGACAAATTTTGCTGTATCTGCATCCAATACTGGATTTAACCCTAGGCGCAACAGATGATCATGGATAAGACAAAGAGACTCTACGGCTGAAGTTTTGTCTGGTCGCCCAATTAAACCAATATTTCTAAATGTTTTTGGTAAAATTTGCACGTATGATCAGGCTCCGTAGGGATTTCGGCTATAATAGCATTAATATTTTCATTTTTAAAAAACAATACGCTACGAAATCACAGCATATTGTTGTCACCATCAGTAACATTTCACAGTTTAATTATTGCAAATTCAAGAAAAGCTTCGCATGATGGTCAAAAATCATCAGGCGATCTCTGACATATATGAAGTTTCAACGTGGTATAGGCTTAATAGCGCTCATATTTTCTCTGCTCATCATTGCAGCTGCAATTGCTTTTAGCATTTATCTAGTGCGTTTGGATAATGTTATCCGCGATAAATTTGAAGGCAACCGCTGGGACATTCCCGCTAAAGTTTTTGCTCGCCCGCTAGAAATCTATAGCAATGCGCCAGTTGGCCAAGCAGATGTAGAGCAAGAGTTAAAATTGCTCGGTTATAAACAGAGCAGTAACTATGAAAAATCTGGTAGTTATGTGCAAAGAGATGGTGCACTTTATGTGCATACTCGTGGTTTTGACTTTGGTGACAGTGTAGACCCTGAACAAGTCTTACAAATTTCATTTGCCAACAATCAGGTCAGTGACGTACGTGCGACAAAGCCCTCAAGTACAGGGATCGCCCGCCTTGAACCGATGTTAATTGGTGGTATCTATCCACAGCACAATGAAGATCGAGTGTTAATCAAACTCAACAAAGTGCCTAAATCACTGATTGAAGCTTTAATCGCGACTGAAGACCGTAATTTTTATCAGCATCATGGTATTTCAGTTCGAGGTACAGCACGCGCTATTGTCAGTAATATTACTGGTGGGCGACGTCAAGGTGGTTCTACTTTGACCCAACAGCTGGTTAAAAACTTTTATTTAAGCCCTGAGAAAACATTGAAGCGTAAAGTCAATGAGGCGCTAATGGCCTTTTTACTTGAGCTTCATTACAGCAAAGATGAAATCTTAGAAGCCTATCTAAATGAAGTAAATTTGGGGCAAAATGGTAACTATTCGATAAATGGTTATGGCTTGGCCTCACAGTTTTACTTTGGTTTACCTTTACGAGAGTTAAATACAGCACAGCAAGCTTACCTCGTGGGCTTAGTACAAGGACCTACCCTCTATAATCCATGGAAAAATCCTGAAGGTGCGCTAAAACGTCGTAATGTTGTATTAAACAATATGTTGGTCATGGGCTATTTATCTCAACAACAGTATGAAACTGAGTCTGCTCGTCCTCTTGGAGTCGTCAGTAAACCAACAACAGGGCCATCACGCTTCCCTGATTTTCTTGATATTGTGCGTCGCCAACTTAAAAGTGAATATCAGGAATCGGCTTTAACCAATCAAGGCCTACGTATTTTTACAACGCTAGACCCAATCGCACAAACACGAGTGCAAAATAGTTTTAGACAGACAGTCACTAAATTATCTAATGCCAATCCACAGCGTTTAAAAAACTTGCAAGGTGCTGTTTTGGTGACGCATCCTGAAAATGGTGAATTGGTTGCAGCCGTAGGCTCAACACAAGACTTCACTGGTTTTAACCGTGCCCTAGATGCAAAACGTCAAGTCGGTTCACTACTTAAGCCTGTGATTTATTTATCTGCACTTGAATCAGGCCGATATACTTGGGCCAGCAAGATAGACGACAGTCCAATTAGTCTGAATATTAATGGTACAAATAACTGGACACCGAAGAACTATAGCGGTACGAGTTATGGCTCTGTACCTATGGTACGTGCTTTAGCAAACTCGTATAACTTATCAGCAGTTCGATTAGGTAATGAATTTGGTGTTTCGAGTTTCAGTAATCACTTGATTAAATTTGGTGTGAATTCGAAAATCCCAAGTTATCCATCGATTTTCCTTGGTGCTGTTGATATGTCTCCAATGGAAGTACTCAGTATTTATAGTAACTTTGCTACAGGTGGCTTTAAGTATCCAATCAAATCAATTCGCTCAGTCGTAGATGATAAAGGTAAGGTACTTGATCGCTATAGTTTGAGTGTTCAACAAACCATTGATCCAACATCTGCTTACCTACTTAACTATGGTCTACAACAAGTGATGAGCTCAGGTACAGGTCGTGCAAGCTATAACACCTTCTCACCCGAGCTTAAATTGGCAGGTAAATCAGGAACCACGAATGATGCTCGAGATTCATGGTTTGCAGGATACTCTGGCAACCATGTTGCTGTGGTATGGCTTGGCTTAGATGACAATAAAATTACTGGATTAACAGGTTCGAGTGGTGCTCTCCCTGTCTGGATTAATGTCATGAAGCAACTACGACAAAAACCAGTAAATCTAAAACAAACAGGTGATATTCAATGGCATTGGGTGGATCTGGAAAGTGGTAACCTCTCAGCCCAAAATTGTGAGGGTGCGATGTATATGCCAATGACACAGTTTAGTGTCCCACGTCATGCAACAGCGTGTGGTTTACCCTATTATGAGGTACAGCCAACGTATATCCCTGATGCAGAGAACAGTGCAGAAAATGGAAATAATGAGGAGCAAAACAATCAGACCAACAATGATGATGAACAATTTATGCAAAATGAGCCCAATCCTTTAAGCCAATAATATTGAGTCCATAAGATTTAAGGCCAATTACTCATTCAAGCCCTGCTGACAATTCATTGCACAGTAGGGCTTTTCATTTATAAAGAACTTTGAGTATGCTAATAGATATTTTCACCGCATCAATTCGATATGAAATTTAAACAATCTTTAGCACTTACTAGTATTCTCATCAGTCTTGTGGGTTGTCAGAGTCTGCCAACCGAAACGACCAGTAAGCCACCACAGCCTACGCAGAACAAAACACCTGCTCAAGAAAAAACCCCGTCTGGTGTAACCACAACACCCTATGAGCAACCAGAAATCAAACGCCAACCGATCGTTGTACAGCCCCCTAAACAAGCAGTACAAAGACAACATTTTGAAGATGGTCAACAACTCCCCGCCTTTAAGCAGTTAATGCAACAAAGCCAACTTGCTTTACAACGTGGTCAGCTTGATCAAGCAGAACAATATGCGATGCAAGCTCAGCGTCTTGCTCCGCAGTCAGCTGAGAACTTTCTATATTTGGCACTCATCGCCGAAAAACGAAAGCAGCCCAATAATGCTGAATCTTTAGCACGTCGTGGTCTCAGTTTTGCACAAAGTAAAAACCTTGAGAAACAACTTTGGCAAGTGATCATGAGCGCAGGCCAACAACAGAACAAAGCCAAAGTAGTGAGTGAGGCTCAAGCCCAGTTACAACGACTTTAGAGTATATCCGCGTATTAAAAATTACGGATACCCGCCAGACCATAAGCATGATTTTGCTCTGCCAAGACTAAATCTTGTGGATGTATACCACCTAAGGCAAAAACCGGTAACTGTGTGAGTGCTGCGAGTTGAGAAAACTGGGGCCATCCTAGTCCTTGTTGATCAGGATGTGTAGGTGTAGATATTACTGGGCTTAAGCTGATCGCATCAAAACCTAAACGATTCGCGTACAGAATCGAAGCCTCATCATGGCAAGCTGCAAAACTACGTATATGCCTTGGTAAATCCTGTTCATTCATCTGCATAAACTGTTGCTGCTTAAAATGTACAGCAGCAACCTGTGTCTGCTGTTGTGCTGTTAACTGCGACCAGATTTCGATGTTAACAATCAGTTGAGACAATACCTTTTCATCAACGTTTGATAAGACTTTAAGCAATGCATCATTTTGTTGAGTGGAAGAACAACGCAGATATAACCATCGATCTGCCTGTACTTGGTAGATCTCTTGCCAATCTGAGCTGATCTTAATTAACTTTGGCCAGAACAAACGTTGCACTATGCTATGGTTCGCTGCAGGAAAGTTCAATTGCGTTAATTCATCGCGTGTATACCATGCCCATGGAGCCTGTATAAGATCAAGCTGCGCGCGATCAATCTGACTAGAAAACACATGTAACTTTAGTCGTAAGTCATCGTATTGATGCTCAATCACTTCTACTGCATGCCAGTGCACTAAATCCACACCAACCTCTTCAAAAATTTCACGGCGGCATGCATCAACAGGAAGCTCGCCAGTCTCCACTTTCCCTCCAGGAAACTCATATTTATTACCCTGATGCTGTTTGGCACTGCGCCAACCTAAAAGTAGCTTAGCCTGATAGAACACTAAGCCAATTGCGACATCAATACACTTTTGAGACATAGAATTTTGTACTAAAACACAGAAGAGCCCCTAGTCTAAGCAATTGCTTTTTTATAAACCACAAAATTATGTTGACAGACCCATTCGATAATGATTATCATTTAAATCAATAAAAAACACCACGGAGTAACGCCATGAACGCACCATTTAGCCTATTTACCCGCAGCCACGAACAAAACCACGCTTTACCTATGTTGCATTCAAGCAATCTATTCTCGCTAGGTCGAGAAATCCGCATTATGCATGCAGGAGAAGAATATCGTTTGCGTCTCACACGTAACAACCGTTTAATCTTAACTAAATAATTAAACCAAGCTGAGAGCACACAATAAACTCAAACGTGGGAGTGGCAGTAATTATAACGATATAGATACTGCCCTTTTCTTTTGACCCATATTTTATGTTAAATGTTTTAATTCATTATATTCTTATTCACCAGACTTATACTTACGCTTAGACCACCCGTCGGCGCTCGACTAAACTGTAGTTGTCCTTGGTGTAATTCAATAATCTTTTTACAAATTGATAAGCCTAAGCCACTACCCTGTGTCTTACTTCCCAATGCACGATAAAATCTCTCACCCATACGATCTAAAGTTTCATTAGTGAGTTGTTGCCCATTATCTTCGATCAATAAAATGCTCTGTTGCTGAGTTTGTTGAAAGCGAATGGTGACTTTTGCAGAAAAGTCGCTATAACGTATGGCATTATCAATTAAGTTGCGTATACAGATATAAAGAAATTCACGCTGTGCCCACACCCAGTATTCGTCCTCTTGCTTCATGTCTTGTATTGGAAAATCTAATTGAACATCAATATTTTTTTCCACGATGAAGGGTTCTAAAGACGCTAATACCTCATGCAATAACCGCTGAATATCAAACTGCTGCTTATGTAACTGTTGTTGATCCGTTGGATCTAAGCGAGCCAATAACAATAAATTTTCAAGGACTTGTACTCCTCGGTTTAAATCTTGTTGTATCGCAACCAAATCTGGCTGTATTTGCTCTAAGTGTCCTACATGTTTACGCTGTAATACCTGTAAGCGCATTTGCATGGCTGAAAGTGGCGAGCGTAACTCATGTGCTGCATCTGCAGTGAAACGTTGCTCTGCGGCCAACGCATGTTGTAAGCGTGAGAATAACAAATTGAGCTGCTGTAAAATGGGTTGTAATTCTACGAACTCTGGTTGGATATTTTCAATTGGGCTTAAATCATTACTGTCTTTCGCTGCTATATGCTGTGATAGACGTTTAATTGAAGAAAATTGTTTCCTAACAGAGAAATTCAGTAGCAGTGCTTGTAATAACCATAAAATAATTAATCCTGCGGTGTAGACTGAAATACTGCCCCAGAAATCATCAAAACGTTCGGTTAAGGGCTGATAAAGTGTGACCTGCATATGACGCTCATTATCTTGTACGTGATAATAACGCCACAATTGTTGTTCATGCCATGCATAAGCATACTGACCATCTCCATAACTCAAAATTGAACTTGGCTTGATCGATGGAAATTCTTTAGATTGAGTGAGTAATTGCTGATCAAAGGTCAGTTGGTAGTTAATCGAAAATTCTTCACTGAGATCATCGACCTGTAGACCATGATTTTGCTTTATATCTCGACTTAAAAGCATATCAGCCACTTCATCCATAATCTCATCTTGCATACTCATGCTCTGATAAATAGAAATCAGCACTAAAAATAAAAGTGCAACAATCCCCGCAATCATAGAGCTCAGCATTGCCGTTTTTATTAATCGACTTTGCAAAGAAATATTGACCTTTGTCATGTCAAGCTTACTCTTTCGGTTCTTGATGCATGCGATAACCTAGTCCTCGAATCGTCTTAATCATTTTCACCCCAATTTTTTTACGAATTTGATAGATAAAAACTTCAATAGCATTACTTTCAATTTCATCGCCCCATGCATAAAGTGATTGTTCGAGTTGTTCGCGGGTCATCACATGGCCTGGACGTTGCATCAATTTATGTAAAATCTGAAACTCTTTAGCAGTCAAATTAACTACTGTACCCGCTTGAGTTAACACTTTAGCTTGTGGATCTAAACATAAATCAGCAAAACATAATTGTTGACTATGTACACTTTGTTGTTGGCGTAAATGACTACGAATACGAGCGGATAACTCTTCTAAACTAAAAGGCTTAACTAAATAATCATGTGCACCTAGGTCTAGGCCACTCACTCGATCTGAAATAGAATCACGTGCGGTGATAAAAATAACAGGGCAAGACAATTTAAGTTGCTGAATTTTTTCAATGATCTCATCACCACTGTTTTTCGGTAGGCCACGATCTAATAAAATACAATCATAGTCATGTTGTTCAATGGCCAAAATGGCATGATCCCCCCGCTCAACCCAATCTATACTATAACCATCCATTTCAAGCCATGTTTTAATACTTTCAGCTTGAGAAGCATCATCTTCAGCAAGTAAAATTCTCATAAATTAGCCCCAAGTTTTTTAACAAGATTCTAAACTTAATTATCAATTATAATAGCCAAAAACCACATGACATCATGACATGTGGTTTCTCATTCAATGAATTTTGACATTAAACACTAGCAATTAAAAACGTAGTGATTTCACATCAATTTCAACACGTTTCGTTGGTTTATAATCAACGTCAACCTCACCAACAAGCGTAATAGCCGTGTTTGCAGCAATTGGTCGACCTTGCCATAATTCATGATCAATTTCGACAGTAATACTGCCCGTCTGATCACGAAATTCATATTTTTCATCACCCAGTGATTTAACCACATTACCGCGTAATTCAACTTGTGTATTATCTTTTGCATTGAGTGCTTGCTTAACAGTTTTAAGGCTAACAACAGCCGCTTGATTCACCACATTTTGATTCACAGGTATATTGGCAATCGCTACGCTTGTGGTTGTAATCACCGCAGCTGCGATTAAAAATTTTGAGATTATTTTCATACTACTTTCCTCATTGTTTTGTGAGAGTTTATTGCGATACGATCATTTCGATATCTGTAGTTAAACAAATTCAGATGAAGTGAATCTTAAGAATTTTAATCAATCAAAAAAGTTGAATCATCACTCTTATACAATATTATCCCCAAGGTAAAACCGTAAAGACCTCATCTAAACTGGTTTCTCCTTGTAAAATCTGTTCAGCCGCAGCTATACGTAAAGGTAAAATGCCTGCTTTATATACAGCCTCACGTATGTGTAGATGTTGATTGCCCTGAATAATCTGTTGTTTTAAAGCCGTAGTAATAGGTAGAAACTCATAAAGAGCTATACGTCCCACAAAACCTGTTTCTCTACAATGAGGGCAACCTCGTGCTCGATAGAGCTGCTCAGGTTGCACATAGTGATAATCTGCAACAAGGTGCTGCCATTTAATCGCATCAACCAGCGCAAGTTGTTTACAATATGGGCAAAGTCTTCTTACTAAACGCTGCGCTAGAATACCCAATAAAGTTGCTGCAATTAAAAATGGTTGTATGCCTAGGTCCTGCAATCGAATCAAACTCGACACTGCATCTTGAGTATGTAACGTAGAAAAAACCAAATGTCCTGTGAGCGCGGCTTGAATCGCCATCTGTGCAGTGCGTTGATCACGGATCTCTCCAACCATAATAATATCAGGGTCTTGTCGCATCAGTGCTCGAATGGCCTCTGCAAAACCTAAATCTATTTTTGGATTAATCTGCATTTGATTAAAACTAGGTTCTAGCATTTCAATCGGATCTTCGATACTACAGACATTGAATTGTTCTGTAGCACATTGTTTGAGGGTCGAATATAACGTTGTTGTCTTGCCTGAACCTGTTGGCCCAGTCACTAAAATCATGCCATTTCTTGCTTGAATCAACTGCTGCCATGTCGCCAACAAATTTGCACTAAAACCCAATTGCGATAAATCTCTCAGCAAAAGCATTGGATCAAAAATCCTTAATACCATTTTTTCACCAAATGCCGTAGGTAAAGTTGATATACGCAGTTCTCGTTGTTCTTTGTGTGAGGTTTGCATAGCTAAACGACCGTCTTGTGGTCTGCGCCGCTCTGCAACATTAAGCTGTGCTAATATCTTAAGTCGAGCCACTACGGCATTAAATGTAGTCATCGGCATGCGATGAACACAGTGTAATAATCCATCGATGCGAAATCGAACTTGTCCCTGTATTTGACGCGGCTCTAGATGAATATCACTAGCTCTCTGTTCAAATGCAAATTGTAGTAACCAATCCACTAACTGCACGATATGTTGTTCATCAAGCTCACTCTCCACTTGAATGATAGCGGGTTCAGCAAATTGATGACGATCGTATTGTTTTTTTGCCGCATAAGTCGCTTGGTTAATACTGTAAAATTCAGACTGATATCGCTGCATTGTTTCAGGATCAAGTAGAACAACACTAATATTTTTGGGCTTTAAACTCATTGCCAATTGGGGAATCCACTGCTGATTAAATGGCTGTGTTGTCGCAATCCAAACCTGATCCTGCTGAATTTCGACAGCTAGGATATGATTTTTGAGTGCAAACTCTTGACTCATGATCTGAGTCAAAGCAGCGATGTCCAATTTAAGTGGATCTAATGTATAAAGTGCTAAGCCTGATTTCTTCGCCAGCCACAAACATAAATCATTTAAGTTCAGTGTAGATTTATGTTCAAGATTACATAATTTAAAATGTGCAATCCACTGCAAAGCATGCCACGACTGTTGCTCGGTACGACGTGGAGTTGTTCGAACTAAATCGAGATCACGTTGAGTGATCAAACCATCTTGATGTAGCTGCTGTAAACACCAAGTACTATCGATGTTAAAATCCACATGCATGAAATGTTATTCCTATATTATTTTATTCAAGGTTTCTTATTATTTTTTCTTTGGCCTTTAAGCAAAAACCCAATTACATCATCAACCAATAGACAACTTCTCTCCTTCTCTTTGCAATAAGCCGTCCAATCGAACTGATAGAGTAAATTGAAACGGCCTAGAAAACTTATCGCTGCAATCTATTTAATCTACTATCTTTTCAATCTGCACAATCTCGACCGCATAATCACTAACATTAAATTTAATATTAAATTCGGCAAACATCATGCCATAGATTCTTGTTGTGTCTTGTTGGTATGCAGGTCGGGGATCTAAAGCTAGCACTTGTTCAAGTTCAGCGATCTTTTGTGGAGTTAATAGACCTTGGGCTAGATACCCTTGTTGTTGCTCCACGGAGACATCTCGCCACACTACAGCCTTAGTCAGTGGTTGTTGTTGAGCATAACCACTTTGTGCATCCACAATCGCATCTGAATAATGAATATAGGGTTTTATATCAACGATCGGTGTGCCATCCAATAAGTCACTCCCAGAAACATAAATACGCACAGACTTACCCTGTTTTACCACTTTCTTAAACTTAACCACTGAAAGACCTAAAGCAGCGGGTCGGTACATACTACGAGTCGCAAAGACTCCTATTTTTTGATTGCCCCCCAAACGTGGTGGACGGACTTGTGCACGAAAACTAGGTGCTGCTGCCTCATTGGATGAAACTGCTTTATTATCATGAAAATTCCAAATTAGCCATAAATGGCTAAACTCTTCAATTCCTTCAAATGCCGCAAGATCATTATAAGGTGCCTGCATTTCCAAATAAGATTCAACTTCAACCAAATTTGGTTGTCGCGGAATTCCAAACTTTTCGCGAAATGGACTATGCATATACGCGATGATTGGGACTTGTATGCAGGGCTTCATCATTTTTACTCATAAGCTCAATTAATTTTATTCAGTTTATCGAGAATGATTTTAGTTTAGAATAGTGGTCTATATTAATTTTTTATGTTTATTGAGACATTTAATGGCTGCTTTTAACGTCGAAAAGATCACGCACGTCCATCATTGGAATGATACCCTTTTTAGTTTTAAAACCACTCGCGATACTGCACTACGCTTTAAGAATGGCCAATTCGTAATGATTGGGCTTGAAGTCAATGGTAAACCACTCATGCGTGCATACTCTATTGCTAGTGCCAACTACGAAGAAGAACTCGAATTCTTCTCAATTAAAGTTCAAGACGGTCCACTGACATCAATTCTACAAAAAGTACAAGTTGGTGATGAACTCTTAGTTTCTAAAAAACCTACAGGTACTTTAGTACTAGACGATCTTAACCCTGGTAAAAACTTATATTTACTTTCTTCAGGTACTGGTCTAGCGCCATTCTTATCGGTCATTCGTGATCCTGAGACTTATGAGCGCTTTGAAAAAGTTATTGTTGTTCATGGTACACGTTTTATATCAGAACTCGCTTATCAAGAGCTTATTCTAGATGAACTACCAAATAACGAATTTTTCCAAGAAATTGGTATTCAAGAAAAATTAGTTTACTACCCAACTGTTACACGTGAAGAATTCCACACTCGTGGTCGTGTTACTCATGCGATCGAATCTGGTGAACTATTTGAAAAAATTGGTTTACCTCGATTTAATCCTGAAACTGACCGTGCGATGTTATGTGGTAGCCCACACTTCTTAAAAGACGTTGCAGACTTATTAGATCAACATGGTCTAAAAGAATCGCCACGTATGGGTGAACTTGGTGATTATGTTATTGAACGTGCTTTTGTTGAAAAATAATAATTATCTTCGACAAAATTAAATAAAAAGTCCTAACCTATAAGGTTGGGACTTTTTATTATTATCAAAACAATCAGCACTCTTATTATATTACTTCCCTCAACACAAAGCCGACCTCACTCCGCAGTATAATAATCAAAAAACTCTAATCACAACTAAAGTAAAAAAGCCGAGTTCACTAAAATAGAACTCAGCTTATCATTTACTTTAAACAGAACATGAATATAAAAAGTAAAAACTTAATCAAAACATCTATCACACGCTTAATCAATGATTAAATTTAGATTCAAAAGAAAATAATTATATAATTCATTTTAATTATTATAAATTACCAACCCCATAAAAACGTATTTATTTAAATATTCAGTACTATGTCATATTATCTATGAGCAGGCTCATCTACAGTATGACCTACTGTTGCACCAGCAGGAACTTTCCAAGGTTTAGTTACAGGCTTAGGTTTATTCACTGCTGGCTGTTGAATTGGCTCTCCAATTTGTACTGCACCTGCTGGTACTTTCCATGGCTTTCCAGCTGTAGGTTTCGTGTTGCTTTCTATCGGTTTAACATTTGTCACAGCTGGTTTAGGTGTCGATACAGTAGGTTTAGTATTCGCTAAAGGTTGAATATCGATATCACTACAGTTTAAGAAGGCTTCATTACCTGCATCATCACGTTGCCAAACTGAGTACAAGATTGCCTTACCTTGACGATCTGCTGGAATACGAATATCGGTGTTATAAACAGCAGTACCATCTGAATTAATCGTTGTTGGAGCCATTTTACCTTTATACAATGGGTGCTCTAAATCAAGATCAGACCATCGTAATTCACGATTTTGGAAGTTTGCATCTTTCTTAGTAATGTATATAGCATGGTCTGAAGGAAAATGCGGTGCGGTAAGTTTCCACACATGTTTAAAGCTTGAACCTGCTTGTAGTGGAGTTGCTTTCCATCCTTTATTTTGTGGCACATCTAAGCCACGTTTATTCTTATCGCCAGCTGCACAAAGTAAACCATTTGGCACTGCTTTTTCTAATGCAGCTTGGTTATTACGCGGGTTGGGGTTTGCTGCACCTTCATTCCACTGAATAAAAGCATAGTAACCTGACACATCAAAACTCGCACGACAACCTGCATTTGGAATGGCACTAGAAGCTCCCCAAAACTTACCATCTTCTTTACATTGAAACTGTCGAGCTGCTGGATAAGATACCCCACCATGTGCAGAAACTTGTTGGGAAAAAAGTATTGCAAATATTTGAACTGTATTTAATAAAATTAATTTACGCATTATAATTCCGTCATAAAAAAAATATTTATAAGATAAAATTTATTGTATATAGTTTACAAACAACCTAACTATATACTGGCAATTATAATCAGCTAAAACACACTTGCAATACAATGTTTGAATGATGTTAAAAATAAAAAATTTCAATTATCACAAAGATAATAAATACCAGACAAAAAACACAGTTATTAAAATTTATGCTATAAATCTACATTAATAAAATATAAACAAGTCTTAAATTTTAAATAAACATAGAGAAAAATTATTTTAAAAAATATGACCATTCACTTTTATTTAAAATAATTTCCATTCATTATCACCAAATTTAAAATATTAATATTCAATACAAATTAATATTTTAAAATAGTGATAAATACTGCAAAACTTAATCAGAGTTTGACTATTTAGGTTTATTAGACTCAATCTTAAAAAGACTTTATTTCTGAAGATAATTGTGTATTAAAAATTAGCTTAGGCAATGTCGCTGGGAAAAAATCTGCTTTTATTTCAACCAACTCAGACTCGCGTAATAATTCTAAAAAAATGTCAACTTCACCTAGATTAAGCACAACTTTACTTTGCTCAATAGCTGTAGATAATGCGGTATCAATATAAAATATGTAGTTCTTACCAGCAAAAGAGACATTGATTGGACAATAGCTTCGATCACAATGAAAATGTACATTTTCAGCTACGATTTCAACGCGCATAACACCTGTTGAATCACGATGAATAACTAACTGCCCTGCTGGTTGTGCATAAGCTGCCCCGAGATCATAAACCGCCCAGACATCTATCTTCTGATTTTTTCCCTGAACGATTGTGCGGTATTTCCAAGTCTTATCTAACTCAGCTTGCTCAGCAAGCTGCACTTTAGGTTCTACCACTGCGGTATATTGCAGTTCATCAGCAGTTTGCTTACACCCCGAAGTAGCCAAAAATAAGCCACATAAAAACACTTTAAGCTGCATCTACTAGATCCTTTATTTTTATTATCGACTCAATATTGAGCTAAATATAATTCGTTGATACGGATCTAGATATTTCAACATACAACACTGATAAAATATTAACCAACTAACATTTTGTACACATAATAACCACAGCACAAAACTTTTTAGAAGAAAACCAACATTGACATACAATTTTTTTAAATAATTTTAAGTCCTTAACTGTTGAATGCGTAGACAGCGTTGCTGAATATTACGTGCAAATAAATAACTCAACATAGCGCTGATTAAGGCAACTACTGCAAATGCATAGAGTAACCATTTGACAACGATAGATACTTTCTCAGCTTTCAAAGCGTAAATATCGAGTTGCTGAGCTGTGGGACTTATACTTTTACCATATAACTGCTGTTGCATTGCCCAGAGCTGTTCGGGTTTAAATCCATAACTCGCAAAATAAGGTTGTGATTGTTCACTTAATAATAACTGTTGCATATAAGTTTGCGCTGCTGCTTTATCAACTGGATCATGCAGTAAAGCGGTTTGAGCCAATAGATATGCTTTTACTGCCTCAAGCTCTCGTCCATGTGCGAGCTGCTGCGCCATAACGCTTTCTTGAATATTATGATCATAACTTAACAGCATATAATAAGACTGCTGCTCAGTGGCATTGAGACGATATTGGATATAACTCAAACTTGACCAAATCAAAATACAACAAATGAGCCAAGCGACAAACTTGAGCACCAAAGATTTAAATCGTCGTTGAAAATAACCAAAATGCTTAAGTAAACGAATAAGGAGAAAACCACCAATCAATACTGCAATGACTTTAACGAACAACCAACCTAACCAACTTAAAAAGCGCTCAAAATAATGCGGCAATTCTCTACTTTGAAAGCTGGTTAAATCGACAGTTGCTGGAATGTGTAACTGTTCCACACTACGGCTTAAATCCCAAAAACTTAAGACAAGCTGCTGCTGAATCACTGTCAGAAAAAGCGCCAATACCATTAAACTCAAGCTCACAAGTGCAAGCAGATATAAACGGCGTTGACGACGCAGCAAGGTCGTTAAGCTTAAATTGACATCTTTTACTGCAGTCTGCGCTCGTATAGGGTCAAAACCAGACAAGAGATGCTCCTCAAATATACAACGATCATCAACTATTAATTAAAACCCAAGTTTAAACCTTAGACTTGGGTATTTCTGTACTAGATTGCAACACAAGTTGATTTAAATTATTTTGCAGACCACGCAAACGAACCTGAGCCTGTTCACGCTGTTGCATCCCCTCTTTCTGAATCTGAATAACTTCATTGACGGTTTTAATCAAGCTGTTCTGTACATGTTCAAGTGTTTCAATATCAATCACTGAGCGCTGATTAGCCCTCGCGGTATCTACAGAGTTTTGATGTAATAAATCTGCATTTCGACGTAATAATTCATTGGTTGCATCATCAATACTGTTCGCAAGCTGTACACTATTTTTTTGCTCTTGCAATGAAATGGCCAAGCTAATTTGGTTTTTCCAAGCGGGTAATGTGATGTTTTTAATTGCATAGAACTTATCAACCAACATCAAATTATTCGACTGAATAATTCGAATCATCGGTAAGGTTTGCATCGCTGATTGCTGCAACACTCTTAAGTCACTAATGCGTTTTTCTAAATTGTTTGCCACATGATTTAAGTCATAAACCAATTGAGTTCGTGTAGGATCTTGGCTTAGTTCCTCACGACTTAGTTGTGTAAGTGACTGTTGAATCGCCTGATACTTCAATTGACCAGCCGCAACATAAAGACCAAGTTGCTTATACTCCTCTTGCACAGCACCAAACATCTGGTCCAATGTGGTTACACGACTTTTTAGACCAGTTTGTGTTGTTTCAATTTCACCCACTAATCGATCTAAATGTTGTTTGGTATTATCAAACTGCTGATCAAAACTTTGTTTAGCCCCACGTACTTTATTAAATAAACTGGCAAAAAAACCAGAGTTCTTGCCTGGATGGAGTAAGTTAGACTGATTAATTTGTTGAGCAGTTTGTACAACTTCATTCAATTTTTTTCCAGTGTCTTCAAGTTCACTATTTTTCACTAGACCCAAAAGTTCATCAGTGTAAGTTGAAGTCTTCACCGCGATATTTTTACCATATTCAGCTACACGATTCTGATTAATTTCATCAAGCTCTTTATGTATGTCCATCACCGCAACAAAGTCATCGGCGTTCAAACCGATTTCCGTCAAATTTAATTCCGAAAATGATTGTTGCTGTTGCTCAGGAGTAAGCTCAATAATGCGCTGTTGCAATTCTAATGTATTCATAATAATCCTAATGGTTTTCTAATGCTTGCTTTAAACTTTGAATTAAGTTATCACGGTTACGATTGAGTTCAGTGATGTCTATTGCACTATTTGCACGCTGTTTTTCTTGATTGAGTTTGAGATGGTACTGCCAAGCAGGAATTAACACCTGCTGTGCCTCTTTAAAACGATCAATCAAACCAAATGCTAATTGCTGATTTAACTGCATTTGCACCATAGCGAGATCATGACTAGATTGTAAGGTATTTAAACTATGAATTTTCTGTACCATACGCTGCTGAAAGTGCTCTAAAGTCTGTGAATCTCGAATAAATACAGGACAGTCTTCTAAAAAACGTTGAGCAGCTGCAATATGCTGTGCCATATCTACCCTTAAAGCTAAAAGTTGCTCGTAGCGAGTTTGCGATTGGGCAATCTCTAATGCCAAGCGTCGACTCAATTGATTTGCCTGATCAATCGATTGATCCAACTGTTGAATATAATGCACCTTCGCACTATCAAATTCTAAGTCGATGCCAAGCCACTGCTGTAAGCGATTAAACCGCTTGTTTTTCAACTTCTTAGAAGACTGTGATAGTTGATGAATAATCTCGGTAATCACTTGACTCAATTGTTGAGTTAACGAAGGATCAATATGATTTAACAAAGCCGCCTGCGCTTGCACCACTTGCTGTGCATATTGATTCAGCAACAAAGGTTGCTGTAATAATGGCAACAGTTCAGTTCGCTGAATCAAAAGTAATTGTTCAGGACATATCGCTATCTGATGAAGTGGTATTAAGGAGCTCAGTGCTTGCATATTTTTCCTGAGTAACAAATCAATGTGACAAAACAATCATTGTGATCAAACGGTTACGAATACCAAGTAATAAAGATTGTGCCACATTTTAGAATTACAATTGAGCAAAGTTAAAAATAACCAAGAGAATACAATTTTATCAAGTTGAATTCACATCGCTCACATACTTGACAAGTCTATAACACAAACTAAAAACATCGCCCCATGGATGATGAGGCGATGTTAGTAGGTCTCTGTTTTGACTTTAACTCAAATGATGTAGAGCAGCGAATTATTTCACACGGCTGGCCCTACGACGTAAATAGACTAAAGTCAATAATGCCAATGTGCTCAGCATACCCACTGAACCACCGCCACTGGTTGCACCCTTTGAAGAGCCTGTGTTTATAATTTCAATTTCTGCTTCTTTAGAAGCCAAACCTTCCACATCGTATACCAGATATTTTAATCTATAGTTAAAAGGATCAAAGGTATTTTTTAATTTAGCTTGGATTTTACCACCATGACAGGTCAGCTTCACATCATCAGGACATGGGCCTGAACGCTCAGACTGAATTTGTACTGCATCACGTGTTTGGGTAAAACGAATTGCTAAATCCTGTCCTTTTTCATCCGTATAATAACTTAGTTTATTCGGCTTACTTTGCAGTTTACTGACATCACCATCGCCCTTGTCATGGGTATTTTCAAGTAGCTTAAGCTCAGTCCATCCCGTATCTCCAGGAGAGACGGTATAACTCACAGGCTCTGCTACAGGTTCTATATTTCTAAAACTCACCATGATATAAGCTGATGACGATTTAGCAGGATTGGATTTCATGGTCAATTTATATGAACAAAACTCTGTATCACCATCTGGAGTAATACGATCATCCAAGCGATACATCAGAATTTGTTCTAGATCCTTATCCCATTCACACTTTAAGTTCTGATCAAATTGTCCTTGAAATTTATTGTCACTATCCAACTTTCCAACACCGAGTGCTTGATAAGATACATCATATAAATCAGCACTCAGATGTTTAATCTCACGCACCCCTTGATCACTCACCGTTTCATCAGGCCAATTGCCTTTAAAAGGGTCTATAAAAACTGTGCGGTACTTTTGCTTTGCCTCGGTCAACTCTCGGAGTTTTGCATATTTTTCAACTTGTAACTTATAGTAAGGCAAAAACTCTGGTTTAGTTTGTGGATTCTTAACGAATGCATCAAAGCTATCACGAACCGCTTCAAATTCCTTAAGTAAGTCCACTATAGATGGGTTTGCTGCAGTTAAATTACTGGTTGTTAAACGCAGCACCTCTGTTGCACCTATATCACATGTATTGGGTTTTTCATCGTTGCCTACAGAGTTCACCACATTAATCCGCTTAATCCCACGCTGATCCAAGTTACTACAACCTGATTCAAACTTGCTATCAATCAATGGATTATTACTCATCCCCGGCTTAGTAAAATACATTGGCATATATGCAGTATATTCATCAGGTGTGTTTTGCGATAAAGGGCTGAGCAGCTGATTAAAACTATACTGATCTACTGCAATATTATCCTTCGCAACTGCTTCAGCATCCTCACTGATCAGCTCACATTCATCATGACCAGCTTTGAGTAAAACAGCATTACCTCGTGCATAAATATTTGCATATTTAACCCCTTCACGCTTGTCTGCATAACGACAAGACTTCCCTGTATTAAAAGCTAACACATTAAAGTTAAGGTCTTTTTTACCCGCCCCATCATAAAGTAATGTCGAGAAAGCTGTATTTTGAGTGATAGTGTTACTTAATAACTCTAATGAAGTGTTTTTGACACTTAATGGCACATTGCCATAAGGTGTTTTAGAACTAAATTGAATAATACTACCACGTGTCGGATCTGCCTGATTGAGACCTATACTACTGGCACTGATTCGGGCTTTAGCTTGCCCACAGTAAGCAAAAGTACTTTGACTATTTGCAGATCCATTGTTCAGGATGCTCATAAAGTCGATATAGACTTCTCGCACTGTCGTCGTTAGGTTATCACTACAGCTCATTGCGATTACACTGCCACGCTCAGCCTGATTACCTTCTATACGACCACGGTTGGCAGTAAAGCTACTATAGACGCCGTCAAGATAAACCGCCCCACCTTCTTGAGCTTTACTATTAAAAATAGATACATTATTTAGTATCAGAGCACCGCCAGCTAAAAGTGCTCCTCCACGACCAGTACTCACACCATCATAAAGTTCAACATTATCTATGGTCACGGCGGGCTGATTAAATGTTGAGCTATTTAAAATACGATTATTCGCTACTGCACGTATTTTAGTTTGAATGGCTGTTAACGCAGGATAATCATTGGTTAACACATCAGGCTTTTCATAGTTAACAGGCGCTTTACCTTGTATAACGACATTTTGGGTCGGTTGTAATTCGCGTTTAAGTTGATACTCACCTGCTTCCAACTGAATCACGGTTGCACGAGTTGCAACAACCTCCCCGACAGGACAGCCCCCATAGGCTTTACCTGTAGATGCAGTAACAATTGCCTCACGCAAAGAACACGCATTTGAGTTCTCTCCATCTTCATCGGCAAATGTCGTTACATAAATTGTTCGATCAGCAGTTTGTGCACTCAGAGATAGACTCATTAAAGTCAGTGTTGCAACGACCAAAGCGGTTTTTTTATATTGAATCATGTTTTGCTCCTCGTTTACGACTTGCGAGGCGTAAAGCCGCTACAGCACCAAGACCCAATAAACCCCACAGACCTGTAGATCCACCACCACCGACTTTTTTATTATCAATACCATCTTGAGGTCCTTGTACAATTCGCGTAGGAATTGAAACATAAGGATTTGTCGAATCAGTAAAACGTGTGGTAGTGGTGACCACTAATGTTGTAAATTCATCTAAACCATGCCAATTCCCATTGGGTACATAGGTTAATACACCTGCTTGGCTGATACTTAAGCTTCCTTTGGAAGTCAAAGTACTATTGGATTGCACCGTTTTTAAACAACCAGGTTGCCAGTTTTGACCATCTGGACGCTGACCAAATAAACCGACACACACTTCTGGGCGAACCAACTCACCATCTTTAAGTTGCTCATCTAAAGTCATCGTTGCAACTTGACCATAAAAAATGTCTTTACCCACCCTCTCTGTATTAAGCGTGTCTACATAGAGTTCAATTGCACCACGATCACAGTGTTCAGGTTGATTGACAGGGCGAGGCTTCTCTCGTTGATCCATCGCAGCACAAGATAATATCTCTTGTTCTCCAAGAATTGGACCACGATTGACAATTGGTGAATCGGTAATAAATTTATATCGATTTAATAAGCGCGGTTTAAAAAATCCCCAATCACTGTCTTTACTCTTGTTATTAAATGGGCAAAGTATGCCCTCACTATCAATATCACATTCAGCATCGATACTTTTACCTGCAAGTAAAACTGTACCTTTAGGTAATACCTGTCCTTGTTTACCTTCACAACCTGCGCTATACAGGTTATTGGTCATATTATTGGCTTCAACTGTACCTTTCACCTGACAGTCTTGTTGTCCATTGTTGAGCAAAATACTGTTGGCGACATAAGCTTGTTTAAGTGGTGAATCGACTATCAAGCCCTTATTATTCAAAATAATAGTATTGTTGTTCAAGCTCATGCCATCGACAACACGAATTACAAAGCCTTTATTATTAAATACCGTACTATTACTCACACCACGTAATAATGTATTGCCTAATTTTTTTAACTGCTCTTCTGTAAAAGGTGTTTTGATCTCCATTAGTGCAGCGTTAACATCAGTAACTTCATTGTCTCTAAGAACTAAACCTGTACCGATATACTGCGGTAAATCACTATATATAACTGCACCTTGTACTGCTTTATTGTCTTTAAACAAAGCGTTAAACATTTTAACTGTACTTAGTGACTGACCTTCTTTATATTCACCTGCATTATAAATCGCACCACCGAGTCGTGCTTTGCCACCTTGAAGTTGGCTACGAGTCACTTCAATATTTTCTTTATTATAAATCAGGCCGCCTTGATCTTGACATTGATCATCATTACACCCTTTGAGTGTAAGCCTAAAGAAAGAGGCTAATATTGGGCCAGGCTTAGGGTCTTCTGAATTAGCAGATTCACTATGGCGCTCAATCCAAAACAAACGATCTTTGCCTGTCATTTTAATCGTAGCATTATAAATTTCTGGTCTGGTCTCATCTGCACCTTGCTCAGACTCTGTACGTAATATCAGATTATTTTGGATTTTGACTTGGCTTTTAAGTTTATATTCAGTTTTTGCTTTTAAATAAATCGTGTTTTCTGCACCCTCACCACCACATCCGTTGTGACCCTCTTTAGGCATGCCTAAATTTATATATTCAATAGCTTCACGTAGTGAACATTGTTTATCGTCTGCAACAGTATCCTCGGTTGTTGTAACATATATTGGTGCAGCATTTATCTGACTCGCCCCAATACATAGTCCCAACACCACGCTCCGCTTGAGCATCAGCCTCTCCTTTCCATCTTTTTATTTGTTCTAGACACAAAAATACTTTACATATTTCTGCCCAATCTGTCACAAATTAAAAAATTAAACAAGGCTTTTGGGGTCAATGATATTCGTTGATTAGGGCATAGATTTGTCGTAAAACTGCATGTGAGAGTTTAGTCTTCTCACCTTGTAGCAGTTTTTCCAATTGATCTACCGACTGAAGTAACAAACTGGGCTGGTGTGGCCCATGATTCAGTAAGTAATCAATGATCTGGGCATCAAAATGTACGCCACGACGTGTGAGTACTGAGTGTAGTAACGATTCGCGATCTGCAAAATCCTCACCATTAGGAACGCGTACACTTACCGCTTGATTTAGGCGTGAGCGTAAGTCATAGAGTTCGAGTTTTAATTCTTTAGGCGCAAAACGAGAGGAAAAAACCAATTGACCACCATCTTGCTGACTGCTATTGATCAAATGAAAAATCGCAGTTTGCCAATGTGGCACACCAATAATAGCCTCTATGTCATCTAAGGCCACCAAATCATAACTTTCTAAAGCACTGATGGCCTCAATAGGTGCATCGAGTAGTTCCAGCAATGAAACTTTAATGGCTGATTTGCCAATCTCTTGATAAGAGTCACAAATGGCGGTGAGTAAATGACTCTTCCCAGTGCCCGCCTCACCATAGACATAAAACCGATTCAGTAATCCAGCGTGTAACTGTCTCACAGCATCAATTACAGCACCCCATCCAGGGCCAGAAAAGTCACTGATCTTCGCATCAAGCTGAGGTTCAATATTCAACTGCAATTGACGCATCGGTTTATTTATACTCCAAAGTTTATTTTACTGACTGATCATCATTAGATGATTGCAGGGTTGTTGGTGCTTCAGGCACTACATCTTGTGTTGGGTCTAAGGCTTCATGCGCTACATTTTGTTGATCTGTATGGAGGTGATCATGAGCAATTACAAGTCTATCTTGATAAAAATCACTCTGTTCGTAACTTTGACGCAAATGTTTGAGTAATACCACAATAACCGCAGCAACAGGCAAAGCCACCAACATGCCCAAGAATCCACCTAATTGCGCACCCGCCAACACGGCAAATACCACCGCAACAGGTGATAAACCAATTTTATCGCCCAATAAAAAGGGCTGTAAAATATAGCCTTCAATCACCTGACCTAACATAAACACACCAAAGACCATGGCTAAATGCACCCAGTCCAAGCCAAATTGGAATAATGCAGCAATGACCGCAGCAATAATCCCTACTGCAAAGCCTAAATACGGGATGATACTGGCTAAGCCAGCAACCATACCGATAATTAAGCCAACTTCAATACCTACAGCTTGTAAGCCAACTGCATAAACGATACCCAGTAGAACCATCACCAAAAACTGACCTTTTACAAATGCACCGAGTACATCGTGACAGTCATTGACGATTTTCATGGTTTTAGTTTCAAAACGTGGTGGAATCAATTTATGCATACGCGCCAACATCCGATTCCAATCTAACAAAAAGTAGAAAGTAATGATTGGAACTAAAACAACAGTACCACTGACTTGGATGACACTCAGGCCTGATTGCAAGATCGAGAGCAACATCGTTTGGATGCTGTCCATATTGTAGTTGGTTTGCACATAGTCCATGACCACTTTAGAAAGTTGGTCTGTATCTATTTGCATGTTTTCTAGATTAAAGACCTTCGCTCCCCAAGGAAGTAAGGTGTGGTTAATCCATGAAATTCCCGCAGGTAAGCTATCACGGAAATAAACCAACTGTTTCCAAACCAAAGGCACCACAAACCAAATCGCCAGAACAACCACCAAGATAATGGCTAAAAAGACATTACTGATCGCCAACCAACGTGGTAGGTATCGAGAAAGTTTATTGACAGGTTGACTAAATAGGTAGGCAATAAAAAAAGCCGCTAAAAATGGGATAACGACAGGTTTGAGTAGATAGAGAATCCATAATCCCACCCCGATTGCCGACAATATAAAAATGCGTTTTAAAGTTATATCATGCATATCATCGCGCCTTATTCATGTTTCTTGGCAGTCTAAGTTAAAATAATTAAATTAAGATAGCATTTTCGCATAGAATTAACATAAGAGTTTTACATAATCAGGTATAATCTCCGCGCGAATGCGGAGACTTCATTATGAGCAACACAACTTCTCAATCAAACACTGGTTTAAGTTACAAAGATGCTGGTGTGGACATTGAAGCGGGCGACGCACTAGTCGATCGAATCAAATCAGTCGCTAAACGAACAACTCGACCTGAGGTGATGGGTGGATTAGGTGGTTTTGGCGCGCTATGCAAAATTCCTAAAGGCTACGAAGAGCCTGTATTGGTTTCGGGCACAGACGGCGTTGGAACAAAACTACGCGTTGCGTTAAATCTAAACCGTCACAATACCATTGGTCAAGATTTAGTTGCGATGTGTGTCAACGATCTTTTGGTCTGTGGTGCAGAACCATTATTCTTCCTTGACTACTATGCAACTGGTCACTTAAATGTTGACGTCGCTGCTGATGTCGTTACAGGGATCGGTCAAGGCTGTGAACTTGCTGGTTGTGCCCTAGTCGGTGGTGAAACTGCTGAAATGCCTGGCATGTACGAAGGCGAAGACTATGACCTTGCTGGCTTTGCTGTTGGTGTCGTAGAACACAGTAAAATCATTGATGGTAGTCAGGTTAAAGCTGGCGATGTGCTGATTGGTGTTGCATCTTCTGGTGCACATTCAAATGGTTATTCATTGTTACGCAAAATCATTGATGTTAAAAATGTTGACCTAGAGCAAATCATTGATGGCCGCAGTTTGGCGGATGTCGTGATGGAACCTACCCGTATTTACGTTAAACCTATTCTTGAGTTATGCAAACAGATCAATGTGCATGCTATGGCTCATATTACAGGTGGCGGTTTACCAGGTAACTTACCACGTGTACTGCCTAATGGCGCACAAGCTGTTATTGATGAATCATCTTGGCAGTGGCCTGAGCTATTCAAATTACTACAACGCGAAGGCGGTGTAGAACAGTTTGAAATGTATCGTACCTTTAACTGTGGTGTTGGTATGGTGATCGCTGTTGATGCAGCTGATGCACAAAGCACAATTGATATCTTAAATGCACAAGGTGAGTCTGCTTGGAAAATTGGACATATCCAAGAAAATGCAGCTTCAGTTGCTGGTGCAGATGAAAAAATTCGCGTGATTTTTGCATGATGAAAATCGCGGTACTGGTTTCAGGTAACGGCAGCAATTTACAGGCCATTATTGATGCAAAAGTATCAGGACAAATTGTTGGTGTCATTTCTAACAAAGCTGATGCTTTTGCTCTGCAACGTGCAGAACAAGCAGGTATCGCAACAGCGGTGATAGAACATAAAGACTATCCTGATCGAGTGAGTTTTGATGCGGTTATGCATCAAAAGTTGCTTGACTGGGAGGTCGATCTGGTCATTTTAGCTGGCTTTATGCGTATCTTAAGCCCAATCTTTGTCAATCGTTGGCAAGGTAAAATGCTCAACATCCACCCTTCACTTTTGCCAAACTATAAAGGCATGCATACCCATCAACGGGTGTTGAATAGTGGTGAAGTATTTCATGGATGTACTGTACACTTTGTTACCGCCGAACTCGACGCAGGTCCAGCCTTGGCACAAAGTGTACTTAAGGTAGCACAGCACGATACAGCTCAAAGCTTAGCTGAACGTATTCATCAGCTTGAACATTTTATCTATCCGCTTGTTGTAGACTGGTTATGTCAAGGCACTTTGCAATATCAAACAGATGGTCATGTGACTTTCCGTGGCCAAGCCCTACAGCGCCCTATCCAGTTTAGTCAATTTTAATCTTCACGTTTTAATCATATAAAACGTGGGAAAAAAAGCGCATCAACAGATGCGCTTTTTTATCACCAGACACACACTCATCTAACTTACTGATATTGAGTAATGAGCTGTTTCACGACATCAACTGTAGTTTCTGGATGTTCTAATGGGAACATATGCCCACCCTCAGTCACCTGAAATGGAATTGCCAATTTACGCTGTGCAATCTGTGGAAAGCCTCGTTTTAAAAACTGACTGTCATGTCCTACCACCATATTAACTGGCATAACTGACTTCGCCATCGGCAACCACCACAGTGAAGGATTATTTCTAAAAATAGCCACTTCATCCGCTTTTGCGATGCTTAAGGTTACCCCACCACGTGCAGGATCTTCAGTCAAAGCATATTGCAAATAAGCCTGAAAACAGTCTTCATCGAAGTGTTTATAAAAACCTTTGGGTCTGAGTAACTCACCCGCTTGTTCTCGTGATTCCCAGTGATCACGGCGACGCACTGATAAACCTGCTGGCGTAATTTTATCAACGGTTTTCGGATGAAAAATTTTTGCCAGATGAAACAACAGTGAATGCTTGCCCATAATAAAAGGTGGATCAAGCATAATCACTTGACGAAACAATTCTGGACGCTTCTTTGCTGCCATATAGGTCAAAACCGAGCCTAAAGAATGTCCCAAACCGATGACCGCTTGGCCTTTCGCTTGTTGCGTTACACTATCAATAATCTGATCGACCAAGTGTGGCCAATGATTGGTAATTGGATAACGCTTATCAGGGCCAATCATTGGCACATAAACTACTTGATACTCGTCACTCAGTTGTTCAAATAATTTTGTATAAACTTTTGAGGGCACACCATTGGCATGCGCAAAATGTATAATCGGTTTATTGCTATTCGACATCATGTACTCGCAATTACTGTATCTTGGTTTGGTTTTGCGACTGCACTTGCTGCATTACTGCAGTGCCCAAGTGTTGACCCATTTCACTTCCCATACGCCCCATGATTGAATCAAAAGGAGTGCGCTCCACAGTATAGTTGACTGTCTTACTAATATCTAACTCGCGTTTTAAACTCTCGAGGTTACCCGCCTTATCTGCAATCCCCAATTTAATCGCTTGCTCACCTGTCCAGAATAGACCTGAGAAAATTGCTGGATCAGTCGATTTTAGTTTATCGCCACGACCTGTTTTGACAGCCTGAATAAAATGAGAATGTACGTTATCAAGTAATGCCTGAATATGTTGCTTTTGCTCAGCATTAATCGGCTTACTCATACTTAAAATATCTTTATTGCTTCCCGCTGTCATAGTGCGATCTTCAATGCCGAGTTTTTGTGCTAAACCACTTACACCATAGTTTGGCATAATTACACCAATCGACCCGACTAAGCTTGATGGATTCACCCAAATTTGATCAGCAGCAGAAGCGATATAATATGCTCCAGAAGCGCCCATATCACCAATCACAGCATAGACTTTCTTGTTCGGGTGTTGCTTCTTCAGATATTGAATTTCTTGCCAAATATCATCAGATTGTACAGGTGAACCCCCTGGTGAATTAATATTGAGTACAACTGCACGGCTACCTTTCGCCTCAAAAGCACTTTTTAATGATTTAATCGTATCTATGCTGTTGACGGACTGATTACCCGAATCGATCGTACCAATGATATTAACAACGGCTAAATGTGTATCTGTAATGCCAGTAACATTTTCAGTTGAACTCGTTAAAGTACAACCTCTAAACATAAAGATCAAAATCGCAAGCACATAAAGCATGCTCACAAATTTGAAAAATATTCCCCAACGACGACTACGTTGTTGCTCTTTGACTGAGGAAAGTACTGCTTTTTCTAATATTTTCCACTCTTGCCCAGTAGGCGTTGCGGGTTGGTCGGTTTTTTCTTTATGTGGTTGTGGTGGCCAATCGGACATAGTAAAGATGATCCAAATAGAAATTTAGGTAAGCATTATATACAAGGTTTATGATTAAACTGTCTAATCAACTCGAATTAACCTATAATAATCATGGCATTTTTACTTAAATCAAACGGATTCACTTTCTCTACACACGATGAAAAAACAACAAACAACGACAGTAACCCGCTTATTAAACCTTTTTGGTCGACAACCAATCATGTTCTTGCGTTTTATTGCACGAGGTTTAGCAGCCATCGTCAATTTAACTGGCGTAAGTAAAACCTCAAAGACCTTAAGCCTAAATATTAATATTTGTTTGCCAGAGCTAAGTGATGCACAGCGCAATCAAATTACGCAAGCAGCAATCCGCAATGAAATGCAGTCTTACTTCGAGTTCTTTAGTATTTGGGCAAGTAGTAATGAAAAAAACATTTCACGAATTCATCATATTGAAGGTGAAGCGCATGTACATGCTGCGATTGCAGCAGGTAAAGGTTTAGTTTTAGTTGTTCCACATTTTGGTACATGGGAAGTCATGAATGCTTGGTTTGCTCAGCACACCCAAATGACCATTATGTATAAACCGATCAAAAATGCTGAAGCAGATCAATTTGTACGCCAAGCACGTAGTCGAGAAAATGCCACACTGGTTCCAACTGATGAATCAGGGGTTAGACAAATTTTTAAAGCCTTAAAACAAGGTGGTACGACGGTTATTTTGCCTGATCATAGTCCTAATATTGGCGGTGATATGATTGAGTACTTCGGTATTCCCTTAGCCAGTAGCAGTTTAAGCGCTAAACTGATTCAAAAGACTAAAGCCAGTGCACTATTTTTATATGCGATGCGCAACCCATCAAACGGCTTCGATATGTACATCGAGCCTGTAGATGAAGCCATTTATCAAGGGACTGCAGAACAAGGTACATTGGTCATTCACCATATGATTGAACAACTTATTCGTCGCTATCCAGAACATTATCACTGGAGCTATAAACGCTTTAAAGCGAATCCAGAACTTGATAATGTATATCACCTTGACCCTAAAGAGGCGTTGCAACTAGTTGAGTCTGTTCGCCAACAGCAACAACAAAATACTTCATCTTAACCAACGTCGTTGATCTCGTTGTAGCTCTAACTGCATGACCTGCTGATCATCTAGATAGAAACGCATAGTGCCTTCATTCTGAGTTTGTTTTAATGGGATTGACAAGGCTTGCAGTCGGCTCAGTACTTTAGCATGCGGGTGGCCATAACGATTGTGCCGCCCAACACTGACCACAGCCAGTTGTGGCTTGAGCCATTTTAAAAAATCATAAGCCGAACTATGGCGACTGCCATGATGACCGAGAAGCAAAACATCAACATCGAGATCAGGATAATCCTGCATTAACTGATATTCGGCTGGCCAGCCCGCATCACCCATGATGAGAAAGTTTTGGTAGCCCAGTGCTTTGGGCACCTGAATATACACAATACAAGAGAGATCATTCTTATGTTCGGAAACATCAGCAAGTTGCTCTTGTCGTGGGGCTAAGATCTGTACACGAACACCCTCATATTGCCAATGTTGTCCTTGATGACAGTACTGAAAAGGCACATCAGCATAGCCTGCTTTTGCAAAGTCACCATCATACTGGTTCGATAAAAAAGATTGGATCTTAATACGTTTAGATAAACTGCTTAAGCCACCACGATGGTCCTGATCCAGATGAGAAATGATCACCTGATCCAACTGTACGATACCTTGACTGAGCAAAAATGGACTCAGTACATGTTCACCGATGCCCCACTGTTGCTCATTATAACTGCCCCCTAAATCAATCATCAGATGTTGCTTGGCTATTTTTAACAGCACTGCCTGTCCCTGCCCAACATCAATTACATTTAGCTCAAAAGCAACTTGAGCCTGCGGTGTGTAAATACATGCGACTGCACAGCAGTACCAATAGAGCCGAAGCAACAAACTATTGGGTAAAAACAATAAGATCAGCACCATAGCTAATCCAGCAATGTTTAATGTGGTTAAAGCAGGTGTCAGCATGGCATTGCTTATTGCCTGATCCAAGTGCTGTAATAACCAAAGTAATAACTCCAACACCGTATTACTGAGGTGAAACACCCCTTTTGCTACACTCGGCATGAACTGATAAACACTGCTGGCCACAACAGCAAGAGGAACAACCACAGCAGCTAAAATCGGCACAGCGATACAGTTAGCTAATGGTGCAAGCCAAGAAAACTGCTGGAACACCCATAGCATTAACGGCAACAATGCGATAAATATTTTCCATTGCGACTTTGTTAAAAGCATTAATTGACGTACAAGTCGTCTAACTATACTCATGCTCTCACTTTGAACTGCAGTTTGGGAAAATTGGCCTAAATAAATTCTGATTAAAATCAGAGATGAAATATAAGATAACCAAAATGCTGCTGCCAAAATATTGAGCGGGTCAAAGAAAAGTAAAATACTCGCGCTCAATAAAAGGATATGTAATGTTGAAAAGCGCTGTTTAATCAAAAGTAATAAACTTAATAATGTCACGCTCAGTACAGTTCTTAATGCAGGCACTTCAAAACCAACAAAAGCTGCATACCACCAAACACATAATACAAAAGGCCATAATAGTAAATCTGGACGTGGCCAATACAAAAATAACTGTGGATATAAGCCACTGACTATTCGTCTGACTAACGCACAGCACAGTAAGGCAAAAATCAAGACATGTGGCCCAGATATGGCCAGTAAATGCATGATACCAAGACGACGAAATAAGGACTGTATGTGCTCAGGTAATAGACTTTGATCTGCACTCACTAAAGCTAAGATTAAACCGTGTTGAGAAAGCTGTTGTATTTGCAACCATTGCCTAAATGCCAAGCGTTTGTTTTCAATATATTGAGCTATTTTTGCCAAGAGCTGCTGTTGCTTCTGTACAAATGGCGCATGAAACTTCATTACCTCCTTCACGTCTACAGCTTGTAAAGACTCAAGTTGTAAGCTTGCCATATAGCGTTGCTGCAATAGCCATAGCTCTTGATTAAACACAGCTGGGACAGCATAGCCGTGATGAGGAATAATTTGTCCAGTCGCTTTATAATAATGGCCCAATTTTAATTGAATTGGGCTATGTACAGGATACTGCACACGCCAATGTACTATTTCCGGCTGATGACCTAATACGGATACTTGTTGTTGCCAAGTATTGGCTTCATGCTGTGATTTTTGGGCAATACGATCTACATAAATCAATACCGTCACTTTGGCACTGTGAATTTCACGATATCTCAATAGCGCTGTAAGGTGGTGATTGGCATAGGATTGCCCTACAGCAAAACTCGCGATACTACTTAAAAATAATATCAGTACACTTAAATAAAAGTGCAGTGATAGCCATTGCATCCACTGTGCAAACAACATCGCGATCGAAAAAGCTAGAAAAGCGAGCAGATAAGGCAGACTCAGATCGCCCGATTTGAGCAATACCCGCAATCCACGCAACTAAAATGCAAGTGAGCCTCATGCCAATACTGCATCATCTAAATTTGGAAATTAGATAAAATTAAAGCCCATCGAAATGGGCTTTAAAAGGGATTTAGTCGGATCGTTTAAACTTTAGGATCAGCCCACATACCATCTTGCATTAGCAATGTTTGATCTGCGGAACGTGCCAATTGTTCATCATGGGTGACGATCAACATCGACATTTTTAACTCTTGCTGCAACTCTTTAAGTAAAACAAAGATCTGCTGAGCTGTTTTACGGTCTAAGTTTCCAGTAGGTTCATCTGCCATCATCAGTTTAGGCTGAGTCACTAAAGCACGTGCTAAAGCCACACGTTGACGTTCACCACCAGATAACTCCCCTGGGGTATGTGTCAGACGATGAGACAAGCCAACGCGATCTAACAGTTTTTCTGCTTGTAATTTCACTTGCTTATAATTTGCATCTGAACGAAGCATTAGCGGCATGGCCACATTTTCAAGTGCAGTAAATTCAGGCAATAAATGATGGAACTGATAAACAAAACCCAAATTTTGATTACGCAAATAACCACGTTCTGCCTCAGACAAGTGATCGAATCGCTCACCGTTAAGCAATACTTGGCCTTTAGATGGAAGGTCTAAACCGCCGAGTATATGTAATAAAGTACTTTTACCAGATCCACTCGCTCCAACAATAGAGACAAATTCACCCGCATGCACTTTAATCGACAAGTCTTTAATGACTTCAATCGAAGCTTTCCCATCATTAAATTGCTTTTGAATATTACGAGCTTCAAGTACAACATTACTCATAACGAAGTGCCTCTGCAGGTTGAATTTTGGCTGCACGCCATGCTGGGTAAATTGTCGCTAAAAAGCTGAGTATTAAAGATACTGAGACAATCAGCAGTACATCTTGCCAACGCAAATAAGTCGGTAAATAGTTAATGAAGTACGAATCAAATAAATGAAGTCCGAAAGTCGTATTAATCCAGCCCAATAAACTACTCACTGATGAAGCAAAAATAACTCCAAGCACAGCACCTGACAAGGTACCAATCACACCAATAATCGTACCTTGCACCATAAATATCTTGGTAATGGTTCGTGGTGATGCACCTAAAGTTCTTAAAATCGCAATATCTGCTTTTTTATCTGTGACCACCATGACAAGTGATGAAACAATATTAAACGCTGCAACCAAGACAATCAGGAACAGGAGTAAACTCACCATTGCTTTTTCCATTTGGATCGCATTGAACAAATTACCATGCGTATAAGTCCAATCAGAAGCAAAGAAAGTGCCTGGCAATTCTCGTGCAATCTGCTGCGAGATCTCTGGTGCAAGGAAAATATTGTCAAGCTTCATACGAATTGCTTGTGCGCCGTCTGGTTGACGTAACAAAGTGGCGGCATCGTTGAGCGCAATATAACCCATTGCAGAATCAACATCAGCACCAATACTAAATATGCCAACAAGAGTAAAACGTTTAAAACGAGGAATAATACCCGCTGCAGATGGCGTGGCTTCAGGGAGAACCAAAGTGACTTTATCATTGAGGCTCAAACCTAGATTGTCAGTCAATTGCTTACCTAAAACGATCCCAAACTCGCCTTGTTTCAGTTGATCGATACTACCTTCAACCATGTGGTCTTGAATAATCGATACTTTTTTCTCAAGTTTAGGTTCAATCCCGGTGACCAACACACCAGACACTTGTCCTTGAGCAGTAATCATGCCTTGCAATTGGGTAAATGGAGCAGCACCGGCAACATGTGGATGTTCTTCAATTTGTTTTGCGAGCACAGGCCAATCGGTGATGGTATGTGTTGTTGAGACAGTCGCTTGCGGCACCATACCGAGCACTCTGTTTTTCAACTCACGATCAAAACCATTCATTACTGCTAAAACAGTAATTAATACGGCGACACCAAGTGTCAAACCGATCATGGAAACTAAAGCAATAAAAGAAATAAAGTGATTACTGCGTCGTGCGCGAGTATATCTCAACCCTATATATAGCGAGATAGGTTTAAACATACCAATCTAGTCCGAGGTTTTTATGAAAGTTTACAGCATCAAGATCGGCACAGCGCGCCGTATAAAATCTAGAGTTGATGCTGCCTTAAAGATGAATAATCAGACGATTTCAAACAACATTACATTGAATGATCTTTGAAAATGCCCAGTTCATATTGGCAGCTATTTTCTACTACTTACACTATTAGATCAATTTGATCATGCACTTAAATACGAATTAGAACAATTGAATAAAAATATCAACAGATTACACGTATGTTATCCTTATTTCTTCATCACATTTATTCGATTTAATCCACTTTATTGCACATAACGTTTTTTATCTTGTTGTCTACTTGCCCGTAAGCTTGGATAAAAGTACACAACCACACCACAGATTAAAATGACTGCACCTAAAAACACCCAAACACTCGGTATTTCTGCATTGAGAATTGCACCAAAAAACATGGCTAACATCGGTGTCATTACTGTTGTCAACGACAAGGTGCTGGCAGGGATATTTTGTACCAGCTTAAAATAACAAAACATTGCGATGAGTGAAGCCATCACCACGGTATAAAGCAGAGCGAGGATACTTTTCATCTCTGGCATATGGGTAGGTGCCAAATGCCAAATAAAGGGAATTATTGCTGATGCAACCAAAGTTGAAACGAAAATCGACCCTGTCGCCTGAGCCATAGGTTCAATCTGTGCATTCACTTTTTTTACCCAATAAATCGACAGTGCATAATTAAATACGCTGATGAGCATTAGTATGATGCCAATTGGATGTACATGTTGTCCTTGGCCACCGCTCATGCAAATAATACCCAGACCAACGATTGCCATGGTCATACCAAACCACTGAATCCATTTTAAACTTTGGCCAAAGGCAAAACGTCCAATTAAACCGGCCATAATCGGTGCCAGCCCAAACATTAATGCCAATACACCTGAACTGAGATAATCTGTTGCCGCATAAGTAAAGAGCTGTGAACCAATCAAACTAAAAGCACCAGCAACATAACTATGTAAAGCCTGTCGGTTTACCGGTAATTTAATTTTCAGTATGAGCAAGAGTAAACTTGATAAAAACAAGGCGATGAAAAAACGAATCACCAAAGCCCAGTACAGATTGATATCCTCAACACTCCACACAATTGCAAGTGGCGTAGTTGACCAGATAAATACCAGTAAGATATATGTCAGGATAATATTTAATGAAGATGGCATATGCGACAACCTATCCTAAAGTGCATTTAATTTGCGTTTTTGCTTTAGGATTGTTTGATCCAAACTACTAGAAAACTCTCGTTTATCACGCTCTGAAATCGGTGGTGGCCCGCCTGTTTGTACACCTGCACCGCGCAAGGTATCCATAAAATCCCTGAGATGTAAACGTGCCTTAATATTCGCCACTGTGAACACTTCACCGCGTGGATGTAAGGCAATTCCACCTTTTTCGATCACTAAAGCAGCAAGCGGTATGTCTTGTGTAATGACAATATCATTACTTTGCATGCGATCGACAATCTCTTGATCGGCCTGATCAGCCCCTGCAAGTACTTGTAAAAAATGAATACGTGTTGACGTACGAATCCCTATCGGTTGATTCGCAACAAAGGTAATATCGAGTTGATATCGATCTGAAGCACGCAAAATAATTTCACGTAATATCTTGGGTAATGCATCTGCATCAACCCAAAGTTTAAATGGCAACACTACAGTACCTTGTATTGAGTAAGATGCTTAGTGTAACAAAGATTCTGGCTAAACACTGTGCTTGGCATGACAAAACTATGGATTTCATCATGATGCATTAAACTCATCTTGAAATTAAAAAATAGCATCATTTGATGCAAAAATTACACAAACGCAGAATAATCTGCAGTAAATTTAATTAACACCTTGAAATTTACAGATTACCCTCGATTAATAGTCACATGTTATTTAGGTTTTAATGCACGCATATGAACAATCAAAACAAACCAGAAATTATTATCATAGAAGATCAAAACTTTGGCAGTCATATTGAGCATTGGAGCTTACTTTCCCCCCAAGCAACGACTGATGTTCCTAAATGGCTGGGCATGGCACTTGATGCACCAATTATGCCTATGGGTTTGTGTGAAAAAGAATGTGATATGGACCAACACATGTGGTTGATTCAGGGTCCAAGCCATGCTGAAGTGATGTTTAACCAAATAGTCAGCGTAGAAAATAATAAACCTAAGGCTGTAAAAACCGCTTTTCCTAGTTTCCATAGCCCATATAACTGTAATGCTAAAATTAGCCGTATTATTAGCTGTAAATCTAATACACAAGCAGTATTACAACTTCAACTTGGTCCAAATAGTACGGTGTATGCATTTGACCAACTTTACAGCGTTAATCACGACTTTTACCAAGCCGATGAAGATTATCAAGTTCAACTCAATGGCTGGGCCTATGCCTTAGAGAAAGTTTCGGATCATGACAGTATCGTCGTGGATGACCCTGCTTCTATTCGCCATCATCACGCATTAAACGATATTTTGGCTGAGCACGATGGTGTTAGCCCAGATAACCTTCAAGAGCTTATTGATGCTTGGCAACCTAAAACAGCAGAAGAGCTTGAACCAGTCACTGTCGATTTCTCTAAAATGGTGGCGTATTTATATGGCGAGACTTTGGGTCAAGAAGATGAAGCTTGGTTTCAAGGTAAGATCGTGGGTAAAACCAACATGCCATTTATGCAGCAAAACTTTACGCTGTATGATGTCACTTTATTTCTAGAGCCTGATCAACCTGCAACGTTGATTCGTATTGCGACACAAGAGCCAGAACTTCAAAATTTCGAAATCGGTCAATATATCCGTGGCAATATCTGGGTTCAGGCAACGATCCACTCGCTTGCAGAACAGCGCAGCCCAGAATAACTTTAGATAAAAAGACTGCTGTTATCTCATTTGCCGATGCTTAATGGCTTTTAACAGCAGTTTTATATTCATTCATTTGATTGTTGCTTAAACCGCCGAGGGATTTAAACCACAGTCTAGGTATTCCTATAAGTTTAACGCAATCTCCAATACAGCATACTCATTGTTATTCATTTGTTATGGCTGATTGACTCATTATTATTTAAATCAGACTCCCTTGATTAGAGATTGTCCAATTAACTTATATTAACATTTTACCCACAGTTAAGCCTAAACACAGCACTTCATTTAGCTCACTTACTTTTTATACATTATTGCATTATTAGGACTTTCCTAAATCATCAATATATAAAATACTCCGATTATATCTTGGACTTGATTTAAACCTTTTTGTTTTAAAACCGAATAAATAGTACATGTAATTTCTTATTTATATCAATTATTACAATACTTTAATCATGATATTTATTTGGATAAAAGCTTATTTTACAGTACAATCTCCTGCCTTTTGATCATTAGTCTTAGCAAAAAAAATTGATCAAGATATTCTACATTACAAAAGACTTATCCACAGTTTTTAATTTAATTGTTTGTATTTGAATTTAAAATCTACCATTTTTAAATTCAAATTTTATAGATAATTGATAATGTTATTTATAGATTAAATTTAAGTTAGTACTTTATTTAATCTAATTATTATGATAAAAGTACATCAAACCAAATACCTTACACACAATAATTTATTACTTAGGTTTAGTGATGAAAATTATACCCGAACACTCGACTAGTCTAATTCATCAAGAAAATGGCTTCCGCATAAGATTGGATGCTGGCGCATGCTGCTTTTTTATACTCGGTATGTTTCTTAGCGCGGTGATCTTTCACCAAATCAGTTTATTTGCTCACTTTTAAAATCATCGAAAGTAAAAAAACCTCAGTATTTAACTGAGGTTTTTTTATTCATTTTCGGTGACTTAACCGTGGCGTTTAACAAAGCCATCCATAAAGTCAACCAATGCTTGCACCCCTTCAAGTGGCACAGCATTATAAATACTTGCACGCATACCACCGACAGAACGGTGACCTGCCAAGTTCAATAAGTGATGTTCTTCAGCCTCTTTAAGGAACAATTTTTCTAAATCAGCATTAGCTAAAGTGAATGGTACGTTCATTAATGAGCGGTTAGGAACAGCAATTGGGTTGTTATAAAAATCACTTGCATCGATATAACCATAAAGTAACTCAGCTTTTGCTAAATTGATCTTATGAATTGCATCAACCCCACCCTGCTCAAGTAGCCATTCAAAAACTAAACCTGCTAAGTACCAAGCATAAGTAGCTGGGGTATTCACCATAGAGTCATTTTTAGCTTGCGCAGAATATTTTAAAATACTCGGAATTTCTGGTTTTGCTTGATCCAGTAAATCTTCACGAACAATAACAATAGTTAAACCAGCTGGCCCAATATTCTTTTGAGCACCAGCGTAAATTAAACCAAATTTACTTACATCAAGTGGAGCAGATAAAATACTTGAAGATAAATCAGAAACTAAAGGAGCTTGTACATTTGGAATATCTTTAAACTGTATCCCACCAATAGTTTCATTTTCAGCATAATGCACATAAGCAGCATCAGCTGACAAGTTCCATTCCTGTTCTGGTTTGATTGCAAACTTTCCATCAATTTGCGTTGCCGCTTCAACGGTATGAATATCACCATAGCGCTGTGCTTCTTTTAACGCTTTTTCTGACCAAATTCCTGTATGAATATAGTCAGCTTTATTGTTTTTACCCAATAAATTCAATGGAATTGCCGAAAACTGTAATGAAGCCCCACCTTGTAAGAACAACACTTTATAGTTTTCTGGAATATTCATAAGCTTACGTAAATCAGCTTCTGCCTTAGCCGAAACGGCAACATAGTCTGAACTACGATGGCTCATTTCCATGATGGAGACGCCCTTACCCTGCCAATCCAACAGTTCACGTTGAGCTTTTTCTAATACAGCAGTTGGTAATGCAGCAGGACCAGCACAGAAATTGTACGCGCGCATGATGTTTCCCTTTTTGAAAGTGAAATGAACGAGAAGATGGCATTTAAGCATATAATCCATATCGATGCATTATGTAAAACAAGGATTGATAGCGATTATTTTTATATAGAATATAGCGTCACTTTATTTAGCCAATAAAATAAGCTAACTGATTTGATTTTTACTGGATTTTAGCATAACGTTCACTATAAATTTTCTTTAAAATAATCGTGATCTTTTGCTTTTCATTCTAAACAATATGACTCATCTCTATTTATATAAGTCATAAATACGTTCTTTATATTTATGATGGGTTTTTATCTATATTTAATATTGTCCTTAGGTCAAATAAGCTTGATCACTTTGTTGTATTCGAGACCACGTTGATGCAAAGCCAAAGCCCTTTATATAGATCACTGTCTAGCTTTTCAATTATTCACTGGATTCAACACTACTCACGACCATTACTCTGCATTTGCAGTGGATTTTTTATGGTCCACCCTTTACAAGCTAAAAATTTAAGCTATGCGGAAGCGGAACAACAGTACCTCAGTGGTTCTTACAGTACAATGGCACACCAAGCCTTACAACAAGCGAGTGAACTTGAGGCACAAGCAGTCAAAAATTTAGGGATGCCACGTGTTGATCTTAATGTTCGCGCTTATGCCTTTCAAAGTAAGGTAGATGTCCCTTTAGACTCTTTTAAAAACAATATTGAAAACTCACTAAGTAACAGCATTAATCAAAATGTTGATCAGTGGCCGAACCTACCAGACGATATGAAAGGTCCAGTCAAAGATCAATTACAACAAGGCCTACAAAGTGGCCTAGGTATGATTCCGAATAATGCGAAATTTACCATTGAAGATCAGACCATCCGCCCAACCATTTCGGTCTTAATGCCTTTGTATACAGGTGGTTTTACCTCAACAACCAAAGAAATGGCACAGTTAAAGTCAGCACGCAGTCAACTCAATAGTCAACAACAAGAAAACATTCAGCGTTATGAGCTAATCCAAGCCTATTTTGATGTGCAGCTACAACATAAATTATTACAAGCAAATCAATCTAATTTAGCAACGACCTCTAAGCATTATCAAAATGCCTTAAAACTTGAACAACAAGGGTTTATTAGTAAAGGCCAACGTATGCAATTTGAGGTTGTTAAAAACAATGCTCAACGTAATTTACAAAGTACCCAAGCTGATCTGTCAAGCAGCGTATTTAAACTTAGCAACCTACTACAACAAAATACTGTAGATCAACTTAGCACCCCTCTCTTTATCAATACAGCACATGATCAATCACTCACAGCGCTATTAAACAGCTTTCCAGAACATTCAGCTTTGATCCGTAAAATGCAGATGGATACACGATTAGCAGATGCAAATGTCGAATTACAACATGCCTCAAAACGACCAAGTGTTTTTGCATTTGGTGAATATGGCCTAGACAGTGACCACAATTGGATTGTGGGTGTTGCTGCTCGTTATAATTTATTTTCTGGTATCGATAAAAATAAAAATATCAGAGCTGCAGAGTTACAACGTCAAGCAGCTGAATTACTGACTTCACGGACCAAGCAAGAAACTGAGAATATGATTTATCGTGCCTATAACGAGTTGCAAAGTGCACAGCAAAGTCATGTTTTGCTACAACAAAATATTAAGGCAGCGCAAGAAAACCTACGCATTCAAGAACTGTCTTTTAAAGAAAGTATGGGGACAGCAACTCAAGTCATCGACGCCCAAAACATGCTCAATGCCTTAGAAAGTGAAACTGCCTTAAATGCCTATCGCTATATTTTGGCACTTGCCACTTTACTCGAAAGTCACGGTTCAATTGAGCAGTTTCAGAACTACGTAAATCAACCTAATACGATGTATATTCGTTAATGAATGCTGGAGATCAGACATGACACAAGCATCCTCTCGCGATCAAAACTCTACTCCAACAGCAGATGATCAACCTACCCAATCAGGTCAAACAGCAGCAGTCAATTCCACTGAACCAGATGTGACGACGACAGAGAACTCAACGGATCAGACCAAAAAAACTGTAAGCAATGAACCCAATACAAAAACATCAACCTCAGAACCCGGTGCTCCATCTGCGTCTAATCCATCTGAACCTAGGTCAGCTAAAATTAAGAAATTGATTTTACTCCTAATCGTTCTCGCACTTTTTACCTTAGTTGCTTTTGGACTTTGGAAAAGCTACCAACCGCAGTGGGTTGAATTACAAGGACGAGTTGAAGCTGAAACAGTACATGTCAGCACTAAATTACCGAGTCGTATCGAAGAGTTTCTAGTCAAAGAAGGTCAAATGGTCAATAAGGGCCAATTGCTTGTTCGCCTACATAGTCCTGAAATTGAAGCAAAAAAACAACAATCACTGGCCAGCTTGCAAGCAACTATGGCATTACAATCCACTGCTGAGCGAGGATCCCAGCAGGAAAATATTGAAACCCTCTATTCAAATTGGCAGAGTTTAAAGGCTCAAGAAAATCTCGCTCAAACCACCTATCAACGGGGTGCCAAGCTATATCAAGAAGGCGTGATTTCAAGACAACGTCGTGATGAAATGCAAGCTGCTGCCATTTCAGCACAGCAAATGAGCATGGCAGCTTATCAACAATATGCCCGTGCCAAACGTGGCAGTACTGTTGAACAAAAATCAACTGCCGATGCACAAGTTGAAATCGCTCAAGCCGCTGTCAATGAAGCCAGTGCTCTAGAAGCTGAAACCACCTTACGCTCTCCTGTTGATGGTCAAATTTCAAAAACCTATGGCAAAGTATCTGAATTTGTAGGAATAGGTGTACCCCTATTAAGCATTATTGAAAGTCAGCATGCATGGGTCAGTTTAAATGTTCGTGAAGACCAATATGCTCAAGTCTATCAGGCTAAAAGCTTAGAAGGCTTTGTGCCCGCGCTTAACCGTACGATTAACTTTAAAATCGATCATATTGAGGCTGAGGGTGAGTTTGCTACCATCAAAACTACAAGACAAACAGGTGGTTATGATATTCGAAGTTTTAAACTCCACTTAAGCCCTACTCAGCCTACTGCTGAGCTTAAAAGTGGGATGAGTGTATTATTTAAAGTTAAGGCCAAAGTTTAATGTTTGCCAGCATGCTTCGAGAACTACGTTATCTAGCCAATCACCGTTGGGATCTGGCCATGGTAACGCTTGTTCCCTTGCTTTTGCTTATTATGCTTGCCAGCATGTTCTATCAGGGAAAAGCTGAGCATTTACCTATAGCTTTTGTTGATCAAGACCATAGTCAGCTCAGTCATGAAATTGAACATCGTCTGAGCTTAAATACAACAGTTGATGTTGTATTAAAAACAACGGACCTGACTGAAGTTGAACGTCAAATCAACCAAACTAAAATTTGGGGCTATGTCTATGTTCCAGAGGGTGCAGAACAACGCTTAGTTCATGCAGATGATGCGGGTATCGCTATTGCCTATAACCTCAGTTATTTTAGTGTTGGTAATAGTATTTCATCAGCTATGTCACTTAGCACACTACAAGCGATCGCAGCCTATATGGGTGAAGATTATCTTGCACAGCACATTCCAGATATTAATATACCTACCGCACACGTTAAAATTTCACCCCTATATAACCCAGGGCTCAATTATGAGTTTTATTTGCAGCCTCTCATGGTTCCTGCCATTTTGCATTTATTACTCTGTTGCTGTGTCGCATTTAGCATTGGACATCATTACTTAAATTCGAAGCATTCATTGGCAGCGCCAACGACACTTGCGACAACCTTCAAAGAGTTAAATGCAAAGATTCTGGTTTATGTCCTGATTTTTTGTCTATGGACTTGGGCTTGGATGTACTGGATGGTGGTTATACGAGGTTGGTTCATTGCAGGACAACTCTGGATTATCTTAGTTGCACAGTTTGTATTTTATTATGCCTATGCCTATATCAGTGCTTGTATTGTCTTGGCTACACGCAACTTAAGTAAGAGTTTTGGTGTGATTGCTGTTTATGGTGGCTCTTCTTTAAGCTTTGCGGGTGTTACCCTTCCCGTCAATAATGCGGTAGCTTTTACTCAAATTTGGGCTGACCTTATTCCTTATACTCCATATGCAAAATTGCAAACCCAACAATGGGCAATGGCCAGTCCTTTGATGAGCTCCTTGCCACAATTGGGTATTATCGCGTTATTTCTATGTATTTTTGCTTTGCTTTGTGCATTACTAATTGCTAAATCGCTAAAACACAAGGAGCTCGTAACATGAAGGCTTTTGTGCAGGCATACCTACAAACCTTACAAGATATTGTGAGTAATAGTGCGATTTTTACCACACTGATATTGTCAGTGGTTTTTTATAGTTTTTTTTATCCCACCGCCTACAAAGCAGAGCAAGCCACACATCTACCTGTGGTCATTGTAGATGAAGAACAGAGCATCATTAGCCAGCAAATTGTTACTGAGGTGAGTAAAAGCCCGAAAGTTCAAATCATGGCAGTGACGGCGAATTTTGCTGAAGCAGAAATGTTAGTCAAACAACAAAAGGCTGATGCTATATTATTACTGCCCTTTAACCTCTCGCAAAGCCTGGCACGTGGTGAAATCGGCGGAGTGGGACTTTATTTAAATGCCACTAATTTTTTAAAAACCAAACAAATCGGTAGTGGTCTAGCAAGTTCAATTGAACATGCCATTCAACAACAATTACAACGCTTTACTGAGTTTTCGCATTTTTCACCTCATCTACCCATCCATCAAATTCCATTATTTAATGTTTATTCAGGTTATGGCAGTTATATTTTTCCTGCGATTTCCCCTTTGATTATTCATCAAACCTTATTTATTGGACTCGGCATGTTAATCGCTGGATATCGTGTTCAAAAGCAAGTCATGAGTTTTTCTGGGTTTAGTGGTTGTTATATGGCCGCACTTAGTATTGGTTGTTTTGGCTGTTATTATTTATTTGGCTTTAGTTTTTGGTTATATGATTATCCACGTGGTGGCAATTTTTGGGCAATGCTTATTGCAGTACCGATATTTATCAGTGCTGTTGTTGGACTGAGTTTATTGCTGGCTTCATATCTTGATGTGCCTGAACGTGCCGGACATATCATGGTGTTTAGTTCAATCCCACTCCTGCTCTTATCAGGAGTCGCTTGGCCTCATGCTGCTATGCCAGAGGTATTAGCCAGCTTTGGGCAAATACTCCCCTCTACTCAGGGAATTCAGCTCTTTATTCAGCTTAATCAAATGGGTGTTCCAACAAGCGATGTACTTACTAAACTTGGATATTTGATCTTGATTGCATTAATCACTACAGTCTGGGCGTATCGTCGTTTATCTAGCTTGCCGACCAAGAATGCTTAAAATAAAAAACCTCTAAACAATTTTGAATTTAGAGGTTTTTATTGTGTTCAGCATTGCAGCTGAACAACATTGTTAAAATTTAAACTTAACGTTTTTTCAATTCATCACGAATTTCACGTAACAATTCAATATCTTCAGGAGTAGCGGCTGGTGCTGGCTCCGGTGCTGGTTGTTGATTACGTAATTTATTCATTCCTTTCACTAAAGCAAAGACCACTAAAGCTAATAAGAAGAAGTTAATTGCGACGGTGAGGAAGTTACCATAAGCAAAGATGTTCAGACCTTCAGCTTGTGCAGCTGCTAAGCTTGTAATATTTTTAGGATTATCGCCTAGTACAACGAACCAACTAGAGAAATCAACATCACCACCTAACACCCAAGAAACTAAGGGCATAATGATGTCTTTAACCATGGAGTCGATAATTTTCCCAAATGCACCACCGATAATGACACCTACAGCGAGGTCCATTACATTACCCTTGACAGCAAATTCTCTAAACTCTTGAATAATACTCATTATCTTTCCTATGACTTATATCGAAAAAAATTGTTATTGTATGAATGAGTTAACAATTATTATTACTCAAACAACTAGTTTGTATTGATGTCAAAAACACAATTAAGCATTTAATTTAATTATGTTTTTGTCCAAAATATAGTAATTCAAGTAATTTTTAAAATTGATAAAACCGATCAAAAAATGATAAAAAAAATTTATCAAACTTGATAATATAAATTAACTCTAATTATAGGCTATTGATATGAAAAATAAATTTGCTATAGCAACTGTTACTTATTTAATCACAGCCCTATCTGGCTGTATCGCTGTAGACACCCAACCAAAACGTACAACAACTGGGGCGGTCATTGGTGGTGGTGTGGGTGGCGCTGTCGGAAATAAAGTTGGCGGTACAACTGGGGCTGCTATTGGAGGTGGTGTGGGTGGCGCCGCTGGAAGTAAGGCACAAGGTGGTTCAAATGGTAATGCTGCTGCAAGTGCAGTGGGTGGAGCAGCAGGTGCAGCTGTAGGCAGTAAAGTTGGCGGCACTAAAGGTGCTGCAATTGGTGGTGCTGTCGGTGCTGGTGCTGGATCTAGTCTTCATAACAATAATCGTAAGTAAATTAGCTTCATCTTCATCCATATTCAGGGTTTATTCATATTGAGCTTGAATGCGCCCTTTACTGTGTTATAGACACAAAATAATGAAACTTTTAAACTTTGGCATAGCCTCATTTCACCTACTTACATGATGACAAAAATGCCACTGTAGTGAAAAGCTACAGTGGCATTTACATCATCAATGACTTGTTTCTCATGACTATTTAAAATCAGACATCAACTCATGTTAAATACACCCAGCTGATCAATCATTTTTAGCCACAATATACTCAAGTCTCTGCCTATTTATGATCAATGAAAATGCTTTCATTTAACCATTTATTTATTCAAAATATTTTTATAGATCACGCCATCTTTCATGATCACCAAGAGATTTTTATTTGGATCTGCCAATAATTTTAGGTCTGTAATCGGATCACCATCAACCAGCAATAAGTCAGCCATCGCACCTGTTTCAACTACACCAAATTTGCCTTTATAAGGACTTCGTTCACCTGAGAGTGCCAATAATTCTGCATTGGTTGAAGTTGCCATTTTTAACACTTCTGCAGGTTGATACCAGCGTGTCATTGTGGTTAACAGCGCACCTTGGTTCTTCGTCATTTTAGGGTTAAACAAAATATCGGTTCCCCACGCAACTTTCAGCTTGTATTTCTTTGCCAATTCAAAAGATTTATCAGTACCTGCTTGAACTTGTTTTTGTTTTTCACGGTTTTCACCCACTTGAGGGTTAGCAAATTCATTATCAATAAAAGCTTGTGAACTGAGCCATGCCCCTTTTTGGGCCATAAGTTTTGCTGTTGCTTCATCTAACAGTTGACCATGCTCAATCACTTTTACCCCGCCTTTTAATGCGGTTTGGATCGACTTCGGTGTATACGCATGTACAGAGACATAAGTTCCCCAGTTTTCAGCAGCATTCACTGCTGCACGGAACTCTTCTTCAGTATATTGAGCAACATCTATCGGATCATAATGTGAGGAAACTCCCCCACCTGCTGCAAGTTTAATTTGCGATGCACCCAGCATGAGCTGCTCACGTGTCCGTTTGAGTACTTCAGTTACGCCATCTGCGACAATCCCACCACCCAAAGCTTCACCGCGACTCAATCCACCATTTGTTGCAGAAGGAACTTCATAGGTCATACGAAAATCTGCATGACCACCTGTTTGTGAAATAATCGAACCTGATGGCCAAATACGTGGACCATCAACCATCTGCTTATCAATCGCTCGCTTTAACGAAAAAACCGGCCCACCCAAATCACGTACACTTGTGAAACCACGCATCAGTGTATTCTTTGCTTCTTGAGCTGCTATAAAATTAATATCAGCGACTTCTGCGGTCATCATCAGTGTTGGCGGTAATGCAGCTAGCATCGCATGCCAATGTGCATCAATGAGTCCAGGCATCAGTACCTTTTGTTGACCTTGAATCACTTTAACATGGCTTGCAACATTGATCGGTTGGCTTGAAATTTCTTGGATCTGATTTCCACGCACTAATACATTGACTGCTGTGGAAAGTTTTTGAGATTTACCATCAAAAATTCGTACATTTTCAAATAGTACTTCGCTTAATTGCTGAGCCTGAGCTGTGCTAACTGGACTTGGCTGTGTGGGAGGCGTATGTGCAAAAACAGGTGTGCTGATCGCAAAAAATAGGATTGAAGTATTTCTAAGATATTTTGCAATTGTCATGTTCATTCCTTAAAAAATTGTAATGGGCCTCGATTTATTGCTTACAGCATCATCAAGCAAAGATACAAAATCATGAGTTATTATGCGTTGAAATAACGTCAATTTTACAATGAGGCTATCCTAAACGAGAAAGACTAATTTCTGATTTATTGTTACATAAAGAAATTATATTTTATTGATAATAAGATAAAATTTTCCATAACAACCTAAGTTTTAATTTATGTCATAACGAGTATAAAATGATCAAGAAACTTCTTATTGCTGGCAGCTTATTTTCAATCATCGGCTTAAGTGCCTGTGCAAATACGCCTCACAAAGCAGAATCCATGAAAATCGGCATGGCCAATCCAGCCAGCGTCTATTGTGAGAAAATTGGCGGTAAATTAAGCATTAAAAAAGAAGCAGAAGGTGAAGTTGGCTACTGTGAACTCCCCGATGGGCAAGTGATCGAAGAATGGAAACTCTACCATTTGCATCATACTGAACAAAGAAACACAGCACCTCAAAGTAAATAGCACTGTTATCGATTAAAAAAAACGGCCGTCACATGGACGGCCGTTTTAATCTACTTAATTTTAGCTTTGATCTGACTGATCTACAGGAGTGTCACTCTCAGTATTTTCAGTTTCAGTCACTTGTTCAACCACATCAATGACGTCTTCAATCAATTCATCTTCATCTTCTACAGCTTCAATCGATACAACACCGACTAGAACCTCTTCTTGACCTAGACGAATAAGACGCACACCTTGTGCATTACGTCCTGTTGTCGCAACTTCTGCAGCACGAGTACGAACTAAAGTCCCGCCATCAGAAATAAGCATTAACTCTTTGCTTTCATCGATTGAAACAGCGCCGATCAACTCACCATTACGTTCAGAGGTCTTAATTGCAATAACACCTTTACCACCACGTTTCTTGGTTGGGAAGTCATCCACTGGTGTACGTTTACCATAACCATTGGCACAAGCACACAACACTTCACCCGTCGCTGGAACAACAACCAAAGATACAATACGGCTCACCAGCGTTGAATCTGATTGTTCATCATCCTCGCCTTCAACCTCTTGATCTTCAACTTCTTCAGCTTGTGCTGCAGCAAGCGTAACACGCATACCACGTACACCTTTGGCTGTACGCCCCATTGCACGTACATCGCTTTCTGCAAAACGAATGGCTTTACCTTCATTCGAGAACAACATGATCTGTTGTTCACCATCAGTAACTGCTACACCAATCAGCGTATCTTCTTCATTTAGCTCAATTGCACGCAAACCATTTGAACGGACATTACTAAACTGATCCAGTTCCACACGTTTTACTGTACCTGAAGCTGTTGCCATGAAGACATAGAAGTTTTTCGGTAAGCTATCTGCTTGTTGTGCAAAATCAGCAATAATCGGATCTTCAAGATCAGTCACATCAAATTCTTGCTGAATTGAATTTAGCACAGCTGTAACATCAGCTGCTAATTCTTCAGCCTGATCTTCAGAAAGCGCTAATGCATTTTGTAGTTCAGTATAATGTGCTTGAACTACAGCATTATTTTGTAAATGCGCTGCATTACTTTGTACAAAAGCTTTAAAATCAGCGAAACGTTCTACAAATTTCTTCGGTGCATCAATTACAGGTAAAATTGCAGTAATTGTTTCTTTCTCATCAAGTGGCAATAGGTTCACCATAGGGCGACCTTTAGCACCACGTGATGCTTGTGGCACTTCAAATACTTTTAGACGATACACTTTACCAATGTTGGTAAAGCAAAGTACCGTAGCATGGTTCGATGTAACGATTAAATGTTGAATAAAATCATCATCTTTCATACTTGTTGCTGATTTACCACGACCACCACGACGCTGTGCTGCATAGTCAGAGAGTGGCTGTGTTTTAGCATATCCAGTTTGAGAAACGGTCAACACCACTTGCTCTTCAGGAATAAGATCTTCACGGCAGAAATCAATACGTGATTCAACGATCTCGGTACGACGTCCATCACCATACTGCTGCAAGATTACTGCCAATTCTTCACGAATCACATTCATCAATAAATTGAAGTCATTAAGGATCGCAGTCAATTCTGCAATTTGACCCAGAATTTCTTCATACTCAGCCAATAACTTGTCTTGTTCTAAACCTGTTAAGCGATGTAGACGCAATTCTAAAATCGCGGAAACCTGAGCTGGTGATAAACGATAAATATCACCCTCTAAACCAAATGGACGTGTTGGGTCTTCGCCATCAATCTCATCTGGACGAATAGAAACTGAGCCTGCTTTTTCCAGTAAAGCAATAACACCGCCACCCGCCCATTCACCTGCTTGTAAGCGTTCACGCGCTTCAGCTGGGTTGGCAGAAGTTTTAATGGTTTCGATAATGGCATCAATATTTGCCAATGCAACCGTTAAACCTTCTAAAGTATGACCACGCTCACGCGCTTTACGTAGTTCGTACATCGTACGACGAGTCACAACTTCTTGACGATGACGGATAAACGCAGCAATGATATCTTTAAGATTCATCAGCTTAGGTTGTCCATTATCGAGACACACCATATTAATGCTGAATGAATTTTCTAATTGCGTTTGCAAGAATAGATTGTTAACGATAACTTCTGCGTTTTCACCACGCTTTAAGTCAATCGCAATACGCATCCCATCTTTATCAGATTCGTCACGTAACTCAGAGATTCCTTCAAGCTTCTTCTCTTTGACCAATTCAGCGATACGCTCAATGGTTTTTGCTTTGTTCACTTGATAAGGAATTTCAGTAAATACAATCGTTGTACGACCAGTTTTTTGATCTTCTTCGAAGTGATATTTACCACGAATATGCAAACGACCTTTACCTGTACGGTAAGCATCTACAATGCCTGATTTACCGTAGATAATACCGCCTGTAGGGAAATCTGGGCCTGAAATATGCTCCATCAATCCTTCAATACTAATATTCGGATTATCAGCATAAGCCAAACAAGCGTGAATAACTTCAGTTAAGTTATGTGGCGCCATATTGGTCGCCATACCCACTGCAATCCCGGCTGCACCGTTAATTAATAGATTAGGAATACGCGTTGGCATAACCTGAGGAATACGCTCAGAGCCATCGTAGTTATCTTCCCAATCAACGGTGTCCTTCTCCAAATCAGCCAGTATTTCATGGGTCAATTTGCGCATACGGACTTCGGTATAACGCATTGCCGCCGCACTATCACCATCTACTGAACCAAAGTTACCTTGGCCATCAATGAGTTGATAACGTAAGCTGAAATCTTGTGCCATCCGGACAATGGTTTCATAAACAGCTGAATCACCATGTGGATGGTATTTACCGATTACATCACCGACAACACGAGCAGACTTTTTATACGCTTTGTTATAGTCATTGCCTAGCTCATGCATCGCAAATAATACGCGGCGATGCACAGGTTTTAAACCATCTCTCACATCAGGCAATGCACGTGACACAATCACGCTCATTGCATAATCCAGATATGAGTGCTTGAGCTCATCTTCAATGGCAATCGGTCTAGTTTCCGATACGCTCATGCATACTCCTTATTACAAGTAAGTGTAGTGCTTGATTTATTTAAATAATCATGCAAAAAATTAGCTAAAAATAACTGCGCTAATTCGAGAATTATAGCGAAAAATTATAGCATATTTATCTACCATATTGGCTGCTGGCTAAGGACTATCTTGTTATATTTTATATAAAATATTTGCTCATTGATTAGACAAACTTTGTTTTAACCAAAGCAAGGACAGGTCAAATGTTAAATTATGATCAATATGCACAACAATACGCCACCTAAGCGCCTAAAATACGCTTTAAAGCCATGCTGATGCATATTGTTGCCCATCGCATCATACTCTGTGCTCAATGAGCAGACATAAAAAAACTGCCCCGAATAGGAGCAGTTTTTTGATCTTGATCAGTAATGCAAGATTAAAGCTTAGTAACCAACTCAGGCACTACAGCATTTAAATCGCCAACTAACCAATAATCAGCAACAGCGTTGATTGGCGCTTCTTCATCTTTGTTGATCGCAACGATCACTTTAGAATCTTTCATACCAGCCAAATGCTGAATTGCACCAGAGATACCTACAGCGATATATAAGTCAGGTGCAACGATTTTACCTGTTTGACCAACTTGCATATCGTTAGGTACAAAGCCTGCATCAACAGCAGCACGTGAAGCACCTTGTGCAGCACCAAGCTTGTCTGCTAATGGATCAAGTACAGTGTGGTAGTTTTCACCTGAACCAACACCGCGACCACCAGAAACAACGATACGTGCAGCAGTTAACTCAGGACGCTCAGATTTTACAATTTCTTCAGCAACAAACTTAGAAATACCTGCGTCTTTAACTTCAGCAACTGCTTCAACAGCAGCTGAGCCACCTTCGCTTGCTACAGCATCAAATGCTGTACCACGAACAGTACCCACTACAACTGCTTCATCAGATTGTACAGTTGCAATCGCGTTACCTGCATAAATCGGACGTTTGAACGTATTGGCAGACTCAACTGCAATAATGTCAGTAATCATGCTGACATCAAGTAAAGCCGCAACGCGAGGTAAAATGTTTTTACCTGTAGTTGTAGATGCAGCTAATACATGTTTGTAGTTTTTAGCTAAATCTGCAACAAGTGCTGCAACGTTCTCAGCCAATTGGTTTGCATAAGCAGCATTATCAGCCAACAATACTTTGCTTACACCAGCCACTTTAGCAGCAGCATCAGCAACTGCCTGTGCACCAGCACCAGCAACCAATACAGTGATATCACCACCGATTTTTTGAGCTGCAGCAACAACGTTTAAAGTTGCACCATTTAGTGTCTTATTGTCGTGCTCAGCGATAACTAAAATACTCATGATTTTATCCTTCCGTATTAGATCACTTTCGCTTCATTTTTCAATTTTTCTACAAGCTCATCAACTGACTTCACTTGTACGCCTGCTTTACGCTCTGCTGGTGGCTCAACTTTAACTGTTTTCAGTTTAGTTGTTGTTGTCACACCATAATCTGCAGGAGATTTAGTATCGAGCGGTTTTTTACGTGCTTTCATGATGTTAGGCAAAGCTGCATAACGTGGTTCATTGAGACGTAGGTCAGTTGTGATAATTGCAGGTAATGTAAGTTCAACGGTTTGTAAACCACCATCGATTTCACGTGTTACTTGAACTTTGTCACCTTCGACTTTTACTTCAGAAGCAAAAGTACCTTGGCCTGCGCCAAGTAAAGCACCTAGCATTTGGCCAACTTGGTTGGAGTCATCATCGATTGCTTGTTTACCAAGAAGAATCAACTGAGGTTGTTCTTGTTCTACGATGCCTTTTAAAATTTTAGCAACTTCCAATGCACCGATGTCATCAGCAGTTTCAACTAAGATACCGCGATCCGCACCCAATGCCATTGCTGAACGAATTTGCTCTTGGGCTTCTTTAGGACCAATAGAGACAACGATAATTTCTGATACTGTTCCCTTTTCTTTTAAGCGAACCGCTTCTTCAACAGCGATTTCACAGAATGGGTTAATTGACATTTTAACGTTCGTTAAGTCAACCCCACTATTGTCCGACTTCACACGGACTTTAACGTTGGCATCTACCACACGTTTTACTGCAACAAGAGCCTTCATGTAGTCCTCGGCTGTTTTAGCAAATTAAATGTTGTGAAAGGCTATGATAACCCTTCAGTTAAATTTTTTAGGTGCCCTATCTTGCAGTGTGTTTGGCATTTCGGTCAAGTCACAAATCGCAAAAGTGCCTTAAAAAAGCAGTAAAAAAACTGAACCTACAGTTCATCGTCTAAGAAAGAATCTGCTTGAAATTTAAATTATAAGGCTATTCATGGTATTTACTGTTTGAATTTTAACATTTTTTCAAAAAAATTAAATCAAACCACATCAATACTGTTCAGTAAAAAACCACATGATTTTTTTGCAATTTCACGATACAAACTTTCATTATCTGTCTGTCAAATGAGATATATTGCTTACATTTTTTATATAAACAAGTCTGAGGAATACTTTAAAGCTTCAACAATTTTGTAGGATTAGATCGATCAATGATGCTGAACCTGTGTTGTAGATAACTCTTATTTAGTGGCACGCGGATGTGCTCGGTCATACACCTGTGCGAGATGTTCAAAATCAATATGGGTATAAATCTGGGTAGTGGTCAAGTTTTGATGACCTAACATTTCCTGTACTGCACGCAAATCACCACTATTACTGAGCATATGGCTTGCAAAACAATGGCGCAATAAATGCGGATGTAAATCTACACCAACGCCGGCACGTAAGGCTTGAGACTTAACTCGATTTTCAATCTGTCTCGCAGTAAGACGCATACCCTTTTGACTGATAAAAACTGCATTTTCAGCACTAAACTCTCCCAACCACAGTTGGTAGACTTTAATCCATTCCAATAATGCATCTTTCGCTTTTTGTCCAAACGGAACAACGCGGGTTTTATTGCCTTTACCCGTTACCCTAAGTAGCAGACGATTAAGATGAATATCGTTAAAGTTAAGGCCTTGTAATTCCGCCAAACGCAGCCCACTTGAATAAAAAAACTCAAGCATCGCTTTGTCACGCACCCAGAGCTGCTGTTCAATGACAGCATCAGGTGGTGCTTGATCTAAAATTTGATGGATCGTCTCAATATCAATCAGACCAGGCAAAGGTCGTGATTGGCGTTTTAATTTAAAATCATCACCAGGACTCATCGACAGATATTTGCCCTGCTCTGCCCACTTCATAAATTGACGAATTGAACTTAAATGACGCTGCAAACTGCTTGCACTCAGTTGTTGCTGTTCAACTTTAAAAGCCAGATATTGACGTAAGTCAGCTGCTTCAACCTGATTTAACTCAAGATCTTGACTATAACAAAAGTCAATAAAAGCAGTGACATCACGAAAATAAGCATCAAGAGTATGTGCAGACTGATTTTGAAGCTCAAGCTGCTTCATCCACATTGAGAGTAGTTGCATCGCACCAATTTTCATCGTTGCCTCTCCCAATGTGTTAGACATACTTAACCTGACTCGCCCTTAACCTTGAAAATAGCTCAGGTCTAAACGGCCTTCGTAAACCATGCTGGTCGGACCTGTCATCCAAACCACATCGCCTTCTCGCCATTCAATTTGTAAGACACCACCAGCCAATTCAACCTTGACTTGATTAGACAATAATCCACGGCGAATGCCTGAAACTGCTGCCGCACAGGCGCCAGTACCACACGCTAAAGTTTCACCGACACCACGTTCAAATACACGCAAACGAATACTGCTTTCATCAATGATTTGCATAAACCCAGCATTGACGCGCTCAGGAAAATTCACATGCGACTCTACTTGAGGGCCAATATTTTCCACATCCGCAGTTAAAATATCGTTGACGATGGTCACTGCATGAGGATTCCCCATATTCACCACATCGATATTCAACTGCTGTTGATCTTTCAACTCAAGGGTATATAACGCTTCTGTTTCTTGCGTCACAAATGGAATTTCAGTCGGCTGAAATTTCGGATAGCCCATATTAACTCGAACCCAACCATTTGGCCCCAATTCAGGCTCTACAATCCCTGAAGAAGTCTGAACTTTAAGTTTAGTCTTATTGGTCAAACGACGCTCATGAACAAATCGTGCAAAACAACGTACGCCATTACCACACTGTTCAACTTCACTACCATCTGCATTAAAAATACGGTACTTAAAATCGACTTGAGGATAATCTGGTGGTTCAACAATAAGTAGTTGATCGAAACCCACGCCAAAATGTCGATCCGCCATACGGCGAATCGTTGCAGGATCTAAAAAGGCACGCTGGCTGATTAAGTCAACCACCATAAAGTCATTGCCCAAGCCATGCATTTTGGTGAACTCTAACAACATTGTGCTTTACTCCGCAGGTAATAAATATTCATTTTGCCAAAGTGATTCTATCGGTTCACGTGCACGAATCAAATGCACTTGATCGCCATCAACCATCACTTCTGCAGCACGACCTCGACTATTGTAGTTAGAGCTCATCACAAAGCCATAAGCACCAGCCCCAAAAACTGCCAAATAATCATTGGTTTCTAAGGCTAACTCTCGATCTTTACCTAGGAAATCACCTGTTTCACAGATCGCGCCCACGATATCCCATGTTTTGACCTCTGCAACTGGACGGGTCTGTACATTTTGAATATCCATCCAAGCTTGGTACAAAGAAGGACGAATCATGTCATTCATTGCCGCATCAATCACAGCAAAATTGCGATGTTCTGTTGGTTTAAGTAGATCAACTTGAGTTAATAACACCCCTGCATTTGCTGAAATACAGCGGCCTGGTTCCATATAAACTTTAAGACCAAGCTTCTCTAATGCTGGTCGCATTGCATTGGCATATTCTGCAAAACTTGGCGGTGTTTCATCTTGGTAACGTACACCTAATCCACCACCAATATCGATATGTTTAAATGTGATACCCAACTCTTTTAGCTGTTCGATCATACCAATAACACGATCTAGTGCATCGACAAAAGGCTGGGTTTCAGTCAGTTGAGAGCCAATATGGCAATCAATACCCACAATATTCAAATGTGGCAAACTTTGAGCATATTGATAAGTTTCTAAGACATTATCGGAAGGAATACCAAATTTATTTTCTTTTAGACCGGTCGAAATATAGGGATGAGTTTTTGCATCGACGTCTGGATTGACACGTAGTGAGATTGGCGCCTGTACATTCATTGCTGCTGCAACTTTCTCAATACGTGCAAGTTCAGCATATGACTCAACATTAAAACAGGCAATGCCCACTTCGAGCGCTTTTTGAATATCAGCCTCTGTCTTGCCTAAACCTGAAAAGACAATTTTACTTGGCTCACCACCTGCTGCTAATACACGTGCAAGCTCACCGCCTGTGACGATATCAAAACCTGAACCCAATTTGGCCAACACATTGAGCACAGCAATATTTGAGTTTGACTTCACCGCAAAGCAAATCTGGTGGTCTATATAATCAAATGCTTGATCTAAAGATAGATAGTGCTGTTCTAAGGTTGCTTTTGAATACACATACAAGGGTGTAGAAAAACGCTGTGCCAAATCATCTAATGCACACTGTTCTGCATGCAATACGCCATTAATGCGACTAAACCCCATGAAGTCTTCCTTTCCAAAAGTCGTATAAAAAATTATTGAATCTCGTTAACCTCAGAAGCTGCCGCTTGCTGCGCAGCTTGAGCATTTTTGCCTTGAGTTTGAGAAGCAAGATCAACATTGGGATGCAGCAGATAACGCGCACGTTTATCGTAGTTTGGATCACTTGTGAGCTGTAAATTACCAGATTGACCACAGCCAACCAGCAGTGTGGTAAGCAACAAACCTGTAAAACCAAGGATATGACGCATCTGATCACCTATATGTTGAATTTACATCAGTATACCTTGATCAAAACCCATCCCCAACGGCTAAAAACACAAAAGCGATACTTAAATTAAAAACACCAGCTTAAAGCTGGTGTTTTTTGTGTGGTCTGACTTATTTAGCCCGTTTTTTATAAAAACCGAGATAACCAATCAGCAAGATTAACAACCAAATTGGACTGACCATTAATGCTTTTCGAGTATCAGCTTCTAAGCCTAATACAACGATCATGCCAATAAAGAATACAATCACCACCCAGCACATCAAAACACCACCAGGCATTTTAAAAACTGATTTCGCATGTAAATCTGGACGAGTTTTATAATAAACGATGTAACTCCACATAATAATGAGCCACACACAAATAAATAATACTGTTGATAATGTCGTTGCCAGCGTAAATGCTTCAATGGTATTTGGAACCAAATACTGTAATCCAGCACCAGCGACTAAACAAACGCCAGAGAAATACAATGCATTTGAAGGAACAAAACGCTTATTCAAAACACCAAATGATTTTGGGCCTTGGTTTTCACGTGATAGACCAAACAACATACGGCTAGTTGAGAATACACCACTGTTCATTGATGACATCACAGAAGATAGTACAACCAAGTTCATAATAATCGCTGCAGCGGCAATCCCTGCTTGACTGAACAAGTTTACAAATGGACTAACTTTAGGATCAATATGGCTCCATGGTGTTACAGACATCACAATGATTAATGCGAACACGTAGAAAAAGATAATTCGAATCGGAATGGAGTTCACTGCTTTAGGCAAGTTACGCTCAGGATCTTTGGTTTCAGCCGCAGTTGTACCCACCAACTCCACCCCAACAAAGGCAAAGATTGCGATCTGGAAGCCCGCTAAGAAACCTGCTGAACCTGTTGGGAACATCCCACCATAGCTCCAGAGATTTGAAAATGCAGCCACATCACCTTGTTCTGAGGTAAAGCCTATGAATATCATCCATAGACCAACAGCGATCAGAACTAAAATTGCAATAATCTTAATTAAAGCAAACCAGAATTCTAACTCACCAAAGAGCTTCACCGTCATTAAGTTTAAACCCATGATAAATATAATGGCAGCCATACTGATCATGGCGCCTTCCATGGGTGAAAAGGACTGTCCTTGATTAAAAAACTCGAGGTAATAAATAATCGCAGAAAGATCAGCAATACCGATAGTGATCCAGCAAAGCCAATAGGTCCATCCGACAAAATAACCTGCCCATGGCCCAATTAAATCAGTGGATAAATCAATAAAAGAGCGATATTGCAAATTTGATAGCAACAATTCACCGAGGGCACGCATGACGAAGAAAATCATCAAGCCAATAATCATATAAATAAAGATAATTGAAGGGCCAGCAAGGCTAATTGTTTTACCTGATCCCATGAAGAGACCGGTACCGATACAACCGCCTATCGCAATCAACTGCAGATGTCGATTGGATAAACTGCGTTTGAGTTCATCTGATTCCCCAGAAGAACTGAGTTCATGATTTGACATTGTTATATTCTTCTCTCAGATTTCATGTAGTCAAAGTAGCCTAAAATAGAGAAAATAAAAAAGAAAAATTGATGAAAATATAGGAAATTTTCAAAAACTTTCATCAATCAGCTGTTATTTAGCCAATCTATTCCATTTACTGTTTTTATTTTAGCGTTCCGTCACACAAGCAGTATATGTGCCAATAGTCTAAGTTGAAAAGCGCTATTTTTTTTGAAATTGTATTTTAAAGCCCTACTTGATAGATTGTCTGACGTTATCTTTTAAAGCTGTGAATGACATTATGAGTAAAGTCAAAAGTACCTACCGTTGCGAACAATGTGGTAGCCAACATCCCAAGTGGGCTGGGCAATGCAGTGATTGCGGCGAATGGAACAGTTTGATTGAAGTTCGCTTAGAAACTGGGACTGCTCATCGTGCTAAACCTAATTTTTCAGGGGGTTATGCAGGGCAAGCAGCACAAGTCACGACACTTAATCAAGTTTCAGTCTCACATGAAACACGTTTACCTACCGGTATTTCCGAGTTTGATCGTGTTCTTGGTGGTGGCCTCGTCACAGGTTCCGTAGTATTAATCGGCGGTGATCCGGGCATCGGCAAATCGACTATTTTATTACAAACAGCGACGCATATGGCGTCTGAACATCGTTCAGCCTTATATGTCACGGGTGAAGAATCTTTATCGCAAGTCGCACTACGTGCACAACGTCTTGATCTTCCAACTGATCATCTCAAGGTCATGGCTGAAACTTGTGTGGAACGTATTTGTGAAGTTTTAGCACAGCTACGCCCTGCTGTTGCGATCTTAGACTCAATTCAAACCTTATATACAGAAACACTGCAATCTGCACCAGGCGGTGTATCACAAATTCGTGAATCGGCAGCCCTTCTCACTCGTTATGCCAAACAAAGTGGCACAGCGCTGTTTCTTGTTGGTCATGTGACCAAAGAAGGTGCACTAGCTGGGCCACGTGTCCTTGAGCATATGGTGGACTGCGTTTTATATTTTGAAGGACAATCTGACTCACGTTACCGTATGATTCGCGCTGTAAAAAACCGTTTTGGTGCGGTCAATGAATTAGGCGTCTTTGGAATGACCGATAAAGGCCTAAAAGAAGTCGCAAACCCGTCTGCTATTTTCCTAAGCCGCTATGACGAAGCTATTCCTGGTTCTGTTGTCATGATTAGCCGCGAAGGTACTCGTCCACTTTTAGTTGAAGTACAGGCTTTAGTCGATGATGCCCATGCTCAACCGCGCCGTGTTGCACTCGGTCTAGAACAAAACCGACTCAACATGCTACTGGCAGTCATGCATCGTCATGGTGGAGTGCAAACATCAGGACAAGATGTTTATGTTAACGTTGTCGGTGGTTTAAAAATTACCGAAACAGGTACAGACCTTGCTGTACTTTTGGCCTGTGCCTCGAGTCTTCGCTCCAAAGCTTTGCCACAACAACTTGCCGTATTTGGTGAAGTTGGACTGTCCGGTGAGATTCGCCCTGTACCCAACGGCCAAGAACGACTTAAAGAAGCCATTAAACATGGGTTTAAATATATTATTGTCCCTAAAGGAAATGCACCGCAAAAAAGCATTGCAGGGGTTCAAATTATTGCAGTTGCTCGCTTACACGAAGCTTTATCTGAAGCGATGCAGCTCTGTGATGAGGTCTAAGTAAATAGACACATTGGCTAAAAACTCATGCTCTATCAAATGAATATATAAATACTTCATTTTATATATTGAAATTCAACACAAAAGTCTGCATATATAGGCCCTGTATATTAATTTATTCAAGGAATAACTGAATGCAAGTTCGACAGCGTGGTTTGGTTGCAGCAATATTGATGGCAACGTTGGCAGTAGCACCTTTGGCAGAAGCAAAACGTGCTGGTGGTGGTAAAAGTCATGGAATGAGTCGTTCAAATAACTCAAGCCAGTCTTATCAACAATCTAATCAACATGCTCGTCCTGCCGCACCTGCTCAACAACCTGCAACTGCACCACAGCGTTCAGGTCCAGGTGTAGGTTCAATGGTTGCTGCTGGTGTTGCTGGTGCTGCAGTGGGTGCAGTTGCAGCCAATGCCCTTGCCGATGACAAACAAGCAGCTCCAGCTTCTGGTGCAGAGCAAGCTGCTGTACAACAAGAGGAAAAAGGCGGAATCCCGAGTTGGATTTGGTTAGTTTTAATTGCGGGTATTGCATTTTTACTTTTCCGTAAATTTGGCGCAAAAAAAAAACTAACTAATTCAAATCCATATGCACCGAACCAGTCTGGTCCGAGCGCAGCACCATTTGCTCAGCAAGCGCCGCGCAGTACTGGTTCAAGCACCAATGTATTTGGTCAATCTGTAGGTGGTAGCGCAGCTGCTGCCCCAGTTGCAGGTGGTGCATATGCACAAAGTGGCAACCAACTTCCAGATGGTACTGAACCTGCTGCATTTTTACGTGTAGCACGTCAGCGTTTTAACCATATTCAGTCCATGAATACAGCAAGTAATGTTGAAGAAATTCGCCGTTATCTTACCCCTGATCTTTATCAGTCTATGCATAACGACATTATGGCCAACCAAGACCAAGACGTTGCAGAGTTTTCAAACCTCAATGCCATGGTGATTGAAAGTGCTACAGAAAATGGTCAATACGTTGTCAGTGTTCGCTTTACAGGTACAGTAAGTGAAGATCTCAACAGCTTGCCACAACCTTTTGCTGAAGTTTGGCACTTTGTAAAACCAGCAGGTTCTAACCAAGATTGGTTAGTTGCGGGTATTCAACAAGACTAAGTAATCCTCACCGCGGTATTACATTAAGCATGATTTAAAAAACCAGTGTTCATCACTGGTTTTTTTAAACTCTAAATAACCCAACTTGATCACATCAAATTGTCTACCCAAGCATAATTACGATATAAAAAACTTAGACTTGCTCAAACACCGCTCTTTTTCAGATCTATTTTATCTTTTATGACCCAACAGCATTATCCAGAGTGACTTTCTACTTAAAGTACCTTCGCAGATGTTGTTGCAAAGATCTAATAAAAAAGCCTCTCGACTTTAACAGTGAGAGGCTTTTTTATATGAAAAATATGATTAACGCTGTGGGAGTGGAATAAACTGATTTTCACTATTTTGAGCTTTACGCTCAGTAACAGTCACATCAAGATTCAAAACTTCATTTCCACGTAGCACTTCAATTTTAATCACACTGTTTGGCACTTGTAAGGCTACATAATTAATCAAGTGTGAAGCAGAGGTAATCTCTTCATTATTCACTTTGACAATTTTATCACCCACTTTAAGACCAGCATCTGCAGCAGGACCATTTTTCATTACCCCTGCAACCATTACACCTGGTTTACGAGGTTCTAATACATCATTTTGTTGGGGTGGAAGTAAACTAATTCCCAACCAACCACGAATAACACGACCATCTTTTAAAATCGAATTTAATACTTGCTGACAAACTTTAGCTGGAATTGCAAAACCAATACCCAGTGAACCACCAGTCTGAGAGAAAATCGCAGTGTTTACACCAATCAGATTACCTGCAACATCGATCAATGCACCACCAGAATTCCCAGGATTAATCGCTGCATCAGTTTGGATAAAGTCTTCATAGGTATTAATACCTAAGTCAGAACGACCTACAGCAGAAATAATCCCCTGAGTGACCGTTTGCCCCACACCAAATGGATTACCAATAGCCAATACAACATCACCTACCTCATTTCCACTTAACTTAAATGGCAATACAGGTAGGTTTTCAAGGTCGATTTTAATTACAGCCAAGTCTGTGCCAGGATCTGTACCGACAACTTTTGCCTCAGCACGACGACCATCTTGTAAACTCACCACAATTTGATCAGCTTGAGCAATAACATGATTATTCGTCAAAATATAACCATCGGGACGAACAATAACACCTGAACCAAGACTATTTTCATTTTCTCCCTGTGAGCGTTCTGGGAACTGATTACCAAAAAACTCTCTAAATGCAGGGTCATTAAATAATGGATTTGTTTGTTTTAACTTCTGCGTAGTAAAAATGTTCACTACAGCTGGTGCCGCAACCTTAACGGCTTGATTATATGAAACCACACCGCCCGTACGTGAAGTATCAATCAATGGCTCTACCTTTTCAGCAGGCATTTTGACGCCATCAGAAGCAATCGGGGCTTTAGGTTGTTGATACTTTTGCCAAGCGACAAAGCTCAGAATAACGACAACTAGTAACACCCAAGGTAACCAAGAAACTGAGCGGCGCACTATATATTCCTCTAAAATTTATTTAATCATTCGATATAAACGCAATTTCTTCATTGTAATCAAAATAAAATCATATACCTAAAAAAACTCAAATAAAATTGTTCAGCTTTAGTTAATAGCTATAATATGCTTTATTTTAACTCACAAGTTTTCGAACACTATTATGGCAAATTTACTTGATATTATCCAATGGTGTAATCTTCAACTAAAAACCAATGAATTTAAAGACTATGCTCCGAATGGTTTACAAATCGAAGGTCGTCCAGAGGTCAAGAAAATTCTTTGTGCAGTCACTGCTTCACAGCGTGCAATTGAAGCAGCGATTGAACAACAAGCTGACTTGCTTCTAGTACATCATGGTTATTTTTGGAAAGGTGAAGCTTACCCGATTACGGGGATGCGAGGGCAACGCATAAAATCGCTCATTAAAAATGATATTTCTCTTGTAGCTTACCACCTCCCTCTTGATGCTCATCCAACATTAGGCAATAACGCAGCGATCAGTGAACTGCTTGAACTACAAGATATTGAAGCATTAGATCCGACTGAACGTCACCCAATAGGTAATATTGGCTATTTAAATTCAGCACAAAGTCCAGAACAGTTTCAACACTACTTGACTGAACGCTTAGGCTTTGAGGCGATTCATTTACCTGCAAATAAAACTGAGATTAAAAAAGTTGCTTTTTGTACTGGTGGGGCGCAAGACTTTATCACTAAAGCTGCTGTACAAAACTGTGATGCCTACATTTCAGGTGAAGTGAGTGAGCGAACTTTTTATGAAGCTGAAGAGCTTAATGTCCACTACTACGCATGTGGACACCATGCGACTGAACGCTATGGTGTACAGCGTTTGGGCAATGCACTAGCTCAACAGTTTGATATTGAAGTTGTTTATCATGAATTGAATAATCCGATCTAATTTAGCTGTTTTTCCCATTCGGCAAATGCTGTGTTTTTAGGCGATATTATGTATCGTTGTATTATTCATACACTATTGCAGAGAAAAATCTACTACAATAGAGCAACTTATATATGTAACCCAGCAAAAGCAAGGACTAGGAACATGACGACGATTACATTACCTGCTCTTCCATATGGCTATGAAGATTTAGCACCACATATCAGCAAAGAAACTTTAGAATTCCACCATGACAAGCATCACAATACTTATGTAGTGAACTTGAATAATTTAATCAAAGGGACTGAGCTTGAAGGCAAAACCCTTGAAGAAATCATCAAAGCATCTGCTGGTGATGCATCTAAAGCAGGCATTTTCAACAATGCTGCTCAAGTATGGAACCACACTTTCTACTGGAACAGTATGAAACAAAATGGTGGTGGCAAACCTACTGGTGCACTTGCAGCTAAAATCGATGAAGATTTTGGTAGCTATGAACAGTTTGCTGAACAATTTGCTGCTGCAGCAACAACTCAGTTTGGTTCAGGCTGGGCTTGGCTCGTTGCTGACAAAGTAAATGGTAAACTTTCAATTACTAAAACTTCAAATGCAGACACTCCACTTGCACACGATCAAGTTGCTGTATTAACAATCGATGTTTGGGAACATGCTTACTACATCGACTTCCGTAATGCACGTCCTAAATACATCTCTACTTTCCTTGAAAGCTTAGCGAACTGGGATTATGCAAATGCGAAATACGCTGGCCAAGCAGCTGGTGTTGAAAAATAATTCCTTTATTTTTCTGAAAAATCACCCTATTTAGGGTGATTTTTTTATTTAAAATCAAAAACTGGACATTTATAAAGCAATCAAACAGTAATCATTCACTTTGCTGTTGACGACTTACACTTTCATCCATAAAATGCGCATCAGATTCTCCAATAGCTCAGTCGGTAGAGCGACGGACTGTTAATCCGCAGGTCCCTGGTTCGAGCCCAGGTTGGAGAGCCATCTACTTTTTCTCCCATAGCTCAGTCGGTAGAGCGACGGACTGTTAATCCGCAGGTCCCTGGTTCGAGCCCAGGTGGGAGAGCCAAGATTCTAAAAACCCACATCATTATGAATGTGGGTTTTTTTATTGCCGATTGTTCAGCCAAACTCTATAAACCTTTAAAATGATCGATTGAAACACTTTTTAAGCAGCATCCACTCAAATTGATGATAAATAAAACAAACACTTAGCATTTTGTATTTTTTCTTATGTTGTGACTTGACGCTAAGGCTTTCGCTGCATAAAATGCCTATCAAATTCTCCAATAGCTCAGTCGGTAGAGCGACGGACTGTTAATCCGCAGGTCCCTGGTTCGAGCCCAGGTTGGAGAGCCAAAATTCTAAAAGCCCATTGATTTATAACAATCAATGGGCTTTTTTTATACCTGTGCTCTTCATTTTAAAAATACTTCATACATAAAAAAACTCAGCACTTAAGGCTGAGTTGTTTCTGATGCAGCGCTTTGCTCCGTTGTGGCAACTGCACTTGCCGATTGCTGAGGCTTAATCAATGCTTGTTGTTTACGAATTAATTCATCGTATTCACGCTTATTTGCAGCATCATGATCAATTGCAATCTTATTTAGCCAAATCAAAGCTAAAGGAATAATCACCCCTAAAGCACAAAATAGAATTACTTTCTTATTTAACTTCACTGCCTTAGACATAGCTAACCACAATTTCTCAACATTTATTCGCAAGGTGGCTCACTATAACAAAATCAAGCTATAGTGCCTATGAACTCACCATCCGAATTACAATAAGATAAGAAAAAAGGAGCTCATGCTCCTTTGATCGTCAAGCCTTAACTTACGGTCATTATGCTGCAGGCAGATGCAATTTAATAAAATTAATTACTCGTTCTTTTGTTTGAACGATGGCCTGAGTATGTCCAGCACCTTCAACCAAAACATAGAGGATATCTGGTGACTTTAAATCCTCTTTCAACCGATCAACCAATGCAGTTGTAATCATATAAGGTACACTTGTATCCTGATTACCTTGAATAATCATGGTTGATTTATCCAAGCGTTTGGTACCAGGCTCATTGTCTGCTAGAAACTGAGTGACAACTGCATTAGTTCTAAATACCTCTGTATCCAGCCCAGGATAATCCATAACACTCTGTTCTGGATTAGCTTGCATAAAGCTAATGATATCTTTTTTAAAGTTTTGCACTAAACTTTGTTCAGGATCATTGCTTTGCAAACAAAAACCATTTGGCCCATCAGCAAGCGCAGCGATGGGTTTTGCCCGCGCTTGAAACAAATCACGATACTGAAAATATGGCTCATACGCTTGTATTCCAATACCCGTCAGTGCCACATAAGCTAAAAGTGTGGCATATGAGGATACCGAACTTCGTTTTTCAAGATCTGTTAAACCATCAGCAATTTCTTGCTGTTCAAGCTGTCTTAATAAATTTGGAGCAACATCTAAAATAATTTCTCCGAAACTCGAGGCAGGTGCTGCTGCTACTGTCCCCTTATACAAAGGATCATTATTGGCATACTCCGACGTGCCCAATGATGCTTGTCCACCTTGTGACTGACCTACAGACATCCAAGCGCCATGCAATTGCCCAGCATAATGTTGATTGACTGCTTTTATTGCAGCTATTGCAGATCTTGCTTCACTGCCTAAATTTAAATAGGGATGAATACCTGCAGAACCCAGCCCCTCATAATCTGGCGCCACTATCACATAACCGGTAGAGAGTAAATTTTTCGCCAGACTACTAAAGTCCTTATCGAGTGGTGACAAACTCGGTGCACAATGATCTGCTACACCCACCGTTCCATGCTCCCAAATCACTACGCGCCAACCATCTATCGGCTTTTCTTTTTCAGGAAAGATCACTAATGCAGTGGCTTGTGTTGTTTGACCTAATACATTTTGCATATTGTACTTCATGATATTTATTGTTTTTGCATTATCGAGCTTATCTAAATGATACGGCTCTTCTGAAATATAATATTGCTCTATAATATGCGGTTGATCATCATCTTGATAAGTACTACGCGTACAAGCTGTTAAAAATAATGCTGTGCTACAACTCAGCGCAATGAGCGTATTCTTTAAAACCCTGTCCATCATTATGTCCTTTTATTGATGATTTATTCACTATCACTGTGAACACCATCAATAGAACATAAATAAAAAGATATTAATATTTATTTAAACTAAACAATTGTAAGGACTCAAACTTTTCTTTTATTCGTATAAATGCTCCATCAGCCAAGAAAAAAAGGAGCCAAAGCTCCTTATTTCTTAATAAACAATTACTCTGTTTTACTTTGCTGGCATATGCTGCTTGATAAATGCTACAAGTTCAGGATTTTTTTCAACGATTGCTTGAGTATGACTCGCATTTTTTACTGGAAGAAAAGTTACCTTCGTTCCTAACGCAGCTAATCTTTGTTGTAAGCCGTCTGTAACTGGATATGGAACAGCCATATCAGCAGTACCTTGAATAATCATAACAGGGGTATTAATTTTCTTTGTGGCAGGTTGATTATCTTCTAAGAATTTTTTAACTACTGGATCTTGATCAAACGTCTCAATCAACGCTGGATAATCCATCACCGATTTATCTTTATTTGCTATAAGGAATTGCTGTATATCTTCCTTAAATTTAGCTTCTAAATCAGCTAAACATAACCCATTTTCCCCAGTTGTTCCCTCAGCATACTCTGCAATCCGCTGAGAGCGCTCTTTAAACAACGCCTTATAATTGAAGTACGGATCATATGCTTTGATCCCTACTGTCG
>NZ_BBRX01000030.1 GCF_000829675.1 Acinetobacter rudis
AGTCCGTGCAATATTGAAAGCACCGCCCCAACCGGTATCGATATCAACCAACAAAGGTGTATCAACACGTTCAGTAATACGGCGTACATCTTCAAGCACGTTGTCTAAGCTGGTCATACCAAGGTCTGGTAAGCCATAAGAGTAATTTGCAACACCTGCACCTGAAACATAAATCGCTTTATAGCCAACTTGTTTTGCCATCATGGCTGCATAGGCATTTACAGTTCCAATAATCTGTAATGGCTTTTCGATTTCTAATGCTTGTCTAAATCTTAGACCTGCAGACGCTTGTTCTGTCATAATTCCTTTCCACAGTCTTACTCTATTAATAGAGTTTCGAGTATAGCTATAAAACTATGCACTTTTACAGTTCATTGGCTAAAACTTTAGCATAATGAATCCACTCAATTGACTCATTATCTGATCAAACACAGATGCTTAGATATAAGCCTGAAATTCCTTGACATGTTTGATATAATGCTCTCTATATTTTTATTTTCACTGTGTTATGGCAATTAGTTTAGATCAAATGGTGATTTCGAACTGCGACTTTCCTCTGACTCGTCGCGGTCATGAACGACGCTTGGCGCTATTACTCAGTGCGAATACTTTATTCCTTGAACGCGGTTATGATGCGGTGTCATTAGATGATATCGTCAATCATGCTGGTGGCTCTAAGACCTCGATTTATAAGTACTTTGGTAGTAAAGAAGGTTTATTTATTGCCATTTGTGATTATCGTCGTGCTATGTTCTTTCAAGATATTTGTCCCGCCTTTGAGCAAAGTAAGAATGACCTACGTGATTATTTAATTCAGAATTTAAATAATTTTTATATTCATTTACTTGACCCTGAAAATGCTGCATTTATTCGCTTGATTGTCGAACGAACTCAAGCTACTCCTGAGTTTGCACTCTATATTCACGAACAAGGGCCAAAGCATATTCAAGCGACGATCGCCAAAGTATTAGAAAATGCACATAATCAAAAAATCTTGTATTGCCCCAAACCTTTATTTTCCGCTCAAATATATATTGGAATCATTCGTCATTTAGAATGGAAAACAATTATGGGAATCGAGATTAAAAAAACAGATGCTGAAATAAATGAATATTTTGAATATAGCGTAGACCGTTTTCTCGATGGACACCAAAGAGTTTAAAATTTTGCACAGCAAACATAATCTATAGTATATTGATCGATTATCCTTTTTAACTTCCTACAAACCAACAATAGTGTGTTGGCTTTTTTGTTTTTGGCTGGCACTTATTATTGTGGAGTAACCATGGCTCTCAGACATTTTCTTACTTTAGCTGATTTAAACACTGACGAACTAAATCAAGTTATTCAACGTGCATTAGAATTGAAAAAAATGCAACATCAACACCAAGTTTATCAGCCCTTCGTTGGCAAAGTAATGGGAATGATTTTTGAAAAATCGAGCACACGAACACGTGTTTCATTTGAAGCAGGTATGACCCAATTTGGCGGCAGTGCGATTTTTCTTTCATCACGCGATACTCAACTTGGTCGCGGTGAACCGATTGAAGATTCTGCACGTGTAATTTCGAGTATGTTAGACATTGTCATGATTCGTACTTTCGGACATGAAATCGTTGAGCGTTTCGCCGAAAACTCAAGCGTACCTGTCATCAATGCATTAACCGATGATCACCATCCATGCCAACTACTTGCGGATATTCAAACATTTGTTGAACATCGTGGATCAATCAAAGGCAAAACAGTTGCATGGATTGGTGATGGCAATAATATGTGTAATTCATATATTGAAGCAGCACATATGTGGGGTTTTAAACTTAAAATCGCTTCACCTAAAGGTTATGAGCCGAAAGAGAAATTCTTAGCCCCATTTAGCCACTGTGTTGAATTGGTTGATAGTGCTGAAGCTGCTGCAACTCAAGCTGACCTGATTGTGACCGACGTCTGGGCAAGTATGGGCCAAGAAGAAGAACAAAAAATACGTGAAAAAGCTTTTGCAGACTATCAAGTTAATGAAAAACTTGTTGAATTTGCAAATCCTGACTGTTTGTTTATGCACTGCTTACCTGCGCATCGAGGTGAGGAGATTTCAGAAAACATGCTCACGCATAAGAGTTCAGTAGTATGGGATGAAGCTGAAAACCGATTACATGCACAAAAAGCGTTGGTTGAGTTTTTAATTAATGAAAATTTAAAAGCGAATTAATCTGTAGTTAGAATCAAATCAAGATAAAAGGTTTTGTCATGACAAAGCCTTTTATCATTTTATAAACCTTTTCTATAACCCACTCAAGCATAGTGGTTTATGTAAGACAAATAGATTTAGATGATATTTATCGAATACTCAAGCTATAGCGAAATTCAGAGCACAAAATATAAACACATAGCGTATATATCTAGAAGATAACTTATATTCGCTCTAGTTTAGATATTGTTAATTATATTTTCTAATAAGACGTGTTTTAAATAAAATATTTATCCCATTATATCCAACACGCTTATTTAACGAAGAATATCCAAATAAATAAAATCGCAATAGCCAGAATATTTTCAGCAGCTTTCAATTATATTTAAAGTTACAATAATGCGTGGTGTGGCCCACCTGAATTGCTCAATTACCGTAAGAGAATACCGATGCTTTTAAGCCAATTTCAATATAAACAATGGTCAGATCAACGTATGCTAAATGCAATCCAGCAAATTGATCAGGGTAAATTTGCTGAACAGTATGCATTTATCTGTCAGCAACTCAATCATATGCTTATTATTGAGGATCTATTTCGAGCACGTCTAAAACAACAAAAACAACCCCATCCAAAAACCAATAGTGAAATCGTGCCAGATTTTAAGCAATTAGCACTTCGACTCACCCACTCAGACGAAGATTATCTAGACTATGTACAACAGATCCAATGCCAGCAGTTAGAGCAATTCATTGATTTTACTTTCACTGATCAGCAAAAAGGCTCAATGCAAATTCAAGAGATTTTATTTCATATTATTAATCATGGGAGCTACCACCGTGGATCTATTGCCCGTGCTTTAGACCAAGCTGGTGTCACCCATCCAGCAGATAGCTACACCATGTTTTTACATGTCACACAGCATCAGCGTCGTGAAGGCTTAGCGGGTTAGGCATATTGCTTCGCCCTTCTTCACTAACGTATTAAACCATTGGGCTGTAAAATAATCATTGCGGCCCCAGTCACTACGACCAGCCCCCCGATCAAATCCCAACGGCTTAGGCTTATTTGATCGACATACTTCAACCATAGCAATGCAGTGCATACATATATGCCACCATATGCAGCATAGATTCGTCCAGATGCAGCTGGATGCAATGTTAATAACCACACAAATACCGCAAGACTAAGTATTGTAGGTAACCATAACCAATGGCTACGCCCCTGATTTAAGATTAAATAAGGAAAATAACAACCCAGTATTTCTGCAATAGCCGTCAGAAAAAATAAAACAAAAGTCGTCAATACATTGGACATCAATATTTCCCATATTTCAGTAAACAAAAAATAACCCGTAAATAATTCACGGGTTATCGTCAAACAATTTCACGGGTCATTATGCGGGTTCAGCAGCTTGATCTTCAAAAACCTCAAGTTTCAAACCTACAGATTGCCCATTTTCAGTTTTCACTGAAACTGCAACATTACCACCATGATCAGCCAATTCACCAAACAAAATCATTTCAGCTAATGGCTTTTTCAAATGTTCTTGAATGAGACGCTGCATAGGACGTGCACCCATGTAACGATCGTAGCCATTTTCAGCTAGCCAATCACGAGCAGATTGATCAACATCCAATACCACTTTCTTGTCATCAAGCTGTGCCTGTAATTCAGTTAAGAATTTATCTACCACGGACTCGATCACAGACATTGGCAATGCTTTAAACTGAATAGTTGCATCTAAACGGTTACGGAATTCTGGTGAAAAAGCACGCTTCATCGCTTCTTGGTTATCTTTACTGTTATCTTGCTCTGTAAAGCCAATACTACTGCGTGAAATACTTTCAGCACCAATATTGGTAGTTAATACGATAATGACATTTCTAAAATCAGATTTTCGGCCATTATTATCTGTTAATGAACCATGATCCATTACTTGCAATAACAAGTTAAATACATCTGGATGTGCTTTTTCAATTTCATCAAGTAATAGAACACAGTGCGGATTTTTATGAATCATATCCGTTAACAGGCCACCTTGATCAAAACCTACATAGCCTGGAGGAGCACCAATGAGTCTAGAAACTGCATGGCGTTCCATGTATTCAGACATATCAAAACGTACTAGTTCTACACCAAGTAATTTTGCCAATTGTTTAGTAACTTCAGTTTTACCCACCCCTGTTGGGCCAGCAAAAACAAAGCTCCCCACAGGTTTATCTGGTGCTTTTAAACCAGCACGTGATAACTTAATTGCCGAAGACAACGCCGTAATTGCTTCATCTTGACCGAAGACTACACGTTTTAAATCACGCTCTAAATTGCTTAATACAGTTTTATCATCATTCGATACTGTTTTAGGTGGAATACGTGCAATTTTAGAAACAATATCTTCAATATTTTCAACTGAAATCACACGGTTTTCCGCATCAGTTTTCAAACGACGTTGTGCACCAGCCTCATCAATGACATCAATTGCCTTATCTGGTAAGAAACGATCATTGATAAATTTAGCTGATAATTCAACTGCTGATACCAAAGCCTGATCGTCATATTCCACATGATGAAATTCTTCAAACTTAGATTTCAAACCACGTAAAATATCAATAGTTTCAGAAATCGATGGTTCATTGACATCAATTTTTTGGAAACGACGCGAAAGTGCATGATCTTTTTCAAAAACTTGACGGTATTCTTGGAAAGTCGTTGAACCAATGCAACGTAAGCTACCATTTGCCAAGGCAGGTTTAATCAAATTTGAAGCATCCATCGTACTGCCCATGCTGGAACCAGCACCGATAATCATATGGATTTCATCAATAAATAAAACTGCATCTGGCTTTTTCTTTAAAGTATTTAACAGCTGCTTTAAACGTTTTTCAAAGTCGCCACGATATTTCGTACCTGCAACCAATGCACCAATATCTAAACTATAAATCTCAGTACTCGCGAGCGGTTTTGGTGCTTTACCATTGACAATCAGCCAAGCTAAACCTTCAGCAATCGAAGTTTTACCAACACCAGGATCACCCACCAATAATGGATTGTTTTTACGTCGACGACATAAAATTTGTGCAGCACGTTCTATTTCTTTTTCTCGACCAATTAAAGGGTCTGTTTTGCCTTTTTGTGCTTCATGATTGAGATTTAAAGTATATAACTCTAATGGACCAGCATTTGCTGAGGTACTAATATCCGAGTCCACCTCATCGGCTTCTTCTTCTACTGGAATCTCATCTTTACGGGCACCATGAGATAAGTATTGAGTTAAAGTTAATCGATTGATTTGATGACGTTTTAATAAATATATAGCAAATGAATCACGTTCAGAGTACATCGCAACCAATACATCAGCACCTTCAACAGTACGGTCGCTACCACTCGACTGAACATGGAATATTGCGCGTTGCAAAATTCTATCAAAACTTTCGGTCGGATGTGGTGCTTGCTCACTGTTTTCTGAAAGCTTGGGTGTATGTTGCTCAACATACTCTTCTAGCTCTTTACGAAGACTCACAATCTCAGCACCGCATGCTTTCAATGTATTCACAGCGGAATCATTATCGAGCAATGCTAATAGCAGATGTTCAACGGTGAGAAACTCATGTCGCTTTTGACGAGCCATGCTTACAGCCAAACGCAAAGACACCTCTAATTGACGACTAAGCATGCTAACCCCCTATTCTTTTGGCTCGATCTGACAAAGTAATGGGTAACCTTGGGAACGAGAATAATTATTAACGATATTTGCTTTAGTTTCCGCAATGTCTCGCGGATAAACACCAGCGATACCTTTTCCTTCGTAATGTACTGTTAGCATCACTTGAGTAGCTTGGTCAAGATTTAAAGCAAAGTATTGTTGTAAAATTTCAATTACAAAATCCATTGGCGTATAGTCATCATTAAGTAACACAACCACATAAAGTGGTGGCAACTTTAATTGAGGAGGTGCCGTCTTGACCGCAACATCACCCTCTGACTCGTCAAATTCTGACGGATCATGTGCTACTGGCATGATTTCTGGATGAATATGCCAGTCGACATAACCTGATTGATTAAATGAATTTTTCACTTCACCTAAACAAATTTGACGTTTAATTCCGCTCATATCACTAAAATTCTTTGCTTACTGGACATTGGCTTCTGCTTGCGGAATTTCCGAAGCAAAGCTCGCTAAATTTTCTACTGCTTTACCACGTTGCCAACTAAAGCGTTTAATCACTGATGTTGGGCCACTTAAACGAACTTCAATAAATTGTGGAGTAAATCCTTTAGGCATCGTCCAACGACCTGTTAAACGTGCATAATCATCAAAATTGAAACTTTTATTTTCAAGTGGAATCAATAGCACTTCAGCACCATTGATCAAACGTAGTTCCACACTACCTGTTGCACGGCGATGATTTGGGCTAACTTGTAACAAGTCTAACTGATACTCAAACGCATTTTCTGGAAGCGATTTGATTGCAAGGTTTTGCACAGATAAACTCAACCCACCCCGTTCTCTGAGTACTTCACGATAAATTGATGTTAAACCATCCAACTGAGACTTTTCAGCCTTCAATTTATTCATGCCGGCATAAAGCTCATTGGAGTTTTCCACTGCAACATCACGTTCCTGCACAGCGGTATTCAAATTTTTATTAAGCGCATCTAAATTATTTTTTTGCTTTTGTACCACATCGACCAACTGTTGTGCATCAGCATCATAACCAACCACAGTCAGCCCTTGGCGATGTCCTACTGTATAACCTAAAATCAGACTACCTAGCGACAATACTACAGCTGAAATAATCAAAGGTGTATAACTCTGCTTCAACGATTGCTTAAGCTTACTCGTTGTTTCTGGGACATTATGTTCTTTGTTGTCTTGCATTGTCGTCTCTAGTAATGTTTGGGTTCAAACAGCTTTCTCAGTTTCAATTAAGAAAGCTGTGTCATATCTAAGTTATTTAAGGTAAAAGACCAATACCCTGCAGACCTGCATCTTCAGAGAAATTAAACATTAAATTCATATTCTGTATGGCTTGTCCTGCTGCCCCCTTAACCAAATTATCTTGTGCAACTAAAACAATCAACTTATTTGCTTGAATTTGATGTAAAGCGATACGTAATTGGTTTGCGCCGCGGACACTACGTGTTTCAGGAGAGCTCCCCGCTGGCATAACATCAACAAAATGTTCACCCTGATAAAAATCTTGGTAAAGTTTTTGTAAATCAACCGCTTTAGCATGCTCTGTTAAATCAACATAAATGGTACTGAGCATACCACGAATCATCGGCACCAAATGTGGAACAAAAATTAAGGATTCAAAATTAGCCTGATGTGCAGAAATATGACCAAGTGCTTCGACAATTTCAGGATGGTGGCGATGACCTGCAACCCCATAAGCCTTAAAGTTATCTGCATTTTCAGAGTAGATCATCCCCAAACTCGCTTTACGCCCTGCACCTGAAACACCAGATTTAGCATCGATAATAATACTTTCAGGTTTCAGTAATAATTCACTTGCTTGCAGAAGCGGCGCCAAACCAAGCTGTACAGTTGTTGGATAACAACCAGGGTTACCAATGACCTGTGCTTGTTTGATTTTTTCGCGATTAAGTTCACAAAGCCCATACACTGATTGTTTTAATATCTCTGGGCAAGCATGTTCTAAACCATACCATTTCTCAAACTGTTCAAGATCCTGCAAACGAAAATCAGCTGCAAGATCAATCACTTTTGTACCAGCACTTAATAAATCTGCGGCATGATTCATCGCCACACCATGCGGTGTAGCAAAGAAGACAACATCACACTTCTGCAATGCTTCTATTTTTAAATCAGAAAATTCAAGATCAGTATGACCACGTAGGCTCGGGAACATCTCATCAACACGACGACCCGCTTCAGTTCTAGATGTCAGAATTTTTACATTGACATTAGGGTGACGCAGTAAAAGACGCAATAATTCAACGCCTGTATACCCTGTTCCACCAACGATACCCACTGTAATCACAATGCTAACCCCATTAAAAGTTGAGATAAAATAACGCTGTAGTATGACAGGAACTGAGCATTTGCAAAACAGTTTTGCCGTGAGGTTATGAAATTTTTAACAATAATTTGAGTTACACCGCTTTACTCGTGATGATTTACAATTTTGCCGAATAATGCCACCAATATGGAAGTGCAATAGTTTTTAACATTTTTCGATGTTGTTTGTAATTTATATCAAATTTTTCAACCTCAGACCAAAATGCTGGGCTATGGTCGAAATGACGTGTATGGGCCAACTCATGAATACATACATAACGTACCACTGCTTGAGGATACAGCACCAAAGCAGCATTGAGCATAATATCGTGCTGACTACTACAACTACCCCAACGCGTTTTTGGATGACGAATATTACATTTTGCAAATGGGATTACGTGCTCTTGAGCAAGATGGCTTAAGTATTTTGGTAATTTATGTTTGGCGTAAGACAATATAAAGGTTTTCAGTCCAATTTCTGCCTGCGTTTGATCAACACGTAACATGTTATGTTCAGGCAAATAAATGAACAAATCTTTTTGAGCCACATATTCAATGTCTATGGCGATGTTGTGATCAAAAAGTTGAATCTGCTGTGGCAATGTTTGTGATTGTACTTGTGTAGAGTCATATTGTTTCTGCCAAGTTTCGACCAACCAAGACTCAGACTGTTTTAAAAAATTTTCAATTTGCTGTCGACCACAGCGTAAAGGCACAGTCAATCGGATCGAATCGGTATAAACACGCAAGCGCAAATGTTTTGCCCTTGCATGTCGAACAATTTGTATTTCAGGTAGGTCCTGACAAATGCTCATTGGGTTTGAGTTCTCACTGAATTAGATGGCTACACGCTCTTCAATGCCTTGACTCGTTGCAACAATCGCAATATCGGCTTTATTGATCGCAAAAATCCCATTGGTGACCACACCAGGGATGTCGTTGATATTTCGTTCAAGTTCGAGAGCATTTAAAATATTGAGATTATAAACATCTAATATCACATTTCCGTTATCTGTCACCACTCCTTCACGATAAACAGGGTCACCGCCCATAGCCACTATTTTACGTGCTACCGCAGAGCGTGCCATAGGAATCACTTCAATTGGTAACGGGAAATCATGACCAAGTTGCTCCACCCATTTTGAATCATCAACGATACACACAAATTTCTTAGCAATAGAGGCAACAATTTTTTCACGAGTTAATGCTGCGCCACCACCTTTGATCATATGTAAATGACGGTCGATTTCATCGGCACCATCAACATACGCGTCAAGTCCACCGACATGATTCATATCTACAACTTCAATGCCGAGTTTTTTCAAACGCTGCGCAGTTGCTTCAGAACTTGCAACTGCCGCCTCAAGTTGTAACTGGGGCAAGAGTTCGATTAAAAAATTAACAGTACTCCCCGTACCGACCCCCAAGATTCCCCCTTTAGGTAAGTGTTTCAAAGCAGCCTCAGCAGCTGCTTGTTTCTTTTCATCTTGGGTAGCGTATAGACTCATGACTTTACTCATTAATATTCGTTGATTTTGTGATTTTCGCATAAATTTAAGGCGACAAATCACAAGGGTTTGTTACAATAGCCGCCTATTTTAAACTGTTAGATGGAAAATTAACATGCTGTCTCGTTTGGTTCGACAAATATTACAGGCAACAGTCTATGACGTTGCAATCGAAACCCCACTCGAAGCAGCGCCACGAATTAGTGAAAGACTACACAATGACATTCGTTTTAAACGTGAAGATTTGCAACCGGTCTTTTCCTTCAAGCTACGCGGTGCCTATAACCGTATTAGTCAACTAGAGAAATCACAATTACAACGTGGCGTTATCACTGCTTCAGCTGGTAACCATGCCCAAGGCGTGGCTTTATCGGGTCAAAAACTCGGTATTCGCGCAATTATTGTGATGCCTAAAACAACGCCTGATATTAAAATTCAAGCGGTAAAACGTTTAGGTGGTGAAGTTGTACTCTATGGCGATGCTTTTGATGCTGCAAATAAATATGCAATTCAACGAGCCGAAGAAGAAGGACTCACCTTTATTCCGCCTTATGACGATGAACTGGTCATGGCTGGACAAGGTACTATTGCCAATGAAATTTTACGTCAATGGCGAGATGTCGATTATGTTTTTGTTGCTGTTGGTGGTGGGGGTCTAATTGCTGGTGTCGCAGCTTACCTAGGTGATGTCGCCCCACATGTCAAAATTATTCCAGTTGAATACGATGAGTCTGCCTGCCTCAAAGCAGCATTTGAGCAAAATAAACGCGTCATTTTACCTCAGGTAGGTTTATTTGCTGATGGTACTGCTGTTGCTCAAATCGGTGAAAAACCATTTGAAGTCATTCAACTATTAAAATCAGATCAATCCGGCCCTATCGTCGAACGTGATGTGGTCTTAGTTAATACTGATGAGATTTGTGCTGCAATCAAAGACACCTTCGATGAAAACCGCAGCATTGTTGAGCCATCAGGTGCAATGGCACTTGCTGGCATTAAAAAATATGTAGAACAACATCAGTTAAAAGGCAAGAACATTGTTTCGATTATTTGCGGCGCAAATATGAACTTTGACCGCTTACGTTATATCGCAGAGCGTACAGAGCTTGGTGAACAACGTGAAGCCATTTTTGCTGTCACTATACCTGAGCAAAAAGGTGCATTCTTGGCATTCTGCCGTAGCCTGCAAGGCCGTAATATTACCGAATTCAACTACCGTGCTTCTCCTTCTGAATTGGCGCAGGTATTTGTAGGGATCAGCCTAAAAGGTGGTGAAAAAGAGCGTCATGAAATTCATGAAATACTCAAAGCACAATATGACGTTGACGATCTTTCCGATGACGAAGTTGCGAAGTTACATATACGCTATCTAATTGGTGGACATGCAAATATTGAAAACGAGCGCTTGTTCCGGGTTGAGTTTCCTGAGCGCCCTGGTGCCTTACTGAATTTCTTAGAACACCTTGGACCATCTCACAATATCACTTTGTTCCACTATCGTAATCATGGTGCTGCTGAAGGTCGTGTTTTAGTTGGTGTTGAAGATAATGACACTACAGATGCGCAAGAAAAGAATGACAACATTCCTTATCCGTATGAGGAAATCACCCACAACTTAGGCTATCAGCGCTTCTTAAAATAAGTCGTTAAGTCAAAGTCTAAAGCCAGTGTCTTGCGTAATGCGAACATTGGCTGTTTCATTTTAAGAATGAACTTTAAATAAATTTAATATTTTTTACATCACTTGGCTTAATCCCCATCAGTTTTCTACACGTGCTAGATAAATGTGAAGGGCTATCAAACCCATGCTTCATCGCTGCAGCGGTTATGCTCCCTCCTGAGGCAACTTCAGTTAGCGCCAACATCAGTTGATTAAACAAAAAATATTGTTTAACTGTCCCTCCAGTGGTTTGACTAAACAAGTGAGAAAAGCGGCTAGTGGACAAATTAAGATCAGCATGAATATGTGACCAGTTAATTTTATTGTCCATGAATAATACGTCATGCTTCAACTGCATCAACCGCATAATGCGTTTATCTAAGGGGGGATGTTCGAGCTGACATAAATGGGTAGGTAATGACTGTTTTAAAACCTGCCACAACTTCAAATACTCTGCTTTATTTTCTAAATCTCGACACGCCGTATACAACTGATCAAGTTGTGCTTCATCAAATGATAAACTCAAATATGATGTGGACTGCTGTTTTAAAAATGCATTTATACAAATACCTAAAGTTGACATACGGTTAAGCAATACCAGCCAATACGGTGATTGAATTTTTAGCTCATGTAGACAGTGGCTTTGAATCATCATCGCCTGTACCCCAATACGTTGCCCCTGCACAACAGCTTGTATTGGTGTGTGTTTCTGCAAAGAAATAACAATATGTATGGCGCTATGGCGATGACTTTGAGCAAGTAACTGTGTTCCTATCATCGAGCAGTGTTCTTCAGCTACAAATACTTTTGTTTGAAATGAATCCATTGAACGACTACACCCTTATCTCCTTTGCCATCAAGATTAACGCTTAGCTGAAATTGCAGCAACAATCCGCTGTGCATCATCAGCAACGCCCATAATCAATGCTGAAGCACGATTTCTTTGCCAAGGTCTACCGATATAAAATAAGTTTTTGATATTGGATACACCTTCGTGATGAATAAAGGCACCTTGTTCGGTTAGCGCATGTTTAATCTGCAACCATGACGAATCATCTTGATATCCAATAGTCCAAATCACAGCATTAATTTGATGTTGCTGCTGATCAAGAAATATAGCGGTGCTGTCATGGGCCGCAACTAAACGTGGTACCAACTGTACTCCAAGTTGTTGTAAATCAGATAGACTGCGCTCTCGATTTGGAAAAGGATCACGTTTACGCATCAATCGACCGAGAAATGAAGTGGGAGATGCGCGTAAAAGATGCAGTTTTTTCAACCACCACCAAATTGATTTGCCCAATATCCGCTCTGGAAATAACTTCCTTTTTTTACCCGTTGCCAATAAAACAGCATAATTATTTTGCCGCATAAGGACGGCAATATCTCGCCCAGATGCACCATCACCGACCACCAATACTCGACTATTTTCAGGTAAATGCTGACCAGTCGCGATACTTTCAGCAGTAAAGTGTAATACAGAGTCATTAAATTGTTGGGCAACTTCAGCAATTATAGGCTGCTGAAATGCACCTGTCGCCACAATCACATGGCTTGCTTGAATCTCCTGTTGATCCTTGAACTGCGCAATATAAGCCCCTGACTCTAATTGAGTTAAAGATTGTACTTTACAACCAAGTCTTATAGGAAAGTTCATTTTATTTGCATAAGATTCTAAATAATCTACGAACTGATCTTTGCTCGCATAATCATTGGGACGTCCCGCAAGTGCCAGACCTGGTAGTGCGCTATATTGGTTTGGTGTAAATAGCGTTAAAGATGCATAGCGATTACGCCAACTGTTTCCTATTCGATCAGTCTCATCAACTATCACAAAATTAATATTTTGCTGCTGTAGATAATATGCTGCTGCCAAACCTGCCTGACCTGCGCCAATAATAAGCACAAATGTTGAATTTACCTTGAGCATGGACTCGACCTAAAACTTCCCAAACCAGCATATTAAGCAATTTATTGTTAAAAACTTTCAAAAAAACGCTATTCTTCGAATAATAAATCCAAACTTTTCTACGGATAAAACTCAAATAACTATTTGATTTCATATAAATATAATCTCAGTCATTTGAGAATCATATTGACATTTAACCATCATATTTTCACTGCAAAAACAGTCAATAAAATGCAAAAATTACTCATAAATTTGTATAGTAAACCACTGATCAGCTATACGTTCAGGCACATAATAAGCCTATGAAATTAAATCAATATACTGAATAATAAAGACTATTTTTAATTTTATACAACAATGGCTGCCAAAGCATAACAATCAAGCAGCTAGGATTGCAAAATTCACATTTCACTACACAAATAACCTATAATCGCGGCAGAAATGTTACAGAGCGTAATTTTCATTTTGTGTTTGAATCGTTCTCTAGGAAAAAATTGAGCCTACACAGAATAAACATTACACCCAAACATATTAAGGACGGGTACATGAATCATTTTAACCCCACACTAATTACATTTATTTTCTATATTATTGCCATGGTTGCTATTGGTCTTTATGCCTATAAAGCAACCAATAACTTTTCAGACTATATTTTAGGTGGCCGTAGTTTAGGAAGTGTAGTTACAGCACTTTCAGCTGGCGCCTCAGATATGAGCGGTTGGCTTTTAATGGGTTTACCAGGCGCAATCTATTTAAGTGGTCTCTCTGAGGCTTGGATTGCAATTGGCTTAATCCTCGGCGCTTGGATGAACTGGCTTTTAGTTGCTGGTCGTTTACGCGTACATACTGAATTTCAAAATAATGCCCTCACCTTGCCAGATTACTTTACAGGTCGTTTCTCTGATCGAAGAAAAGTACTGCGTATTATTTCAGCATTGGTGATCCTTGTATTTTTTGCAATCTACTGTGCTTCGGGCATGGTTGCTGGTGCGCGCTTATTTGAAAGCATTTTTGGTTGGTCGTATACCACGGCGTTATGGATTAGTGCTTTAGCCACTATTAGTTATGTTTGTATTGGTGGTTTCTTAGCCATCAGTTGGACAGATACGTTCCAAGCAGGCCTAATGATTTTCGCCTTATTGCTAACGCCCATCTTTGCTTATCTTGCAATTGATACCAATGCACAAAGTTTTACACAGATATTAGAAACAGCACGCCCACATGCCATGAATATGATTTCAGGTGTCAGTGGTGCGGTGATTATCTCATCGCTAGCATGGGGCTTAGGCTATTTTGGTCAACCTCATATTTTAGTGCGTTTTATGGCTGCTGACTCAGTTAAAGTGATTCCTGCTGCACGACGTATTGGAATGACTTGGATGACTTTATGTCTAACTGGTGCAGTTGGTGCTGGTTTTATTGGTATTGCATACTTCCAACAACACCCTGAGCTTGCCAGTATTGTACAGAGCAACCCTGAAACGGTATTTATGGAGCTGACTAAGCTGTTATTTAATCCTTGGATTGTGGGGATTATTCTTGCTGCAATTTTAGCTGCGGTTATGAGTACTTTGAGTTGTCAGCTTTTGGTCTGTTCAACCACACTCACTGAAGACCTATACAAGGGGTTCTTCCGCAAGAATGCGTCACAGCAAGAGCTGGTTTGGGTTGGCCGTATGATGGTTTTAGCCATTGCACTCTTGGCGATTATTTTAGCCAGTAATCCTGAAAGCAAGGTATTAGGTCTGGTCGCTTATGCTTGGGCAGGTTTTGGTGCTGCCTTTGGTCCATTGATCATCATGTCATTATTCTGGCGCCGTATGACACGTAATGGTGCATTAGCAGGTATTATTGTCGGTGCACTGACTGTAATTGTGTGGAAAAATACCATGGCTGACTGGGGAATCTATGAGATTTTACCTGGCTTTGTTCTTTCAATGATCAGTATTGTCGTCGTGAGTTTATTCGGTCGTCAACCAGATCAAGAAACTTTAGATCGTTTCGATCAGGCTGATCAAAGCTACCATGCACAAATTAGAGAAATGAAACAATAATAATCATTGCTTCATTTCACTTAAACACCATCCAAAATAAAAATGATGAGCTAGTATGTAAATACTAGCTTTTTTTTACTTTGCTTTTTAAATCAAGTCGACTGGATTCTTTAATCACTTCCATCACAGGATAACTTCGTGTTTCTCTTATCCCTGGTAATTGCCAAAGAACCTGTCCAGATATTCTTCGAAACTCTTCCATATTTTGACACCGGATTTTCACCAAGAAATCGAAACCACCACTCACCATATGACACTCAATAATCTCAGGATAGGTCAGCACTGCTTTTGAAAACTCATCTAAAGCATTGGGGGTTGTTTTGTCTAATGAGATTTCAACAAAAACTACAAAACTTTTATCCAATAGTTCTGGATTAAGTTTAGCCTCATAACCTAATATATATCCCTCTCGATCTAACTTCTGTACCCTAGAGAGCACAGCTGTCGCTGATAGATTAACTAACTCAGCCAACTTAATATTTGAAATCCGACCATCATTTTGCAATAACTCTAACAGTTTGATATCAATACGATCCAGAGTAATCATCCTTAAACACTCACTTTCACACAATTAATCACTATATAATGTAAAAATTATAGTCTGTTATTCGCTATTTTTTCTGTAATTATTAATAAAAATTTAAACGCACAACAATATCGTATTAAAAGCAGGATGACTAAAGATGGACAGTTTACAATCGCAAGCGCGCTCTAATGATACTCACGGTTATATTTCGACCTTTAGAAATCAAAGCCCTCTACAACTGGCCATTCATCATGCTGGCAGCATCACAGAAAGTGAATGCGTAAAGTACCTGCTGACTCAATATGATATTTGCACTGAAACACGCCAACGAGTCACCGAATTAGCGCTTAAACTCTCACAGCACTTACGCGATAGAGAAAATAGCGCTGCAAAAGTGGATATCATTCAAGGGCTGTTACAGGAGTTTTCTTTATCTTCTGATGAAGGTATTGCGCTCATGTGTTTGGCTGAAGCCTTGTTACGGATACCCGATCAAGCCACTCGAGATGAACTGATCCGTGACAAAATCAATCAAGGCAACTGGAAACAACACCTTGGCAATAGCAAATTAGTCTTTGTCAACGCAGCAGCATGGGGATTGATGCTAACAGGCAAACTCATGCAACCTCGATCCCAGTCCTTATCTGGCCTGCTAACACAAATCATTGAACGCTGTGGACGTGGCATCATTCGTAAAGCTGTTCACACAGCGATTGAAATGATGGGCGAACAATTTGTCATGGGCGAAACGATTGAAGAGGCATTACACAATGCTAAACGACTTGAGCAACAAGGCTTTCGCTATTCTTATGATATGTTGGGTGAGGCGGCTTTAACTGAGCAAGATGCTCAACGATATTATCAAGATTATGTCCATGCAATTCACTGTATTGGTCAAGCCACTCAAGATTTAGACGTTTATGCAGGTGCAGGGATTTCAATTAAGCTCTCCGCCTTACACCCTCGTTATCAACGTGCTCAGGTTGAGCGGGTACAACAAGAACTATATCCTCGGATTTTGGAATTGGCCTGCTTAGCCAAACAATACAATATTGGGCTCAATATTGATGCTGAAGAAACTGAACGCCTCGAAATTTCACTGAACTTACTTGAACGTCTATGTTTTGAACCTGCTTTAGAACAATGGCAAGGTATAGGCTTTGTATTACAAGCTTATCAAAAACGTGGCCATGCTGTGGTTGACTATGTCATTGATCTTGCCAAACGCAGTAAGCGACGTCTAATGATTCGCTTGGTCAAAGGTGCTTATTGGGACAGTGAAGTAAAAAAAGCGCAAATTGATGGTTTATCTGGTTTCCCTGTATTTACTCAAAAAGCGCATACCGATCTGTCCTATATTATTTGTGCAAAAAAACTATTAATGGCAACAGAACACATTTACCCGCAATTTGCCACGCATAACGCCCATACGCTTGCAACAGTTTATACTTTAGCCGCCTCCAATCAACCCTATACACATGGCCAGTATGAACTACAGTGCTTACACGGCATGGGTGAGCCTTTATATGAACAAGTCGTTGGCTCAATTGAACAGAACAAACTGGGGATTCCTTGTCGAATCTATGCTCCTGTAGGCAGCCATAAAACCCTTTTAGCATATTTAGTTAGACGCTTGCTTGAAAATGGAGCCAATACCTCTTTTGTCCATCGCATCAATGACAAAACAATTCAACTCAGTGAGCTCATTACGGATCCACATGACGATATTTTAAATCACACTGAAAAAGGTGCTGATCCTGGGCAAGTCCACCGTAATATTACGCTTCCACCACAGTTATATGGTGCATTACGTGTGAATGCTTTAGGTTTTGACCTAGATGATGAACACAATCTAGCTGAGCTTGATCGAGTGGCGATACAGCTAAAAAACAAAAAATGGCATGCAGGACCCATGGGTGAACAACTTGAAGCTATTCATTGTACACAGCACGTTGAGATCCTTAATCCGGCAAACCATCTAGATTGTGTAGGTACTGTACAACTGGCACATGCTGATCATGTAGAACAAGCCCTCATCAACGCCTGCACAATACAGCACACATGGGCCAACTGGTCTCGCCATGATCGTGGTATGTGTTTGTTACGTGCTGCCGATCTGCTCAGCGATCAGCTCACAGAACTTTTGGTACTCTTGTCACGTGAAAGTGGCAAAACCTATAGCAATGCCCTTGCTGAAGTTAGAGAAGCCATTGATTTCATGCGCTATTATGCAGCGCAAATACAAAATCTCACGACAGATACACAGATCGAGCCACTTGGTCCTGTGCTCTGTATTAGCCCATGGAATTTTCCATTGGCGATTTTCTTAGGTCAAATCAGTGCCTCGTTACTCGCTGGAAATACCGTAATCGCCAAACCTGCTGAGCAAACGCCTTTGGTTGCCGCATTTGCTATCCAGTGTTTATGGCAAGCTGGTGTACCACAGACAGTCATACAAATGTTACCTGGAGCAGGTGAAATCGTTGCAGCCCAACTCAGTGCAGACCCACGTATCCAAGCTATTCTGTTTACAGGTTCAACTGCTGTAGCGAAACTTTTACAACAAACACTAGCACAGCGAGTCAGTCAACATGCTCAACCCGTCACATTAGTCGCGGAAACCGCTGGACAAAATGCGATGATTGTTGACTCTTCAGCACTCAACGAACAAGCGGTGACTGACATTATTCAATCCGCTTTTGACAGTGCTGGGCAACGTTGTTCTGCATTACGTTTACTCTGTGTACAACAAGACAATGCCCATACATTACTAGAAATGCTCAAAGGCGCAATGCAGCAATTAAGTTTAGGTCAACCCTCTCATTTAAATACCGATATCGGTCCAGTTATCGATATTGAAGCACAGCAAAATATTCTCAACCACATTGAAAAGCTGAGAAAAAAAGGCTGCCCTGTCTATCAATGCCCAGAACACCTCTTACAACAACCCGATCACGGTACTTTCGTTGCACCGACCTTGATTGAGCTTTCTACACTAGATGAATTGCAAGAAGAAATTTTTGGCCCTGTCTTACATGTAATTTACTTTAAACAAGGACAAATCAAGAGCTTAGTTGAGGAAATTAATGCCAAAGGTTATGGCCTGACGATGGGGCTGCATAGCCGCCTTGAGCAGCATATCGATTGTGTCAAACAATATGCGAAGGTCGGTAATCTTTATATCAATCGTAACATGGTGGGTGCCGTTGTCGGTGTACAACCCTTTGGCGGTGAAGGCTTATCAGGCACAGGACCTAAGGCAGGTGGGCCACTTTACCTGTATCGCCTCATGCACCACTGTAGTCATAAGCAGTTAAGTCCACCTTTTGCTACCTACAACACACAGCAGCAGGATCACCCTTCATCAGCTGTCATACAATTATATCAACAGTGGGTATCTCAGTACTTCCCTTCGCTTCAGTTAGCTGAACATGCACCGATTGATGCTGCGCAAGTACTGCAACTGATTGGACCTACAGGTGAGTCAAATACATATCAAATGATCGCACGTACACGAATTTTATGTATAGCGAATCAAGAAGAAGATCTCATTCAACAGTTTGCGGTGGTGCTGAACTTAGGCAGTCAAGTCGTGATCAGTGAGCAGCATCAAATGGCTATGCGCTTAACTCAATTGATGCCACCTGCTCTTGCTGCGTATTTCCATAAAATTACGCAACTACAATCAGGTGATTTTGATCTCGCCCTGCATCATGGTAATACGGATGCTTTACTGGTATTACAACAAGATATTGCTCAGCATCAAGGCCCAATGATCAACATCGTTCATCTAAAATCAGGTGATTATGCTATACCTATAGAGCGTTTAATGCTTGAGCGTGTTGTCAGTAACAATACAGCAGCAGCTGGCGGCAATGCCAGTTTAATGAGCATGTCAGATTTCTAATCTATGATTTTCAGTTAAGTGTTTTATTTTTAAATATCCAGATCTGTTCAAACCTTTGGACAGATCTGTTTCGAAACATTCAGGTTGAGTCCATCTGCTGCCATTAAGATTTTACTTTCATCTCTACAAGCCGCTCATTTCTAATCCCTTAATAATTGTTTTCTAAATCTGATTTTTTAAAATAATAATGAACTTTTGCGATGCAAAACGTATGATAGGATGAATTAAACTGCTCGATCTATATTTTGTAGGGATTTTTAATGGCATTATTTGCTGTGATTGGCTTAGGAAGCTTTGGTGCCACTGTTGCACTTGAATTGATTCATCTAAATCATGATGTGATTGGCATTGACAGCATTAAGAAAAATGTGGAGAACATTGCAGATCAGTTAACGCATTCCGTGATTGCTGATGCCACTGATGAACATGTGCTACATGAGCTGAATATTCAAAACTGTGATGCTGTGGTTGTCGCAATTGGTGAAGATTTAGAAGCCAGTATCTTATGCGTACTCCACCTTAAAAATATGGGAGTGAAAAAGATTATGGTCAAAGCCAAGTCAAAATCACACCATATGATTTTGTCACAGCTCGGCATTGATCAAATTGTCCACCCTGAAGAAGACATGGGGATCCGTATTGCCCAATCCCTAAGTTATCCAATGGTTCGACGTTATATGGCACTAAATAATGAGCATTATATTGTTAAAATCGAAATAGCAAAAAACTTACAGGGTACCCAATATCAAAACATTATTGACAATAGTGAAGAAACTGAATTTAAAGTATTGCTGTTACAACGCGGTTCTCATGTGATCTATGACATTGCACCAGGCACGATTTTACAAGAAAAAGATATTTTAATTGTAGAAGGTCCTGTCGAGGTACTGCGCCGATTATCCCAACGTTTCCTTAAATCCTATGAAATTCATAAATAAAAAACGCAAGAGCGTCAACTTAAGCCCACCGAGCCTGCTCGCGTTGGGTTTTTTAAGTTTTATTATTATGGGGACCATCCTACTTCGATTACCCATTTCACATCATGGTCAAATCGGCTGGATTGAAGCATTTTTTACTGCCACCTCTGCTGTCACGATCACAGGTCTATCTGTTGTCACTGTGGGCGATGCATATACCTTATTTGGTAAAGCTGTCGTGATGTTATTAATACAATGTGGTGGTTTAGGTTTTATGACCTTTGCTATTTTGGCGGTCATGAGTTTATCGCCCAAAAGCGGGCTAAAACAGCAGATCATGGCACAAGAAACCATCGGTCAAACCAGTTTATACCGGGTGTCATTCACCATTAAGGGGGTATTTTTATATTCTATCTTTTTTGAATCCATTGGTACGATTATTTTAACCCTCGCTTGGGTTGAAGATTATGGTTTTAAACAAGCCTTGATGCATGCGATGTTTTATAGCGTTTCCGCCTTTAACAATGGTGGTTTCTCATTATTTTCAGATAGTGTAATGAGTTTTTCAGGCCAATATCTGGTGACTTTAACCATTAGTTTGCTTTACATCTTGGGTGGTATTGGCTTCTTGGTCTTAATGGATATTAAACGCGCACAACGCTGGAAGAAGCTGAGTCCCAACAGTAAATTAGTGCTAAGTACAATTGCTGGACTCAATCTATTTGCTTTTATTACCATCTGGATTTTAGAAGCCAATAATCCATTGACTTTAGCGCCAATGCATTTTGGTGATCAAATGGTCAATGCTTGGTTTCATGCAACGGTGCCACGTTCTTCAGGCTTTAATAGCTTAGATGTTGCCAGTATGAGCAACCCTTCTATATTAATTACCATGCTGTTGATGTTTATTGGTGGTGGTTCGTTAAGTACTGCTGGTGGTATTAAGGTCGGGACTTTTATTATCGTCGTACTCAGCGTGATTAGCTTTTTGCGTCGTTCTGATGAACTCACAGTATTTAATTATTCAGTTCCACGGCAGATTGTCTTTAAGGCAATGGCTGTTATTTCAATCAACTGTATGATTATTTTTATTGGTTTTTTTAGCTTGCTGATCTTTGAACCCAAACAACAATTTTTAGATTTACTGTTTGAAAGTATCTCCGCTGGATGTACGGTTGGTTTATCTCGTGGGATTACAGGAGATTTACAGCCCATTAGTTTAGTCATCTTATGTATGCTGATGTTTGCAGGACGTTTGGGCCCTCTCACGCTGGCCTACTTAATCGCAACACCTAAAAAGAGCCGAGTCTCACATCCATCTACAGAAATACAGGTGGGTTAAACAAATAAACCCGCTTTGATTAATGCTCAAAGCGGGTTATTCATTGCAAAAGCAACATTACAATGCCATTGCCATTCATGACTAGGGAAATATCAAGATGGCAGCAATATAATGCATACTATAATGAAAGCAAAAAATTCAATTGTCGCTGTCATTTTCTGCCATTTTCTTATCTTTTCGAGAAAAATTGATTCTTCTGAGTTATAAAAAAATAAATCTAACAACATAGATAATTATGAATCAGCTTTCCAAACATCTTCATAGTCATCTTGATCAATCATAAAACGAAAGCCTTCTTCGAGCGCCAGATATGGCATGACATCTGGAAAAATTTCAAGTAATTGTGTGATGGTCACGATCTCAAATAAGTTTTCTTCGCCTTCGTCAAGTTCACCACCATAGATATACCAAGCTACTTTCGAACCTGCTTCAACTTTTTTACGAATTCCAACAATGGGCTCTCGATCTAAAGTCTGTACAGCTATTGCAACCTCATCGTCAGCATTCACCTTTATATAGGCAGAATCAAACTCTTCACACAATAATTTCTGCTCTTCAATAAATTCTTGCATATTTGTTGCCTTAATCACATTAATCTTAAACCCCAATGGGCCAATTATAGTGTGATTAATCTGACAATGATATTGCAATAAAACATCGAGTTTATCGAGCTCAACCAGATATTTTTACATTGCTAAAACACAAGGTTGAGCACTATGGTCAATTGACTTTATACCGATCATCCCCTCAAATCACTCTACGCTACTGAAAAAGCCAATATACGCACTGTACAACTTTGCAGCTATCTCATGATCTGGCCTGTAAGCAAGAGCATCTGGATATATTCGCTAGAACAACATCTTAAATATTGATTTGGCTGAGCAAACATTTAAACCAGTCAACTCTTGACAGTCACTCACTGTACTGCAAGATCAGCTAAAGGGAAAAAGCATCACAAAAAATCATATAGGTGAAAGTGAGCTTTAAAAATCAACTAATTGTTTTTATTTAGTTTTTAATTAATATTCAGCTAATTTCAACAAATTCAACCCCAGATTATAGCAAGATAAGCCTATACAAAACATAAACCTGTTGGTCAATATACACGCAGCAACTGCTGTAAATTTTCGTTATGCTATATTCGATTTTGATCATGCCTCTAGGCCAATTAGATTGGTATTGCTAAGAAATTGGACAAATCAATTTCAATGCTTCATTGTGATCAATCATGCAAGTTGCACCCCGCCTGTAGTGCATGATTCAAAACCTAGAGCGACAGATTTAAATAAAAAAAATGACCCTTAAAGTTTTTTATTTTTGTCATTTTTTAACATTGCCAATTCCTTGCAAAATTTACAATATAGCGCTGTATGTTGCTGGCTGTTTTCTACAATGATAAGAACAATCTAAATCATCTATGTAGTAAATCATGCCTTAAATCACAAACTTTGCACTGAACGAGCAGAATATTTTGCAACTTTCAACATTGGAGCAGACTAAATGAGTTCAACAATTTTGGTCATACATGGACCAAATTTAAACTTACTCGGAAAGCGCGAACCAGAGGTTTATGGACATTTGACACTTGCTGATATTAACCAGCAACTTGTAGAAAATGCCCAGAGCAAAAATATTCAACTTGACACATTTCAAAGCAATTGGGAAGGCGCAATTGTTGACCGTATACATCAAGCCCAAACGCAGGGTGTACAGTTTATTATCATCAATCCCGCAGCATTTACCCATACTTCTGTCGCGATCCGTGATGCTTTACTCGGTGTAGCGATACCATTTATTGAAGTCCATTTGTCCAATGTACATGCACGCGAGACTTTTAGACATCACTCTTATTTATCTGACAAAGCAATTGGCGTGATTTGTGGCTTAGGTGATCGTGGATATCACTATGCTCTTGATCATGCAATTCAATTTATTCAACCAATTACCCTATCATAATTTAGGAACACGAACCCATGGATATTCGCAAAATCAAAAAACTGATTGATTTGATGATTGAATCTGATCTTCAAGGTATTGAAGTCAAAGAGGGTGACCAATCAATTGCGTTAACTCGTCGTAATCCTGTGGTTGCTGGTGTTGCGGCTGTGCCTGCACCTGTAAGCGAAGCACCTAAAGCAAAAGCAACTGCACGTGGTGCAGTCGAAGAATCACCTATGGTTGGCGTGTTCTATTCAGCACCAAGTCCAGGCGAAGCACCATTTGTAAATGTAGGTCAAACAGTTACTGCGGGTGAAACTTTAGGTATCGTTGAGGCCATGAAAATCATGAACCCAATCGAAGCAACTCAAAGTGGTGTAATTGAAGAAATCTTGGTAAAAAATGGTGATGTTGTTCAGTTTGGACAACCTTTATTCCGCTATCGCGCATAAATCCTCGGGGAATGAACATGTTGCAAAAAGTTCTCATTGCCAACCGAGGTGAAATCGCCTTACGAATTACCCGTGCTTGTAAAACCTTAGGCATCAAAACTGTAGGTATTTACTCAGACGCGGATAAAGACTTAATGCACTTACGCTTCGTTGACGAAGCTGTGTGTATCGGCCCTGGCGCAAGTAGTGAAAGTTATTTAAATATTCCTGCGATTATTACAGCAGCTGAGATTACTGGTGCTGATGCAATTCACCCAGGTTACGGCTTCTTATCTGAAAATGCTGAATTTGCAGAGATCGTAGAAAGTTCAGGCTTTATCTTTATTGGTCCACGCCCAGAACATATCCGTTTAATGGGAAACAAGGTTTCTGCCATTACCGCGATGCGTAAAGCTGGCGTACCGACTGTACCAGGATCTGCGCATGCAGTTACTGTACACAATGCACTCGCCGAAGCCAAAGAAATTGGTTTCCCACTGATTGTCAAAGCTGCATCTGGTGGTGGTGGTCGTGGTATGCGTATTGTTGAACGTGTAGATACCCTACTCGAATCTGTACAGGCAGCACAGCGTGATGCAGAGATGTGGTTTGGTGACGATACCGTTTATATGGAACGTTTCCTTCAAAAACCACGTCATGTTGAAATTCAAGTTTTAGGTGATGGTAATGGCCACGCGATTCATCTTTATGATCGTGACTGCTCATTACAACGTCGTCATCAAAAAGTGCTAGAAGAAGCTCCAGCACCTAATTTACCAGAACAAGCGCGTGCAGACATTTTAGAAGCTTGCGTAAATGCTTGTAAATTAATGCAATATCGCGGTGCGGGTACCTTTGAGTTCTTATTTGAAGATGAAGAGTTTTTCTTTATTGAAATGAACACACGTGTTCAGGTTGAGCACCCAGTGACTGAAATGGTTACAGGTATCGATATTATTGAGCAACAACTGCTTATTGCTGCTGGTTTAGGTTTAAATCTACAACAAGAAGACATTCACGTTCTTGGTCATGCCATTGAGTGCCGTATTAATGCGGAAGACCCAACCACCTTCTTACCTTCTCCAGGTAAAATTGAGCATTTCTATGCACCAGGTGGCGCAGGTATCCGTTTAGACTCGCATATTTATTCGGGCTATTCGATTCCACCTTATTATGACTCAATGATTGCTAAACTGATTGCACATGGTAAAGATCGTAAAACATCTATTGCGCGTATGAAGCAAGCATTAGATGAAATGATCTTAAGCGGTGTTAAAAGTAATATTCCATTGCACAAGGATTTAATCTTAGAAGATCCGCAATTTTGTGAAAAAGCAATGGACATTCACTATCTTGAGAAACACTTGCTACAACAGCTATCAGGTGCAACAGCAGAAGCTTAAGTCTTGTTTTTACTCAGGCCTAGCATTAACCCAGTCCATTTGACTGGGTTTTTTAATTGTAAAATAAAAACTTTTCACTCAAGCGTCTGACAATTGAATTGAAATATAAAGCAGATATCGTATTATTTTGCTAAGTTCTTAATTTATTAAATGACATGCTATTAAATTCAAAAATAATGATCAAACTCTTGCTGACATTAACAGCAGTCTCAATGAGTGCTTGTCAAGTCGTCAACGTCAAGAATCAGGCCTATAATGTCACCATCGCTAATGAACGCGATAGCATTTTGACACGTAATAAAATGAGTGAAGCCAGTCTCAATGTCTTGTCAATGACAGGGGGTGAGGCTAAACAATGTATTAATAATCCAAGTGTGTGCGTAGAAAGTTTAGAAAAAACACCACAGATATTAGATGAGCAATTGCTTTCAGCTGCCAGTGAAATCTACCTGAGTCGAGCCAAAGAACTCGAAGCAACAGTAGATTGTAAAGCCAATATCTCTAAGATTATCAAAGATGAAAAGAAACAAGAGCAAGTCGATGCGCATAACGAATGTCTAGAACAACAATTAAAAATGCTTGATAAAAGTATTCGTTATAGCTATGCCTATTTATTTAAAACCAAACGTATTCCCCAAGAGCGTTTGTTTGACAACCGACAAGTACAGATTCGAGATTTTTACAATCAGGCCTTAGCCAAGATGATTACTGTTTATACCTTACGTTATAAACACGAAAAACTTGGGCATAAAATTAAAATTGCGAATAGTACCTATCATATTAACTATCAGGACTATCCACGATTAGAAAACCAAGAAGTACAGAACTTCTTAGCCAGTTATAATATGAACTTCTCAGGCCTGCGCAGTATTAACCGCCGTGATGGTTTCGGTGCCGAATTTGTGGCCATTTTACCTGAGAAAGAAAAACAACAAGAGGATAAATACATTATTGATCCTCTGAACTATCAATACAAAAATGGTATCAATCCCAATATTCACCACAGTACATATTTACCTGTAACTGTTGCAGCATTACCTAAGACAGCCAATGCAACGCTAGAGCAAGTTGTTCATGATGCTGAGTTTGAAATTAAAGCCTATGATCCTTACAACCTTGATCACTTAAATATCGCAGGCAAAAAATACCCATTGGCTGCTAACTTTTCCGCCCCATATGGTCTTTGGTTAGCGCAGAATAATCTAGGTGCTGCGGCATATCTCAGTTTAATTAACCGTGATAATCACTTAAACATGCCACATATCTATATGTTGGAACCTTACAACCCGAACAAAAAGGTCATCGTTCTGATCCACGGTCTAGCCAGTAGCCCCGAGGGTTGGATTCGCTTAACCAATGATATTATGGGTGATGATGTTTTACGTGAGCACTATCAAGTTTGGCAAGTATTCTATTCGACAAACGCACCTATCTTAGAAAGTCGCTTCCAAATTTCAGCTTTGATTCAACAGACCTTTAATACTTTAGATCCAAACGCTCCTGCCGCGAAAGATGCAGTCTTAATTGGGCATAGTATGGGAGGAATTATTGCACGTTTATTGGTAAGCAATCAGGATGTTACGAAGGAAGCACTGCAAATTTTTAACTTTAATGAGTTAAAGAAATTAAACAGTAACCCTATTTTTGTACAACGTCTGCAATTTAAACCAATTGCCAATATCGATCGTGCAATCTTCTTGGCAAGTCCACATCGAGGTACACCATTTGCCAACCGATGGTTTACTAAACTCGCACGTCGCGTCATCCAGCTTCCTGTCGCTTTTGTTGGTGCGCTTGGTGAAGCATTAGATGGTAAAGATGAAGACTATACTGAACTACTCATGACACAAATCAAAGATGGTGCGCTACAAAATGGCCCAAGTGATTTAAGTCAAAACTCTCGTTTTACCAAACTCACCAAAGATGTGATGCCGATTGCACAAATGAAATATCATTCAATTATTGGTAATAATACCAATAGTACAGATCCCAATGTGATGACTGATGGTGTCGTGCCTTATACAAGTGCGCATTTAGATGGTGCAATTTCAGAAAAAATTATTAAGGGTGGTCACTCGATCCAAGAGACTCCAGAAGCAGTCTTAGAACTTCGCCGTATACTCAGACTGCATCTTGTACAACTAGGAATCTATAAACAACCTTAAGCAAAACACTCATAAAAAAAGCTTAAACCTATTTGGGTTTAAGCTTTTTTTTATGTCCGCATCTCAATCAGATGATTCACTGCTATGCGGGTTATTTTTACGATAAGCAATTGAAGACATCACAGCCCAAGCAATTAAAGCAATACCGATCAATCCTGTTACCACTTCAGGAACATGTGCCCCTGTCCCACTTGCAATCATAATTAAAGCTAATGCACCAATTGCATAATGTGCGCCATGCTCTAAATAAATATAAGCATCCAAAGTCCCCTTATCGACGAGGTAAATAGTCATTGAACGCACAAACATCGCACCAATTGCTAGCCCCAACATAATAATGACAACATCACTGGTAATTGCAAAAGCACCAATAACACCATCAAAACTAAATGATGCATCTAATACTTCTAAATAAATAAATCCACCAATACCTGCTTTAACAACAGTGCCTGTCACATTACCTGATGATTGTTCTTCATCATGTGAACCACCTTCAAGGACATGACCAAGAACTTGTACACCAACGTAAACGACAATCCCCCAAATACCGGCCATGGTCACTGCAAGTCGCGTTTGCTCTTCAACATTGGCTGCCATAATCAATAATGAAATTAACGATATAAAAACAGAAATTGCTGGAATACCTGCCATTTTTGCAAAACGTGCTTCAAGATGCTGGAACCAGTGTGTATCTTTTTCATCATCAAAAATAAAGTTTAAGAAAACCAGAAGTAAGAACATTCCACCAAAGGCAGCAATTTCAGGATGGTGTGCCATCAACTTTTCAGAATATTTAATTGGATCATTTAAAGCGAGTTGTGCAACCTCAATCATGCCCATATCTGCAGTAACAGCAACAATTAACAATGGGAAAATCAAACGCATACCGAACACGGCGACAATAATCCCCACCGTCAAGAACAAGGTACGCCAAAACTTATCCCAATGTTTTAATACCGAAGCATTGACTACAGCATTGTCAAAAGAGAGTGAAATTTCCATGACTGCTAATATTGCTGTAATCGCAAGTGCCTTGAACATTGCTGACAGACCCGCATTGACCCCATGCGTGAGTCCCCAGTAAGCGGACAAGACTAAACAGACAATTGTAAAAAATATCGAAAAACGAAAATGTTTCATAGAGAGCTCGAAGCCTTAATGTTTTATAAATGAATCAATTTCTCCCCAAGTTAAACGGCACCCTGTACCTGAGTACAAGATCTGCTACTTAGTGAAATTTCATACCTGCATATTATCAATCTGCCCTTTAAAGGCATAGTAACAATGACAGAAAGTTTGCCTTACAGATCAAGAAAAATTCAAACAATTAGATTTTAGTCTTATTGGCGATCAATCTCGTATTGAATAAACTCACTTTCAGAGAAACTTGCGATCTATAGATTAGTTTTTATAAACAAATTTTCCAAGTTACAAACATCAACCTAATGACTCTATTTTGAAACAATGTGATATATATCAAATTTACACACTATAAACTTAAGCTTGTGATAGTTTTAAAAAATCTTTTTTAATCATATTGTTAAATTAAACTTTACACATAGAAACATTTTTCTAATTGTTATTATTTTGTAAATATTTTAATTATGCCTTTGATTTTAAAATCATAGGTAAGACATTGAGTAAGTTTTTAAAGTATTTTCTGATCAGCATAGTCGTTATTGCGATTATTGCTCTTCTCTTTTTATTTCGTCCAATCAGTAGTAAAAAAATAAATACCACTGCTGATGAAGCAGTTGTAGATGTAGTGCTCATCGGTGGGGGCATCATGAGTGCTACCCTCGGTACCTACCTAAATGAACTTGAACCTAGCTGGAAAATCCAGATGTTTGAGCGCCTTGACCATGTAGCTCAAGAAAGTTCCAATGGTCTTAACAATGCAGGTACAGGCCATTCTGGTTTTATGGAAATGAACTACACCAGCATTAAAGATGGCAAGATGGACATCAGTAAAGCAGTTAAAACAGCTTCTCAATTTGAAATCACTAAACAATTTTGGGCATACCAAGTTAAGAATGGTGTTTTAGGTCAACCAAGTAGCTTTATTAACCCAGTTCCACATATTGCTTTTGTTTGGGGAGACAACGTTAACTTCCTTAAACAACGTCATCAGGCCATGATACAAAATCCACTATTTAGTGCTATGAAGTATTCTGATAATCCTGAAGAAATTAAACAGTGGGCACCATTAGTCATGGAAGGCCGTGATCCTAAACAGAAAGTTGCTGCGACCCGTATGGAAGTAGGTTCTGACGTTGATTATGGCGCGATTACCACACAATTGGTGGGTCACTTAAGTAAACAACCAGAGTTCAAACTCAATACTTCTTCAGAAGTTACTGGCATCAGTCAAAATGATGATAAAACTTGGACTGTCACTTATAAAAACCTTAAAACCAATGTAGAAAGCCATATCAAAACACGCTTTGTATTTGTTGGTGCTGGTGGTGCAACAATCCGTTTATTACAAATGACTGGTTTGGAAGAAACTAAACAATATGCAGGCTTCCCGATTGGCGGTATCTTCTTGATGACTGATAATCCAGAAGTAACTAAAAAGCATACTGTGAAAGCTTATGGCCGTGCAGAACTTGGCGCACCTCCAATGTCTGTACCACATATTGATACCCGTTATATTGATGGTAAAAAATATGTATTGTTTGGTCCATTTGCAACTTATTCAAATAAGTTCTTAAAAAATGGTTCTCAATTTGATCTGATGGACTCAACCAATAAAAACAATGTCATTCCTATGGCTAAAATTGGTTTAGAGAACATGGACCTCGTTAACTATCTGGTTAAACAAGTCATGATGTCTCCTCAAGATCAATTTAATGAACTTAAAAAGTATTATCCTGATGCTAAGTTTGACGACTGGAAAATTAACCAAGGTGGTCAACGTGTTCAGATTATCAAACAAGAGCCTGGCCAAGCTGCGAAATTACAGTTTGGTACTGAAATCTTTATCTCTAAAGATAAAAGTGTTACAGGTTTGTTAGGTGCTTCACCAGGCGCATCTACTTCACCGTACATTATGTTGGATTTACTTGAAAAAACTTTCCCTGAACAAGTAAAAGGTCAGTGGAATGCTAAACTGCATGAAATTATTAAATCTTACCAACAAGATTTAAGTCAAGATGCTGTACTTCTTGATCAAGTTCGTCAGTACACAAGTACCACTTTAGGTTTGCATTACACCCCTGTAAAAGCTGCAAATGATGCTCAGTTTAAACAACAAGCGGCTCAATAATGCTAACTTGTGTTTAATCTAAAAAACCTGAAACAAAAAAGATGAGCTTAGGCTCATCTTTTTTTATTGGTTACTTGATTTCGTTTATTTCGCTGGAGCTCTACCCCATATGAGTGTCCCAACGACTAATACGCTTAAGTTTAGTAATAGCCCAATTAAACCAATATTCACACTATAAAAATCCCATTGCATAATATATGCACTGATGGAAAATATTTCACCAACCAGAATACCCGCAATGACCAAATCTCGACGTATAGGCCATTGATAGATCGCAATTAATACCCCTAAAAAGAGCTGAGTCACACCATAATAAGCAGTTTTCAACATATCAATCATCAGGCCAGGTGAATATAAGGCCATTAAAATAGACAAAACCAGATATACGACAATAACCAACTTTGCACTAAGTTTCTGCTTGTCTTCTGCCACATTCGGAATAACATTTCGAACAAACATCGGACCTATAGCCAAGCAAATTGCAGCCAACACTACAAGGCCAGCTAAAGATGCACCAGCAGCAATCACCCCCAGCAACCAATCAGGTAATAATAGCTGCGCGACTGCCAAAAATGCCTGATTAGGATGATCTAAAACCAAGTCATGTGCCAAAGCATAATAAGCGACGATAATAATAAATGGATACATCAACATATAAAGTGGCATTGCGATTTGAGATCGTCGTATTGCACTAACACTTTTAGCAGTGAAAAAACTTTGAAAAGCATGAGGAAAGATATAAAAACCCAACGCTTGAAACACGATAGTTGTCATAGTGAAAATTAATTGTGATGAACTCATCTGATGATTAATTTTCTCAATGCTCAAACTAAATAAGTCAGCTACGCCTACATGTACAGTCACAGCTAAACCAGCTAAAACAATCGCCAACAGCATAATGATATCTTTGAGTACAGAGATATAAGCAGAACCGCGAATACCTGAAATACTAATATAAGCAAATGCCAAACCAGCCGAAATCAGTATTAAGACAACAGGATCAAAACTCCAGCCTAAACTTTGCAAAATAACGACCAGACCCGTAAATTGAATCTGACCGACAGGAATTAAAAAAATAATCGTAATTAAAGCGACTAAAACCTCTAAAGTTCGACTCTTAAAATAACCACGGAATACATCTGGCATAGTCATCGCTTGGTAACGTTGCCCTGCCTGCCATATTTTAGGACCAATGATATAACCGATTGGATACGCAAGGAGGATATATCCTAAAAACCAAATACCATAGGTAGGACCATTCGCATAAATTCCACCTGGAAAGCCCATAATCGTGCTGATGGTATACACTTCACCTGCGATTAAGAAAAAAATGAGTTTGGCACCGAATTGGTTGGAAGCTATAACAAAATCACGAGCTGAATCATCTTTTTTCTGCTGTTTAGAGCGAATCGCTAAAAATAAAGAAAAAAGAATGATGCCAAAAAAAACTACACTACCCATCAAACGACTCCTTATGCCTCATCTTCATTGCGGTCAAAAACATACCAGCAAATCCAAAGACATAATGTCGTTAAGATAAACCAGAGAAACATCCACGCATAAATCAAGGGCATCCCCAGTACACTGATGTTTAACTTATTGATGATAGGCAATGCCCCGACAACACCCAGTATTGGAACACCAATTACCAAGAGCAATCTGAGTCCTTGTTTATTTTTCTGAGTCAACGCAAAAGCACTCCATTTTAGACTTAGGCTATTTTAGTCTTTATCAATTAAGAATAAAGCCCAAATTTAAGCTGAAAATACTATTGGAATATGTTTTAATACACGCAGTTTGAGATGAGCCTCATACAGTATGTGCCTCAGATGCACATACGACTAGCCCCTAACCATGGGGCTTTTTATTGTTCTAAATAAGCAGTTTAAAATTAATTGGCGTAATTTTGGCGTAAAAATGAGCCTCTTAACCACTTTGACTAAAATATACGCACCATCTATACCGTGTTATAAGTAAAAATCGCAGGTCATAGAAAAGTTTTTAAATCGGACAGGTGATTCACCGTATATTGAATATCCAGCATAAGATCTGTTTTCAACTGATGGGGATTATACCAACAGGTATCTAATCCATAATTGCCCGCACCTTTCATATCCGCTTCTAGACTATCACCTACAAACAAAATTTCTTGCTTTGCAAAACCACTTCGATTTAAACATGTTTCAAAAAATCGAAAATCAGGCTTCTCAAAACCTATCTCGTTTGAAATAAATAAACCTGAAAATCTAGGCAATAAATGAGCACGTTCTAATCGTGACTTCTGCATTTCAAAAAAGCTATTCGAAGCTGCAAACACACTATATTTACCACTCAAATAATCAATTATTTCCAAAGCACCATCGACTAAGACATGTTCCATCGCTAAATTGTCTTGAAAAGTATTGCTCACATAGTTGTAGTTTTGCTCAATCTGTAATGATGTAAACAGTTGCTTAAAGCGTAAATCGACAACATCCTGAACAGAGATCTCCCCTCTTTTTTGCTGCTCCCATAAAATGTTATTAATTTTTAAAAACAACTCATAGTAAGCTTTGTTTTTTTCTAGATTAAACTGATCCATGGTTTTGTCGAATGCAGACTGACAAGCATGATTAAAATCAAGTAAAGTATCATCAATATCTATGAATATTGCTTTATACATCCATCACCCGTGTTGCAAAACTCGAAGACACAATAATATAGTTGATAAACAACTTTTATTCAAAACGATATGTTTACTTAAAAGATTCAACTGCAACAATAATTCAAGCAACTATAATAAGGTCACCCAAGCATATTTATGCTTACATTATAAGCAACAAAAATTGCCTTGGTTCTATACCTTGACAAAAAATCGAGTGATAGTATTTTAAATTCCAAATAATGAAGTGAAGTCAGCTATGAGTGAAATTTCATCCTTAACGCCAATTATTGGTGTTGGCGTTATGTTATTTGATACATCAGAGAAAATATTGCTTGGCTTACGCGTTAAAGCTGGAGAAGAAACCTCATGGTGTTTTCCAGGAGGAAAGATTGAAGCGAACGAAAGCTTAGAACAATCAGCAGCTCGAGAGTTCCATGAAGAAACAGGTTTAAAATTAAATGCGTCCAATATCAAAGCTTTCACGTTATTGATCGATCAAGCATCACCCCGTATTAATACAACTATAGGCCTATCCACTAAATTATCTGATGACCATTTAAAAGATCATATTAGAGTTACAGAGCCTGAAATTTTTGAAAAATGGGCTTGGTTTGATTTATCAGAATTACCAGCAAACTTATTTCCAGCCTCTGAGGCAATGCTCAATGTCTGGAAAACTGAAAAACTAAGGCATAGTTGGATTTCTTACCCTATTCACAATAAAGAATGAATCTATTTCAACTAGAATTTGACTAAAGCTCAGCTACGATCAAATGATGTTCTTTACATTAATTTTAGACAGCCTAGCGTTATCAAGGATGTCTAAAATTAATGCCCATATGTTTAGGCAACATACTGGCTCATTATCAATGAATGATTGCCTCTGAAGCAACGAAATCAACCAAATCCATTTGACCGAGCTTAATCTCAGTTAAATATTTCTGAATCGTCGCACCCAAGTACTGCTGATCTTCAACTGTTAAAGGCATCAACTGTAATTGCTGCTCCAAGTGTTGTTGTAATTCAATTTCATTATGTTGACCACTCTTTAAAAAATAGAAATACCCCAATACTGCCCCTTTTAATAAGTGAGAAAAACTCAAACCATTATTCAAATTATAAACAACAGATGCAAAAACTCGCTCATTGGCTTGTAACTTGCGTAAGGGATCGCGACCAACACGTTCACATGGGTCTTTATAGGCGGATTGGCACATATTTAAAAAACTTTGCGCTAGACGATCTAACTCTTTTGCACGACTAGGCATTTGTTGAGATAGTCCCAGTTTGACCTCATACACTAATCGATCTACAAATTGTTCAATACGAATATCTCCCATTGCAATACCCATCGTTGCATGTCCCAATAACGCTGCATACCATGCAGCCATCGCATGAATACCATTCCACAAACGATTTTTGATCGTCTGAATATCTTCAATCTGATTCACTAAAACCATCTGGCGCATTTTACGTAATACAGGACTGTTATTTTCCACATAAATTGGCATATCCGTTTCTGCATGAAATAAAATCAAATCCACCTGCTGTAAAGCATGACTAGACAGAAGTTCTCTTTGCATTTCTTCAATATAAGCAGCAGCCTCAACTTCTTGGGCTGAGCTTAATCCTGTTGCATCTTCAAGATTGATATGGGTATTTTCATCAGTTAACTGAGATTTTTTTAAAAAATTATATTTGATTAGAAGTTGACGATATAAGTTTTGATCACTCAATCTTGAGACCATTCGATTGATCACAGTATCGCAGAAATAATTTTGTTCTAAGATTTGATCTACGTTGTCTTTATCTGTTAATTGCATTAGTGCATTGCGAATTTTTTTCAGAAATAAGTGCTTCGCCCCAACCTTATTTAAAATAATCATGATAGTTAAAGGCTCTGCAACCTGTTCACCTTGGGCAATATAGCGTGCATAAAGACCTTGTGCGATGGTTTCTGACTCTGTATCTAGCGCATTTTCAGGTAAGCAAATCGCAAGTAAGGTTGATTCAATGTACATATTTTGCATTTGCTTAATGTTTTCTGAATCAATAATATGAATATTTTCAATACGCTCATCATAAGAAAGTTGGCCATAACGAATACTATATGCTCCGAATGAATTCACAGCAGAACGATATAGAGGGTTACGTGTCGAGGCATAAATTTGTTTTGGACGCGTGTAACCATCCCAATGTGATAATACTTGAGCAATATACCCTCCACCGATCGCACCAAAGCCGTGTATCCCTACACTAAGCTGATTTAGCGTTTGTGGAAAAGCAGATTCAATGCTGGGCATTTCTAAGTCGGCAGTATATGGATCAATCCATTCCAAACAGTCATACATACTTTCAAAATAATAATTCGCATGACTTAACATGCTTTGATTCGGAGTTTTAATATCTTTAAGCAAAATACATATACCACCTGCGTCATATGCAGAACGAATACCATTTTCAGAATCTTCAAACATTAGACAGTCATTTGGTTTTAAATTTATTTTTTTTGCTGCACGAATAAAAATTTCAGGATGAGGCTTGCCTTGTTCAACTTCATCACCACAAACCAGAACGTCAAAAAATTTATAGACATTCGCATTGATTAAATATTCTTCTGCAATGGCACGACGACTAGATGTCGCAACAGCCATACGTAAACCTGACTTACGTAATCGCTCCAAAACCTGCAATAAACCTTTCTTAATCGGTACACCAAACTCACGTACTGTTTCTAATTCCAGTTCATCTGCACGTTTTCGAATCGCACTATAAGGAATATCTTCTGCATATTCTTGTTGTGCCAGCCTATGCGCACTACTTGCACTTAATCCTAAGCATGCCATCAAATATGAGTCTGAAAATTCAATTCCGATCATTTCAAGAGATGCTTGTTTTAGTGTTTGAAACCGAAGTCTTTCAGTATCAAACATCGTCCCATCCATATCAAAAATTGCACCATAAACGATATTATCTTTAAAATTTATCATTAAAAATCCACAAGTTTTGTTTTCTATCAGTCTATACAAAAATATAAAAAGAAAAGGCTTCGTTAACTCATGAAACACAATTGGTCAATTTTTGAACTACAAATAGCTATTTGAGTTATTTTTTGTTTTTTTTAATAATTAAATGTAGAGATTGCGTAAACACAGTTCTGACTTACCTTATTTTAGTTTTCAAATTTAAGTATCAAAGCCAAGAGATTTTAAAAGGTTAAGGCTATCCACAGCGACTTAACCTTTTAGTCATCCCAATAACTCAAGCAATTAGAACTTGTATTTTAGCCCGAGGTTATAGTTACGCCCTTCACCCCATGTATATGTGCTATACCAGCTAAAAATCGTGTAGTATTTTTTATCCAGTAAGTTATTTACATTAAAGCTAAATGAAAGTTGATCATTCAATGTGTAATTTGCCATAGCATCGACTAACCAGTAGTCAGAAACCTCATGCTTAATGTCTTTTGAGTAAAGAGGATTACTCACATCTCCCCATGTTTTATCTTGCCAACGCACACCACCACCAAGAGTTAAACCTTCAATCCATTGATTTGGTTTATAGCTGGTATATAAAGTAAACTCATTTTCAGGATTGAGAGTAGATACTTTTTCTCCCTGATTTTTTGATATACGATGGTTAAATCCAGCATGTAAATTCCAATCTGGTAGAATTTCACCTGTGACCTCAATTTCATAACCTTTGGTTTTAACACCTTGAATTGCTTTATAAGCAACATCACCAGAGGCAGTTTTTTCACCACTTTCTACAGCAAAATTATCTTGCAACAACTGGAAGTAAGCCAAACTGGCATTTAAACGTCCATCATAAAATTCACCTTTAATACCAAGCTCGTAGTTACGACCTTCTTGTGGGTCTAGCGTCTTTTCATTAATATCTTTCGCAGTTTGTGGTTTAAAAATCGTGCTATAACTTGTATATAATGCAAAGTTATCATTTAAATCGTAGGTCATCCCCAAATAAGGCACAAAGATGCCCGATTTATCAACATCAGGTGTTTTATAATTTGCTACACGTCCACCTAAAATCACTTTTAAATCATCTGTTATATTCAATCGAGCAGTTGCATATAGACCATTTTGTTTAGTGACTTCAGTGGTACTTTTCATTGGAGACCACTGTGGCTCTGGAACATTTCCTTGCCAGTGATAATAATCATTTATCGCATCAGGATATCCTGCCTCACTATCATAACTGGTGTTTTTCCATTTACTTTCAGAAATGCTGCTCCCTAAAACCAAATCGTGTGTGCGACCAAACAATTGAAAAGGCCCTGTTGCATATACATCGGCAGCATTACTCACCGTTTTGCCAACATAACGACCCAACCACATTGAAGCACCAGTACCATCATCGGGATTAGGATGACCTCCTGCAACTGAACCCAATGCATTGTCATAACCATTAATTTGATGATTGAGCTGTAGTTTCACTAACCACTCATTGTCAAACTTATGTTCAAGCGTTGAGAAAACTGTACGCGTATATTGCTCCCACTTGCTCCATTGAGCACTATTGTTATAGCCCCGAGGCATTTTATTAAACTCGCCTTTGGCATTATAAATTGGGATTCCTCCCCAAGTAGATCCTTTGGGATTATTATCTTGATAATCTGCACCCACGGTTAATAATGTGCGATCGGTAAGATCAGCTTCTATTACGCCATAAAATGCTGGTGTTTTTCGCTCATAGCGATCCAATTGGGATTCTTTATATTGATACGAAGCAACACCACGTGCACGTATGCTTCCATCCTCATTTAATGCTCCACCAACATCAAGATCTGCACGGTACTTATTCCAAGAGCCTACACCAGCGGAAAAACTTCCTTGAAAGTCCTTGGTCGGTTTTTTACGAATTAAGTTAATGGTTGCCCCCGGATCACCCACTCCTGTCAGTAAACCTGTGGCCCCTTTTAAAATCTCAATTCGATCATAAAACGCCATATCACTTAAAGTATTACCTGCGGCAAATCTTGAATCATAGCTCATAGGTATACCATCATATTGGAAGTTTTGAATCGCAAAACCCCGCGCATAGTATTCAGTTCTCTCACTGTCATATGTAACGATACTCACACCAGGATTATGATTCATTACATCATCAATCGAGGTCAGATTAAAATCATCCATTTCTTGTCGAGTCACAACACTAATCGTCTGTGGTGTTTCTTTGGGTGACAAGACTAAACGCGTTGCTGTCGCAATTTTTCCTGGGGTATAAGAACCTGAATTTTCTGTAATTTCACCTAACTGGTTTGCTGTCATCACAATCGTGGGTAAAACTACTCGATTGGTTTCATCACCCTGCGCTGATTTTACAGTTTCTACTGCTAAATCTTTAACCTCATTTTTCTTAACAACAAACCAAGTACCCTCTGGGTTTTTTAAAATGGTTAAAGATGTATTTTTGAGTAACTCAGCAAAACCCTGTTCAATCCCATATCGACCATTTAAACCATGGCTGCTCAACCCTTGTGTAAGAGCAGGATCAAATGATAATGAAATACCAGACTGTACTGCAAAAGTAGATAATGCTGTTCCCAATGAACCTGCATTTACATGATACTGTTGAGCGTGTTGTTCAGCATGCCCTACAGCACTAGAAGCAATACAGATACCAAACATTACACTGCGAATAGCAAGAACTAAATTCGTTGTTGCATTTCGTTTCAACATTTTTTTCTTGTTCATAGGTGACCCATCAAAGTAGAAAAATTAAATCCTTCATACATAAAGACGGTTCACCTCAGAAAAAGTGTCATATTTTTTTAAACTCATCGGGATAAAATCACAGACTCACTTCACTTCAACTTAAGATTCTGTAATTCTAGATATTGTTCCTTGATGAAATATCAGTTGCCACTCCCCTAATGCATTTAAAATCCAATGTGAAGAACGTAAAGTGGGTATAGGATTTTTGGCCATTTGTGTTTTATAAATTAAAATCACACTACTCTGAGTTACATTCATCAGTTGATAATCATACCCATGATATTCAACGACATCGTCTTCGCTTAACAAAGCAGCTATCACTTCTGATCTACTGACTAAATCTCCCGACTTTGTTATCTCGTGAAAATCTTGATGTAACACTTTATCCAACCAAACAGAATCATTCCTCTGTGCAGAATATGTATGTAAACTCAATTCTAATGCGATGATCCTATCGATGAATTGCATTGTTTCAAATCCTCCTTAAAGTAAAACATGTCTATCTAATTAAAAATATTCACGGTGTTCATCGTTCTAAAAACCACACCAATCTTTCTATTTTTACTACTTATTTGTTGAATTTACTACAATACAATAGCCAACAATGAGAAATTAAATGCGGAGAAAAATAATGTTTGATATGCGTTTAGCTGCAGATCGTGGTGTTGCAAATCATGGTTGGTTAAAATCACACCATACATTTTCATTTGCCAACTACTGGGACCCTAAACAAGTCGGTTTTTCTGATTTGCTGGTAATAAATGATGATACAGTTGCTCCTGCAAAAGGTTTTGGCACACATCCACATCGTAATATGGAAATTATTTCTTATGTATTAGATGGTGCGCTTGAACACAAAGACTCTATGGGAACTGGCTCAGTAATTATTCCAGGTGATATTCAATTAATGAGCGCAGGCAGTGGTATCGCGCACAGTGAATTTAATCACTCCCATCATGAACAAGTCCACTTTCTACAAATTTGGGTTGTACCCAATGAAGTGAATACTGCATCTAGTTATCAGCAAGTCCATATTCACCCTGATGATAAACGGGGCAAACTACACCTGATGATTTCTGCTCAGGGTGGTGAAAAAACATTGGCAATCAAACAAGACATTAATATCTATGCTGGTTTATTTGATGGTGAAGAGACTACAGAATATACCATGCCAGAGCATCGCTATACCTATGTTCATGTTGCTAGGGGCAGTATAGAAATTAATGGAAAAATCTTTCATGCAGGTGATGCTGCACGTATCCGTGAAGCTGGAAAACTCAGTTTAACTCATGCAAGCAATGCTGAAGTTTTGATTTTTGACATGCGCCCAATCGAAACCCCGAGCATGTAACATCACCCTAAAGCCAATATGCCTCAACTGTACTGGTTGAGGCATATTTATTTATCTAGAGGTAAGAATTTTAAAACAATCAATGACTGGCATAATTTTATAGCAATACTTTAAAACTAACCCTTAAAACACGCTATTCAAACATTGCTTTAAGCTTTATGATGAGTACTAGATTTACTCAATTTTTTATATCTAAAACATTGCCACTGAATGGATATCGTATTGCTAAAAAGATTATCCATTTATTTTGTTGGAGCTCGTCCTCAATGTCTGATCGCAGTACCAAACAAACAATATTGATGGTCACTACCTTTACCATTTCCCCATTATTTTCCACGTTTATTGTGGCACTTATCGTAGGTTTATTTAGTTATCAAGCATATAGTTTTAGCGATGTTGCCTATATGATTGTGCGATTTTCGCTATTAGGTCTAACTTTATACTTTTTACCCGCAACGCTGATTGGTATTATTTTTAACAAGCAGTTCATGCCACAAGATAAAAGTCATACTTATAAGATATTTTGGATGAGTGTTATTGGCTTTGTGATTTCTGCGTTATGGGCAACGCTTTTTGCATATTTCTATGTTGCAAACCTAAGCTCTGAGTTTTCGACTTATATCAGCATTATTCTGTTGCTTGGTGCTGTTGGGGGGTTAAGTGCGGGCTTTGTTACAGCGCTCCTGCTTAAATTTTTACTTCATCCAGTCAAATAAAGTGCTGGGTAAATCCACCTTATTTATTCATTTGTCATCGTTGGTGAGTCATTCATATTTGTGCTCACTTCACGATGATCCAGCAATTGATGTTCAAACATCTTAAATAACATTTCTGCTGCAACTGACTTCTCTTGTAGCCATATATCTTCAGGTTTGGTTCTAAACCAAATACTCTCAACTTCTCTAAAACTTAAGTGACAGTACAGATCTTTAGTTGTTCTAAAGTCATAGTTTTGGGTGATCTTGATTTGATCCCGCTCATAAATACATTGATAAGCCAGCTTAATGCCAATATGGGATACATCTGTTAACGTTGAATAATTCGACATATTATCAGCCAAATGACCAATATATATGTTTTTGGTTTTCATAATCACCATAACAGGAAGTTTTTTACTAGAAACGTAGCGCAGCTTATTTAGAAAAACATCACGTTCCATAAAATCAAAAAGCGTATCTAAATCAACTTTTGTTGCAGAAACTATATTTTTACGATTCAGAATCACCTGATATTTAAGATGGTCGCTGTTTTGATCCTTTAAATAATCTGTGGTAATCACAAGTTCCATGGTTTCTTTTTGTCGATAACCGCTATACATCGGACAAAAGATAAACTCAGTTTGACCATATAAAAATCGTTCAAAGATTTTTCGATCAGGATATACGGTGCCTACATAGACTTTTTTATCGTCCATGCTCAACATCACAATTTTATTTTTAAAATCACTTTCAGTAAGAAAAGCTGAATCATTTAACAACTTATCCAATGGCGTAGTTAAGGTCATTGCATAAATTTTATTAATGTTATTGACCCGATCTATTCCACGCAGCAAAATATAATTTTTAAGCCATACAAACAATAAGCAAAAAACTAATGCATGACAAAAACTTAGTACCCATAAGATTTTAAGATCAGGAAAAAAGCTTATATTTTCAATAACATTTATATCTTGATGATATTCAATTAATGAAAATTTAAACAATATGAGGAAAGTAAAAACAAAGCCAATGGAGAAAAAAATAAAGCCTGTAATTGCACTTTTATAATATAAATGATGTGCAGGAATTTCTGATGTTGAATATTTGGTGACTAAATTGCGATTTTGATAAATATAACCAATAACAATGACGCTAAGAGCAAATAATAATCCATTCATTAACTTCAATCATTAGTCATTTGAAGGTTTTCAATTAAACGTGCTTCACGCTTACGTGCTAATTCAAGTTGCACTAAACGCATCGTCTCAGCAACTACTTTTTCGGGATCAGCATCTTCACGGATATATTTACAATTGTCCGTTTGGTCCAACAACTTTTTACGAATCTGACGTTCTGTTGAAAAGAATAGCATCATCGTCTCCAGTCAAAACTAGATGTAGTTGCCTGCATTATACCACTCAAAATCTAAAAACAATGATTTCGCAGTTCTTTTTTACAACTCTTTATAAAAGTGAGCGCTACATCTTACGGTTCACCCTATCTTAAAATAAGTTAAGTGTGAAAATTAAAACAAAAAAATCCTGCTCGAAAGCAGGATTTTTCATACTTTACTCAGACCATCAATTAAGACAATTGAGCAGCAGCGATTTTCTTAGTGTCAACGTCAGCAGCTGCATCAGTATAATCACTCATTTTATCGAAGCTTAAGTATTGATAGATGTCAGCTGACATGCTGTCAATTTGAGCTGCATATTCTTGATATTCAGCAGGTGTTGGTAATTTACCTAACACAGCTGCAACAGATGCAAGCTCAGCAGAAGCTAAGTAAACGTTAGCGCCTTGACCTAAACGGTTCGGGAAGTTACGTGTAGAAGTAGATACACAAGTCGTATTTGGAGCAACACGTGCTTGGTTACCCATGCAAAGTGAACAACCTGGCATTTCAGTACGTGCGCCTGCTTTACCATAGATGTTATAGAAACCTTCTTCCATCAATTGACGCTCATCCATACGTGTTGGTGGAGCCAACCATAGACGAGTAGACAATGAACCACCTGGTACTTTATCAAGTAACTTACCAGCTGCACGGAAGTGACCAATGTTAGTCATACAAGAACCAACGAATACTTCGTCAATTTTCACGCCTTGAACGTCAGAAAGCAATTTAGCATCATCTGGGTCATTCGGGCAGCAAAGAACAGGTTCTTTGATGTCAGCAAGATCGATTTCATACACTTTAGTGTATTCAGCATCAGCATCAGCTTTGAGCAAGCTTGGATCCGCTAACCATTTTTCCATATTCTCAACACGGCGTGCCATAGTACGTGCATCGCCATAACCTTGAGAAATCATCCACTTCAACATTGTGATGTTAGATTGTAGGTATTCAGCAACTTTCTCTTCAGAAAGAGTGATTGAACAACCAGCAGCAGAACGCTCAGCAGAAGCATCAGAAAGTTCAAATGCTTGTTCAACTGTTAGGTCAGTTTCCATTTCAGTCAAGTCGATCTCTAAGATACGACCAGAGAAGATGTTTTTCTTACCTTTTTTCTCAACAGTTAAATCACCAGCTTGGATTGCATAGTAAGGAATAGCATGTACTAGATCACGTAGAGTGATACCAGGCTGCATTTTACCTTTGAATTTCACCAATACTGATTCAGGCATATCAAGTGGCATAACACCAGTTGCAGCAGCAAATGCTACGAGACCAGAACCTGCAGGGAAAGAAATACCAATTGGGAAACGAGTATGTGAGTCACCACCAGTACCAACTGTATCTGGAAGAAGCATACGGTTTAACCAAGAGTGAATAATACCGTCACCTGGACGTAGAGACACACCACCACGGTTCATAATGAAGTCTGGTAGGCTGTGTTGCATTTGTACGTCAACTGGTTTTGGATATGCAGCTGTGTGACAGAAAGATTGCATAACAAGATCAGCAGAGAAACCTAAGCAAGCTAAGTCTTTCAATTCGTCACGAGTCATTGGACCTGTAGTATCTTGCGAACCTACAGTTGTCATTTTAGGTTCACAGTAAGTGCCTGGGCGTACGCCTTGACCTTCTGGAAGACCACATGCACGACCAACCATTTTCTGAGCTTGAGTAAAGCCTTTACCAGAGTTTTCTGGTTGAACTGGTGTACGGAACAATGTAGATGGAGCAAGACCAAGAGTCTCACGCGCTTTAGCTGTTAAACCACGACCAATGATCAAGTTAATACGACCACCAGCACGTACTTCGTCTAGAAGTACTGGAGTTTTCAAGTCAGCTTCAGCAATTTGAGCGCCGTCTTTAAATGCAGTAACTTTTGCAGCAGCATGATCAATTTTAAGAGTAACTTCGTCACCCATGTTCATGTTGTTGACATCGATTTCTACAGGTAAAGCACCCGCATCTTCCATTGTATTAAAGAAGATCGGAGCAATCTTAGAACCTAAGCATACACCGCCATCTTTTTTGTTCGGAATGTGAGCAATTTCGTCACCAAAGAACCAAAGAACTGAGTTAGTTGCAGATTTACGAGAAGAACCTGTACCAACTACATCACCAACGTAAGCAACTTGGTTGCCTTTAGCAACAAGTTCTTTAATTTGGTTTAATGGACCAACTTCACCTGGTTTTTCAGGGTTGATACCATCACGTTCGTTTTTCAACATTGCGTTCGCATGTAACGGAATGTCTGGACGGCTCCATGCATCTTGAGCTGGAGACAAGTCATCAGTATTTGTCTCGCCAGTCACTTTAAATACAGTAAGTTTGATTTCTTCTGGAACGTCTTTACGTGAAGTAAACCATTCAGCGTCAGCCCAAGACTGCATTACTGCTTGTGCATTAGCATTACCCGCTTTTGCTTTTTCAGCAACATCATGGAACGCATCAAATACAAGTAAAGTTTTCTTCAATGCTTCAGCCGCAAGACTAGAAAGCTCTGCATCGTCAAGCAATTCAACCAAAGGAGCGACGTTATAACCACCTAACATCGTACCCAATAAGTAAACTGCACGCTCTTTAGAGATTAAAGGCGAAGTCGCTTGACCTTTTGCAAGCGCAGCTAAGAAAGCAGCTTTTACATATGCAGCTTGGTCAACACCTGCTGGTACACGGTTTTCAAGCAAATCTACCAAGAATGCTTCTTCACCAGCTGGAGGATTTTTTAACAATTCAACGAGGTCAGCAGTTTGAGCATCATCAAGTGGTTTCGGCGGGACTCCGAGTGCGGCACGTTCTTCAACGTGTTGGCGGTAAGCTTGTAGCACGATGTTATTCCTCTTTTTTTAAAAAATTATCCATGAGTTCCTGCTTTGTAAGCTTCATAGATAATATGGACGTGTAAATACTACTAAAAATCAATGCAAAAGTTAATCCAGACAGCGTGTTTATTCGTGATGATCATTATTTCATAAATAAATGGACACCGTGTAACAGCTCACTGCATATCTATAGCTAATTCATTGGATTATATACCCTTTTAGAGTATTTCCTTCACTTAATATGACATCAACAGAAAAAATGGCGTTTTAAAACACCACTTTAGTTTAATATGCTTACAATCTAACTGCCGAATTATTCAACACCGATGCAATTTTTATGATCTAAATAGTGTTGTAGGCGTTCTCGATTACCTTGAAACTTCACTTGCATTTCATCTTCATGCAGCATGATATGAGCTGCACTGAGAAACGAGATTTTCACTTGGTAAATTTGCGCACTCTCGTCTATTAATTGTTGTATATATACTCGATCACCCACACTGAGTACATAGTGGCTGCCAGCAATCACTGCAACGTGGCCCTCCTCCTCAACCAATAAGTCTGCGTTATGTACATAAGCGATGACATCCATGACAACACCTCAGTTTTTTTATTTTGACGATTTATTATTCAATATTTAGATTTGTTTTGCTATATTTTTCATATGTATTATTTAAAACAAAACGGCTGAAACTTTACATTCCAGCCGTCATCTACCGAATAAAATCTAATTATTAGAATGGCTTATAGTCTGGCATTTTATTTGGATCATGTGGTGTGTTAACACAAATCTCATAGGCCTGCTGTTTAAATTGATCACGCACTTTTTCTTTGTCTGCCTTTAGCTGGTCAGCAGGAAAGGCGTATATAGTCTCTACCTGTTGAAGCACAAAACCTTTCGTGGTTTGATCTGTAAGTTTATTTGCGTAATCCAGTGCTTCTTGTTTGGTAATACCATTTTGACGATCTAAAGCGATAGTACGTGCAGCATTACCAATACTAGTACAATAACCTTTCCACTTTTCTTCAGGCGTCGCTGGTTTCTTTTCAGCACAAGCACTTAAACCGAGCGCCACTGTTAAGATCACAAATAACTGTTTCATATAAATCCTCCGCTAGGCGCTATAATACTTAAACTTTACCGTTTTAACAGCTAAATCTTTATCAATGAGAAGACATGAATTTAAACGACTAAAAAACGGTTGAAACCATCATCATTTCATCAATTGATATATTTTTAATTAGATTATTTAACTATTTAAAACTATAAACAGATCATTTTCAGTTGCTTTATACATCCTGAAAAACCACAGTACAAATTCAACAATTAACAAGCAAACAAAATTTCAAATGCTTTGCGCGGCAACAATAAATGCATGTACGAATGGGGAAATTTGATTTTTATCTTTCACAGCCAGTGCTATTGAACGTTTAACATGGGGCGATAGCGGCAATTTAACCACGTGAGGATAATGCTTAAGTAAATGATGGTCCAAAGCTAAATCAGCGACAATAGAAACCCCCATTTGATTATTGACCATATGGATGATACTTAAAATTTGGGAAAAATGCCCTTTGATCTGCGGGTTAATACTTGCCTGCTGAAACAGTGCATGAATATATTGTTGACTACCTGCTGCAGTCATTAAAAAGGGAAATTGTGCTAACTGCTCTAAAGTCACATGTGTTTTTTTAGACAGTACATGGTCCTTGTGAACAAGCGCTACAAAAGTGTCTTCAATAAGCGGGTAATAATCGAAGCGCTCTTCTGGTAAAACCACAAAACCAATATCAATCTTACGCTCAACAATCCACTGTGCTATTTGTTTATCACTTCCCTCTTCAATCATAATCTCTACTGATGGATATTGGCGGCTAAACTTTTCTAAAATCATCGGTAATAAAACATTTGAAGAAGAAGCACCGAATGAGCCAATAATGATTTTTCCAGTTTTAAGATCATGTATATCAGCTATTTTTTGTTTCAACGCAACTGCACTATTTAAAATCTCTTTAGCATAAACTGCGAGTTCATAACCTATAGCTGTGAGTTCAACTTCATTATTATTTCGATAGAACAACTGTACTTGCCACTGCTGCTCTAATACCTTCAAGGCGTGAGAAATTGCTGACTGGGAAACATCCAATTGCTTTGCAGTTAAAGTAAAACTTTTTAATTCAGCTAAACGCGCAAAAACCTCTAATTGAACTAAAGTCATTACTTTTCGCCATGAGTAAATGCTCATTTTATCATGAGTAGCCATGAGCTGTAATATTTAAATATTCTCAATTGATCGCCAATATATATGTTACGCCAACTCAATCGTTATCTCGATTTTACGATTTATTTAAAATTAATCTGCGTCGCCTTACTCTGGGGTGGAACCTTTATCGCAGGGCGAATGATTGCTTCAGAAATTCCAGCACCCATTGCGGCTCTAATTCGCTTTCTAATAGCATCATTACTTTTACTTGGTTTGATGTTTTGCTATGAAGGCTCAATTGCTAAACTCAATCTTTACCAATTAGCAATTACAGCTGTTATGGGATTAACAGGTGTTACGCTTTACAATTTGTCATTCTTTGCGGCACTTGCCCAGATGCCAGCGAGTCGAACTGCGCTATTTGTAAGCCTGACCCCTGTGTTGACGCTAATCGCAGCCCGAATCTTTTTTAAAGAAAAACTCAGCTATTTTAATTATTGTGGTGCCATGCTTGCTTTGTTAGGGACCTTCATTGTGATTACTCAAGGACATTTATTTACTCAAATAGATCAGTCTTTTGGTCAGGGTGAATGGATGATGCTCACCGCTATATTCAGTTGGGTGATTTATACCTTATTTGCAAAATTGGTCCATACAAATTCTGCTCTCACTACCATTACATATTCAACCATATGGGGAACCTTTTTTTTATTCATTTATACCTTAATTCAATTCAAATCCATTCCACAGTTAAACTTTGGTTTAAACATTTGGCTCGCTCTATTTTATTTGGGTAGTCTGGCCACTGTATTGGCTTTCATTTGGTACGCACAAGGAATTGAAAAAATTGGAGCTGCTCGTACAATTATTTTTAATTATCTCGTGCCTTTATTTGCTCTCATACTTTCATACTTCATCTTAGATGAACAAATTAGCACATCAATGTATATGGGTGGAGCATTAAGTTTTATTGGCATCTTAATGACCAATAAGAAAAGAGCACCCAACTAAGACTTAAAGCGTATAAGTATAATTATTTTAAATTCTTGATTGAAACAGCGCTTACTATAGTTGGTGCCTGTTTTACAAGAAATAATAAAATCTCAATCTATAACCTATTCATTTAATAAAATAAAAAAGGAACCGAAGTCCCTTTTACTACAATCTAAAAACTATGATTTATAAAGTTTATTTACTCGCAGGTATTTCCAATTCATCATTTTTAGCCAGTACTACAGAAGTTAAAATAGGTATGGCAAGAATAAATGGAACTGCAAAAATCCACATAACTACTGTACTTTCCCCAGCTGTTGAAAGTTCAATTCCAACCGTTGCGACGATTAGAACCAAAAGTAGTACAGCAGCAAATCGAATAGCAAAACTTTTAGGCATGTTTTTATAACTCCGGTAGGATCTAAATAATACTCTTCATTATTTAATTGAGCATTTTTAGCTGACTGTTACCAAGACAAATATCACGTTGTTATTTGGCTATCAATGCTAAGCTTTAATCAGTAAAGCTTAACGATTGAATTGCTATAACTTCATTGAATCCTCTAAAAATATGTCATATCCAGAAGCAACAGTCAAATGATCAATTTAATTTTAACTCATTAATTTAAATACAACTTATGACAGGCTAAGTCCCAAAGTGCATTAACTTGAATTAATCTGATGAAGAGCTGCTATCACAAGATGAACTGTCACTACTTTGCGTATCACATGATGAGTAACTGTCTTGGCTTGATGAAACATCTTGATCACCATTCATTACATGCCAAGGCATACTATTGTACCGATCCTCCGATGCTGTTGCCTGTTGGTCAATTATCTTTAGACGCTTGGTATAGATCGCTGTAGACAACAAGACAGAGCCAATAATAACCACGCTTCCAAAAAGCACACCAAGTATCCATAAAACCACTTCAAAACCTTCCATTTGTAAATTCACCATTGGCGTAATGCATATCGATTTATTTTTTAATTGGAACTTCAAAGCAATATTTAACCTAATTTCCAAAGCAATTTATGTGCATTATAAGTAAAGTTATATGATGAACTCATTCAAAAGAGCCTCAAATCAGCCTCTGTTTAGACATGAAAAAAGCAGCAGTGAATAAGCGCCTTATCAATTAAAATTTCAATTTTTTTCTAATGATAACTCAGCTTTTTCATACTCATTTTCTGCTATGCTGCAAAGGCTAAGGTGTTGCTTTTTTAAAGTTCGATATAATATTTAAAAAAGTTTTGACTATCACCTTAACTATTTAAATTTATTAGATTTAAATTAGATACTTCGATTTTATGCAATAGCTATCAGGATTAAATACATGCTGCAATGGTTTGAGAAGCGAGTTGATCCCTATCCAAGCAAAGACCTTAACACCCCCTTACCACGAACATTTTTTGCTTTTGTCTGGCAATCAGCAACTGGGGTGAAACCTTATTTGTTGTTATTGGTGTTACTTACCGCTGCTGCTGCCAGCTTTGAAGCACTTTTTTTTGCCAAAATTGGACAATTGGTTGACTGGTTAAGCCAATCTCAACCTGAAACTTTTTTAAGCTCACATCGTGAAAATCTCATCATTCTAGCTGGATTTTTATTGGCGAATATTCTCTTTGCCAGTGCACAATCAATTATTCGTCATCAAATTTTATATAGCAGTTTTCCAATGCGTATTCGTTGGCGATTACACAATTTGCTCTTGTTACAAAGTGTAGAGTTTTTCCATCAAGATTTTGCTGGACGTTTATCTGCCAAGGTCATGCAAACCTCACTTGCTGTGAGAGAGTTTTGGCTTATTTTAGGCGATATGCTGACTTATGTACTGATCTATTTTATTACCATCAGCGTAGTACTCAGCGCTATTTCACCCATCTTATTGTTACCTCTCCTGCTCTGGTTGGTATTATTTATTGCATCAGCTTTATTTTTCATTCCACGCTTAGGTCGTATTTCTGCAAAGCAAGCAGATGCACGTGCTGTTATGACAGGCCGAGTGACTGATGCCTATACCAATATTCAGACCGTCAAACTCTTTGCACATGCTGGACGAGAAAGCCAATATGCGAAAGAGTCTATGCAATTGTTTATGCACACTGTTTATAAACAAATGCGTTTGGGAACATTATTTGAGATCAGCACCAACTTACTTACTATTGTGCTTTTCTTTGGCGTACTGGGTACAGCTGTTTATCTTTGGTTAAATGGTCAGGCTGCTCTTGGTGTGATTGCTGCAACCACTGCAATGATCCTCAAACTCAACAGTATGGCTGAGTTCATCATGTGGCAAACTTCTTCTTTATTTGAAAATATTGGAACAATTCAAGATGGTATGAAAACCATGAGTAAGCCCATTAATATTCAAGATAAAGCAGATGCTAAAGAACTAAATGTAAATCATGGAGCAATCAAATTTGACCAAGTGAGTTTTGCTTACCACGATGGACAAAAAAATATAGTTGACCACCTTAGTCTCGACATCAAAGCTGGTGAGAAAATTGGTATTGTTGGCCGTTCTGGTGCAGGAAAATCCACACTCATCCAATTGTTGTTGCATTTTCATGAGTTAAATCATGGCAGTATCAGTATAGATGGGCAAAATATTGCTGATGTCACTCAAGATAGTTTGCGTAAAAACATCGCATTAGTCACCCAAGATACCTCTTTATTACATCGTTCTGTGGCCGAAAACATCAAATATGGTCGTCCAGAAGCCAGTGATCAAGAGATGTATGAGGCTGCGAAGAAAGCGGAAGCAGATGATTTCATTCATACACTTAGTGACTTACGTGGTAAAACAGGTTATGAAGCCTATGTTGGTGAGCGTGGTGTAAAACTGTCTGGTGGTCAACGCCAACGTATTGCAATTGCTCGTGTTTTCCTTAAAGATGCACCTATCTTAATTTTAGATGAGGCAACTAGCGCACTTGATTCTGAAGTTGAAGCAGCAATCCAATCCAGCTTAAATCAGCTGATGTCAGGTAAAACGGTGATTGCTATTGCACATCGTCTTTCAACCATTGCTGAAATGGATCGCCTGATTATTTTGGATCAGGGCCGAATTGCCGAGCAAGGTACGCATGAAGAGCTACTGGCACAGGATGGTATTTATGCCAAACTATGGAAACGTCAGACAGGTGGCTTTATTGTAGAACAAGATCAGCCAAGTAAAGATTTAGACTAAGCACCTGCTTTCAGGTTGCTTTTTTATGTTGTAAACAGCAAACAAAGGAATTGGACATGTTGTACTTAGAAGACCTCAAAGTGGGTGATCGTTTTCAAAGCCAAAACTATGAAATGACCTTAGAGGAAATTAAAAGTTTTGCAGGAAAATATGACCCACAGGTCTTTCATATGGATGAAGATGCAGCTGAAGAACATCCTATTTTTCAAGGTATTGCTGCTAGTGGTTGGCATACTTCAGCCGTGACAATGCGTCTCTGGACTGAATGTCTACCTATTGCTCATGGTTTAATCGGCTCCGAAACCAGTTTACGTTGGCCAAAACCTACACGCCCTGGTGATTTTATTCATGTCGATGTAGAAATTGTAGCCATTCACCCATCCAAATCTAAAAGTGATCGGGGGATCGTAACTTACATCACACAGGCTAAAAATCAACATGGTGATGTACTGCTCATTTCAACAACAAAGGTTGTAGTATTTAAAAAAGAATTTAAACTCTGTCAGGACAGGACTGTTTGACAATATTTTTAGTTGTGTTTGTCATACTATGACAATATGTAACCCAAGATAAGTCAAATTCAAATCGATCGAGTAAGCAAGGCAGATAAACATGGTGGCAAACCGTCAAGATCAAGGAATACCAGGCGTCTATGGACTGCTCTTATTAGATGTCGTTTCGCGTTGGGGATATAACGCTGAAACTTTATTTGCGCCATTTAATTTTGATAGTGAAACTTTAGCAGATCCGAATTATCGCATCCCTGCACCTATCGCCAATGAACTCATGAAGTATGCATTGAAACTTACGGGTGAAAGTAGTTTAGGCTACCAACTCGGCGCACAAATGCGTATTTCGATTCATGGTTTTATTGGCTATGCGATTATGACGGCAGAAAATATTACAGAAGCTTTAGTTTTAGCGAACCGCTTTATATTGTTGCGCATGCCATTTTTGCAGTTATATTTTTCTACTTTTGAAGAAAATGCCACTTTACAATTACAGTGTGAAATTACACTGGAACCACTGCGCACTGAAATCGTTCTGGCTTTAACCTTTGGGATCGTCACCATGGGCAAGGCACTAACAGGCATGAATGATCTACAATTTAGTATGGACTTTGATTTTCCACAACCACAAGGTTTTGAGAAATATCTTAAAATCATGCCAGATTCTGTTTTGCGCTTTGATCAACCTCACCTAATTTCAAGTTTTGATAAAAAATACTTAGGATTAAAGATGGTCAATGCCGACCCAATCGCCAGTCAAATCGCCATTAACCAATGCGAGGCTGAACTCTCAGCGATGGGAGAACGTCGCCGTTTAGCAATGCGTGTCCGTGATATTTTGACTCACTCAGAACAACACTATTTAAATATTGAAAGCGTTGCTAGCCATTTGCACATGTCTGATCGTACGCTCAAACGCCAATTGGCAGCAGAAGGAACATCTTTTTCCAATTTGGTTGATGAAGTACGTTACCGTCATGCCACTTCACTATTGTCACGAACTGACTATAGCTTGGAACAAATAGCAGATGAACTTGGCTATTCAGATGTCGCAAATTTTAGTCGCGCATTTAAACGCTGGAGTGGTCGTAGTCCAAGCAGTTGGCGTAAAGACCCCTATTTATAAGCTTTTTTTTCATTAAAAATCACTGTATAACTGATGCGCTGTTAAGAACAGCCTCAAAGTTTTACCAGACCACACGGTGTCAAGGAGTCAACAATGAATCACCCTGCAACTTTAAAATATGCAGCTACTCATGAATGGGTCAAAATTGAAAATGATTTAGTCATTACCGGTATTACTGATCATGCACAAGATGCTTTAGGTGATTTAGTTTATGTCGAATTACCGGAAGTTGGCCGTGAAGTTACTGCTGGAGAAGCCGTTGCAGTATTAGAATCCGTCAAAACTGCATCAGACATTCATGCGCCAGTGAGCGGTGTCATTGTTGCTGTAAATGAAGCTTTGGAAGATGATCCAGATTTTATCAATGACGCTCCCTATGACAAGGGCTGGATTTATAAAATTAAAGCCAATGATCTAGCAGATGTTGAAAAACTACTCAGTAATGAAGAATACGAAAAAGGAATTTAATCGATAAATGGCCATGCACAGTTAAATCTTATCTTTTGCTGTGCTTGGAGTACTTCCTGATTTCATTTTTTTGGAAGATATTAGCCATAAAAATGGCATTAACTAATGCAAAGTTGCAAAAGTAAAATCATGTTTTCAATTAATGATCATACCGACATGCGTGCAGGATTTAAAAGTTTAAATATTGACACGACTAAAATTAAATATTCAGTGGGTAATTCTGGTACTGGGCGTGCTTAAAAACAGGAACTCATCATTACTAATTACTGAGTCAGCATGTTTATAGATTTATAAATCTTTATAAATCGGTTTTTAGCGCTTTTGAAGTGATTCAGCATAAATGAATCGTGCTTGATTTAAATAGCGCTAAAATCGCTTTAAATCGGCGGAAGCACTTCCGACTGCTTAAATCATTTTTAATCGATCAATATGATGCAAAATCCACTCAGTATTTTTGCATCATGTCTAAAAAAAATCCCTCTTTTAAAAAGCAAGATTTGTCCGCACTCTAAGCCAATCAAACAGCCGAAGTGACATGGTTAACCAATCAATGGCAAGAACATCCTATAGTGGGTATGACGCCACAGCAGCTGCATCACCTTTTGACGAATTCTGAACTAGGCAACTTGCAGATCCAAGCCGATCTATTTTGTGATATGAAAGAGCGCAATGGTCATATCTTTAGTGAAATGGATAAGCGAAAAAAAGATGTTAATGATCTTTTATGGATGGCCAATCCCCCGAAGAATGCTAATGAGGCTGAACGCAGAATCGCTGAAGAAGTCACTGAGTGGATTGATGAAATCGAAGATCTTGAAATGTTCTTATTCGACTGTATAAACGCCTAGGATACGCAACGAGAAATTTAGGTAATTATCTCGTCGCGCATCTGCTTTATTCATTCAATAATTTAAGTAATGTAAAAAACAATAAACTCTACACTTTACTTGAATAACTATAATTTAAAGAAAAATCTGATGAATTCATAAGCTAGGTAAAACAGCAAATCATTAACTTAATAATGAGTATATTATATTTAATCCAGAGCTACTCTTGGTCACCAATATCAACAATTCATCTTCATATAATTCGTTTGATATTAGAAATTACCTATTTAAAAAGGCCCGCTATTCGGACCTTTCTATGCAACATTTCTTTGACTTAATCAGCAGAAATATCTTCAAATAATACTGAAGATAAATATCGTTCTCCGCTATCTGGTAGAATTACCACAATATTTTTACCTGCATTTTCAGGACGTGCTGCCAATTGAGCAGCGGCTGCTAGTGCAGCTCCACTTGAAATACCGACTAAAATACCTTCTTGTTTGGCGGTGTTACGTGCCCAAGTCAAAGCATCTTCACCAGGAATTGCAATTACTTCATCAACCAAATCCAAGTCTAAGTTTTTAGGAATAAAGTTCGCACCAATTCCTTGGATTTTATGTGGGCCAGGTGTCAAATCTTCACCACGGCGATGTTGAGTAATAATTGCAGACTCTGCTGGTTCTACAGCGACTGAATAAAGTTGTTGCTGTTTTTCTTGCTTAAAGTAACGAGAGATACCACTGATCGTACCACCTGTACCTACACCAGCGACCAAAATATCCACCTTACCACCTGTTGCTTTCCAGATTTCAGGGCCTGTTGTAGCCGCATGAATCGCAGGGTTTGCAGGGTTTTCAAACTGTTGTGGTAAATAGTAGAGTTCTGGTTGCTCATCGACTAAACGCTGAGCCTCATCAATAGCCCCTTTCATACCTTTAGCTGGATCTGTCAAGACGAGATGAGCACCTAAAGCCTTTAACACTTTACGACGTTCAATACTCATACTTGAAGGCATAGTCAACGTAATAGGATAGCCTTTTGCAGCTGCTACAAATGCCAAAGCAATACCGGTATTACCACTCGTTGGCTCAACAATATGCATACCCGCTTTAAGTAAACCCTTTGCCTCTGCATCTGCAACTAATGCTGCACCAACACGGCATTTTACTGAAAAAGCAGGGTTACGACTTTCCACTTTTGCCAATACTGTTGCAGCAGATTGAATTACACGGTTTATACGAATCAGTGGTGTATTACCAATAGCTTCAGCATTGTTACTGTATACAGCGATACCATTATTTTCTGTTTGTGGAAATTGCGGATCAGTTGACATAGTCTTTCCTTGAAACACATATAGAATGCTTTCATCATAGCTTTTTTTCTGCATTAGATCTTAATTTTAATACATAAACTAATATTTATTATTCATATTCATTCAACATGCAAGCCTGAGTTATATAATTTATTTTTGAGCAAAAATACCTGCATAATTGATGACTTGACTATACTGCTGTGGTTGATGAAAGCCCGCTTGTTGATAGAGTTCCAACATCTCTTCAATTGATATTAAATGAAAGTCACCCGCTAAGCGCTCAAGCATCTTTTCTGCCTGTTGCTCTGCTAAGCCTGTAAGCTGCGCTAGGCTTTTTAATACTTGTCCCTGCTTAGGATATTGAAGTTGCATCAAGTCATAGCTTAGACAAATTCCGCCAGATTTTAAACTGCCTGCGATATCTTGAAAAAAGCCTAATTTATGTTGTAAAGGAACAAAATGTGATACCAAAATAGCCAATGCTGCATCAAACTGTTCTGGCATTTCTGTTAGCACATGACTATCAGCCAAAATAAAACGAACTTGTTCATCAAGTTTTAATTGTTTTATATACTGCTCTGCTTGTTTCAACATATTCGGTGCTGGATCTATCGCACAAAATTTCCAACGTGGAAATTGTTGTGCCAGATAAGCCAACTCATACCCTGTACCGCAGCCCACCACTACAACTTCAGCGCTTTCTGGTAATAAGTTTGCCAACATAGCATGTACTTGCAAATGGATCAGCTCATAACCAGGAATGAGTTTACGGATATGTTGATCATAACTTTCTACGACACGAGGATCATTAAAATCTTTTGCCATCTGTATCACTCTTTAAATTAAATCTTTCTCACAAGAAAACTGATAAACATCTGCTATGTACACTCAGCAAGAGCGCATCAAGTTCAAATGATTACCAATGAAACATACCTTAGTTTTTAAAGGTCAAATTCACAGAGATTTTTGTGATCAAGAGACAACCTCACAGTCGTTCTTGATCACAGTCACAACGTCTTGCCAGCATTAATCATCACTAAAGTGCGACTAGCAATACATAAACGATATTTTGCTCTAGTCTATTTTAAGCGTGTTAGCTAAAGGCATTGACCAAATTCAACTCCTGACACATATGTTCGCGCAATTTAAATTTCTGCGCTTTGCCAGAGGCAGTCAATGGAAATTCTTGGAAGAATTGCACATAACGTGGCACCTTATTGTGTGAAATATGCTGTGCGCAATACTGACGAATCGAATCTTCAGTCACTTGATGATGATCATGCAAGATGATACATGCACAAAGTTCTTCACCATATTTCACATCAGGAATACCAATCACTTGTACATCACTCACGTCTGGATGCGTATAGAGGAAGTCTTCGATTTCTTTAGGAAATAGATTTTCTCCCCCACGAATCACCACATCTTTGATCCGACCTTTGATCTGAATAAAACCTTGATCATTCATCGCTGCGATATCACCCGTGTGCATCCAGTTGGCAACATCAATCACTTCTCTGGTTTTTTCTTCATCATCCCAGTATCCAAGCATGACGGAATAACCACGGACACAGAGTTCACCCAATTGTCCACGTGGGACAACCTTGCCTTCTTCATCGACGACTTTAATTTCAAGATGCGGATGCACACGCCCCACAGTTGCAACTCGACATTCTAAACTGTCTTCAGTTGAACTCTGTGCACTCACAGGTGCTGTTTCTGTCATACCATAGCAAATGGTTATATCACGCATATGCATACGATCAATCACACGCTGCATAATCTCTTGTGGACATGGACTACCGGCCATAATCCCTGTACGTAAACTACTCAAATCAAAGTCATCAAATTGCTCATGCTCTAACATGGCAATAAACATGGTCGGTACCCCATAGGCTGCTGTACATCTTTCTTGCTGAATCGCTTGTAAAGAAGCTAAAGGATTAAACACAGCTGAAGGATAAACCATGGTTGAACCATGAGTAATACACGCTAAATTACCCATCACCATACCAAAACAATGAAATAAAGGTACAGAAATACAGACGCGATCTTTGGGACTAAGATGGATTGCTTCACCAACAAAATAACCGTTATTTAAAATATTATTATGTGTAAGCATGGTCCCTTTCGGGTTACCCGTTGTCCCTGAGGTAAATTGGATATTAATGGTTTCGTCAAACTGAAGGGTTGCCGCAATATCTGCCAGCGCCTTCAGTTGTATGGGACTGGGTTCTGTTAATAAATCACTAAAACGATAGATGCCTGTATGTTGCTCATCATCAATTTTAATCACAGATTTAAGGTGAGGAAGACGTGCTGCATGCAGCTCTTTATCCGTTGAAAGTGGAATTTCGGGGGCCAGTTGCGTCAAAATTTCTTGATAATCTGAAGTCTTAAATGCCGATGCAATAATCAAGCCCTTACAGGCGACTTTATTAAGCACATACTCAAGTTCATAACTTTTATAAGCGGGATTCAGGTTGACTAAAATAATCCCTGCTTTAAATGCTGCAAATTGAGTAATTGTCCATTCTGCACAGTTTGGAGACCAGATACCAAGTCGATCGCCCTTTTTAAGTCCCATTTTCAACAAACTACAGGCAAAGGCATTGACTTGCTGTTGCAACTCACGGTAGCTGAGGTGAATGTTTTGATGCAAACTGATCAACGCATCTTGCTCAGCATATTGTTGACAAGCCTGATCGAACTTGTCACCAATCGTCATCCCCAATAATGGCTGATGACTGGTTCCATAAGCATAACTTAAGCTAGGTTGTGTCATTGAATCATACTCCTTGATTCTTTTTTATTTCTACATCGACATCTTTCATTGTTGTGTTGTGAGGCTACGACTACGTCCTTGTATTGCCAACCTGCATGCCTAAACTCTAAACGCGATCAGGTATTGCTTTGTCGTTGTACAGCATTGACACAAAAATCGGCAATCTGTGTGACAAAATAGTCTTTGTAGCTTTGATCAAACTTAACACCTCGAGATGGATTTAAGGGCTCAATGACCGCAAAAGTCATTGCACCAACCACACACAGTGACGCTGTGTTTAAGTCTTCAAACTCAAACTCACGGCTGATTTTCCCTTCAGCCAATATCTCGTTGATACTTTGTTTGATCAGTTGCTTACTGCGAAATCGTTCATGTTCAAGTACCGCATCAACCGGCTCAAACATCAATGAATATGACAGTTGTGGGCTATTCAATGCACGCTTCAGAAATGTCTTAACGGCCTTATGTAGTTTTTGTTTTGCGCTTAGTTCACTGGCTGCAATCTGATTCAAAATCTGAATTTCATGCAAGATCGCTGCAGACAAAACTTCAATCAACACTTGGCTTTTGTTGTCAAAATAACGATAAACCAAGCCACTGGACACGCCAGCACGCTCAGCAATCGCCTGAATCTGTGCATCTTTTATTCCGCCAGATGCAATGAGCTCACGCGCAGACTGCAAAATAGTTTGCCTGTTCTGTTGCATACGCTCTTGCATCATAGACGATCGTTTATAGCTCATGTTTTCATTCTCAACCAATTAAAATGAATTGTAAATCATTTTGTGAATATATATTCACTTTTTCAAAAAAGCACTGTATCTTAATTCCTAAGCACAGAAAAAATGCTTTTTCTAAGGAACGACAAATATAACGTTAAGGATCAATGGCACTATGAATCTACAAAGCATTAACTTCGGTTTAGACGAAACCCTACTGGCCCTTCGTGACTCAGTTGCTGCATTCTGCGCAAAGGAAATTGCCCCGATTGCTCAACAGGTCGACCAACAGAACCTATTCCCCGCTGAACTTTGGAAAAAGATGGGAGATATGGGCTTTCATGGTATGACGGTCAGCGAAGAATACGGTGGAGTTAACCTCGGTTATTTAGCCCACATCATTGTCATGCAAGAAATATCACGCGCCTCTGCAGCGATTGGCCTGTCCTATGGCGCACATTCTAACCTATGTATCAACCAAATTAACCGCAATGGTAATGAAGAGCAGAAACAACGTTTTCTACCTAAACTAATTTCAGGTGACTTTGTCGGTGCTTTAGCCATGTCAGAACCGAATGCAGGCTCTGATGTCGTCAGCATGAAACTGCACGCACAAGATGCTGGTGATCATTATGTGCTTAATGGTTCAAAAATGTGGATCACGAACGGTGGTGATGCAGATGTACTAGTGGTCTATGCCAAAACTGATCTACAAGCTGGCCCTAAGGGCATGACTGCGTTTTTAGTTGAAAAAGGCATGGCTGGATTTAGTCACGGCTCACACTTAGACAAATTGGGAATGCGCGGTTCAAATACCTACCCACTCTTTTTTGACAACGTCAAAGTACCCAAAGAAAATATTTTAGGTGGCATAGGTAACGGCGTAAAAGTACTCATGAGTGGTCTAGACTACGAACGTGCAGTACTTAGTGCTGGGCCACTTGGCATTATGGATGCATGTTTAGATGAAGTAATTCCATATTTGCATGATCGTACCCAGTTTGGCCAAGCGCTTGGTGAGTTCCAGCTGATGCAAGGTAAATTGGCCGATATGTATTCAACTTGGCTTGCATGTAAAGCGCTGGTTTATGCAGTTGGTGCTGCCTGTGACAAAGCTGACCATGACCGTAGTTTACGTAAAGATGCAGCAAGTGCCATTTTATATGCTGCTGAAAAAGCAACATGGATGGCTGGCGAAGCAATTCAAAGTCTAGGCGGTAATGGTTATATCAACGAATACAACACTGGACGTCTATGGCGTGATGCCAAACTCTATGAAATTGGTGCGGGAACTTCAGAAATTCGCCGTATGTTGATTGGTCGCGAACTCTTTAACGAAACCAAATAAGTTAGCAGCGAGCACGTTTCCAGATCTAGATAAGGACATACCCATGAATCAACTGCACAGCAAAATAAATATTCGTAGTGACGAATACAAAAATAACCACGCTGCAATGCAGCACGTTGTCGATGACCTCAAACAAGTCGCGAGTAAAGTCGCACTTGGAGGTGATGAAAAAGCACGCAACAAACATCATGCTCGTGGCAAACTTTTGGCACGTGAACGAATCAATCAATTGATTGATCCTGGCAGTGCTTTTTTAGAAATTGGCCAGTTAGCAGCATATTCTGTTTATGCCGATGACATTCCTGCTGCTGGTGTTGTGGCAGGTATTGGTCAAGTGAATGGTGTTAGCTGCATGATCGTTGCCAATGATGCAACAGTTAAAGGCGGAACCTACTATCCACTTACTGTTAAAAAGCATTTACGTGCGCAAGAAATCGCTGAGCAAAACCGATTAACATGTATTTATCTGGTTGATTCCGGTGGCGCATTTTTACCTATGCAGGATGAAGTTTTCCCTGACCGCGACCATTTTGGCCGTATCTTTTACAACCAAGCACGTATGTCAAGCCAAGGCATTGCGCAAATTGCTGTGGTAATGGGAAGTTGTACTGCAGGTGGTGCTTATGTACCCGCGATGTCTGATGAAACAATTATTGTCCGTCAGCAAGGTACGATCTTTTTAGGTGGCCCACCTTTAGTTAAAGCTGCGACTGGTGAAATTGTAAGTAGCGAGGACTTAGGTGGTGGTGATGTCCATACTCGCCTATCAGGTGTAGCCGATCATTTGGCCGAAAATGATGAACATGCGCTAAGCATTGCTCGTCAAATTGTCGCTAACTTAAACTTAGAACCAAATACTTCAGCAACTGACTTTGCTGCTCCACTTTATGCAGCAGAAGAGCTTTATGGGGTAATCCCAAGTGATGCACGTAAGCCTTTTGATATACGTGAAGTCATTGCACGTATTGTTGATGGTTCACAACTCGACGAATTTAAAGCACGTTTCGGTTCAACCTTAGTGACTGGTTTTGCCAAGATCTGTGGTATGCCAGTAGGTATTATTGCCAATAACGGTATTTTATTTTCTGAGTCGGCACAAAAAGGTGCACACTTCATTGAACTGTGCTGCCAACGTAAAATTCCTCTACTCTTTATTCAAAATATTACTGGCTTCATGGTTGGTCGCCAATATGAAAATGAAGGGATTGCCAAACATGGGGCAAAATTGGTCATGGCTGTAGCCAATGCCAATGTACCTAAATTGACATTAATCGTGGGTGGTTCATTTGGTGCAGGTAACTACGGTATGTGTGGTCGTGCGTACTCACCACGTTTCCTTTGGACTTGGCCAAACTCACGTATCTCAGTGATGGGTGGTGAACAAGCAGCAAGTGTATTGTCAACTTTAAAACGTGACCAGATTGAAATGAAAGGTGAACAATGGTCTGCAGAACAAGAAGACCAATTTAAACAACCTATTCGTGATCAGTATGAGCGCCAAGGCCACCCTTATTATTCCTCAGCACGTCTTTGGGATGATGGTGTTATTGATCCAGCACAATCACGTCAAGTCCTCGCTCTTAGTTTAGCTGCAGCCTTAAATGCGCCTATTGCCGAAACTAAGTTTGGCGTATTTCGCATGTAGAGGTGAGTCATGGATTATCAATTTTTACAGCTGGATATCCAGCAACAACGTGCAACAGTTTGGCTCAATCGCGGTGAATTACACAATGCTTTTAACAGCCAACTCATTGCCGAGTTACATCATTGCTTTGATGCGCTGAACAACCGTGAAGACATCCGTGTCGTCATTTTAGCAGGCCGTGGAAAAAGCTTCTCCGCAGGCGCTGACCTGAACTGGATGAAACAAGCGGGACAAGCCTCACCTGAAGAAAATCAAGCCGATGCACTTAAGTTGGCAAAAATGCTGCAACGCATCGCCACGCTGAAACAACCCACGATTGCTCGGGTACATGGTGTGGCCTTGGGAGGTGGTATGGGACTTGCTGCTGCATGTGATATTTGTATAGCCAGTGACAATGCTCAATTTGCAACCTCAGAAGTTCGCTTAGGTCTAGCGCCTTCAACCATTAGCCCTTATGTCATTCGTGCTATTGGTGCCCGTCAGGCTTATCGTTACTTTTTAACAGCAGAACGTATTTCAGCAGAACAAGCCGAAAAACTGGGACTTGTCCATGAAGTCACAACACTTGAACAACTCGATTGTAAAATTGATGAACTGATCCAAGCCATTTTATTGGGTGGTCCATTTGCTCAACATGCCTCTAAACAACTCATTGATCTCGTTGCAGGTCAGAGTATTGACGAGCAATTACTACAGCGTACTGCACAGCACATCGCTATGTTGCGCCAAGGTACAGAAGCAAAACAAGGACTCAATGCTTTTTTAAATAAACAACGCCCTGAATGGACTCAGGCAACACAACAACAAGGATCATGACATGTTTGAAAAAATACTGATTGCCAACCGTGGTGAAATTGCTTGTCGCGTGATTCGTAGTGCTAAAAAATTAGGCATTGCAACCGTCGCTGTCTACTCTGATGCAGATGCAAATGCACAACATGTTTTACAAGCAGATGAAGCTGTTTATATTGGTGAATCACCTGCAGCGCAAAGTTATTTACAAATTGATCGTATTATTCAAGCTGCCTTAGCTACAGGTGCACAGGCTATTCATCCTGGCTATGGCTTCCTTTCTGAAAATGATCAGTTTGCTCTCGCATGTAAAAATAACAATATCGTTTTTATCGGCCCGCCTGTTGAAGCAATTTTAGCAATGGGTTTAAAAGCTACCTCTAAAGCATTAATGCAAAAAGCTGGTGTACCTTTAACACCAGGCTATCATGGTGATAACCAAGATGCGGACTTTTTAAAACAACAAGCTGATCAAATTGGCTATCCAGTATTAATCAAAGCGAGTGCTGGAGGTGGTGGTAAAGGCATGCGTTTGGTTGAAAGTGCAGCAGAATTTTTACCTGCACTGGCATCATGTAAAAGTGAAGCAAAATCAAGCTTTGCCAATGATGACGTTTTGGTCGAGCGCTATGTGGTCAATCCACGCCATATTGAAGTACAGGTCTTTGCCGATCAACATGGAAACTGTGTACATCTTTTTGAACGTGATTGCTCTGTGCAACGTCGCCATCAAAAAGTACTTGAAGAAGCACCAGCACCAGGAATGTCCACTGAAAAACTGGCACAAATGCGTCAAGCAGCAATCGATGCTGCACTGGCCGTAAATTATGTTGGTGCTGGCACAGTCGAGTTCATTGTTGAGCAAGATGGTACTGCTTACTTTATGGAAATGAATACTCGTCTCCAAGTTGAACACCCAGTGACTGAAATGATTACGGGGCAAGACTTAGTCGATTGGCAGTTGCGTGTTGCTGCTGGAGAGAAACTACCTAAACAGCAAGATGAACTACAGATTCATGGTCATGCGCTTGAAGCTCGTGTCTATGCTGAGATCCCTGAACAAGGCTTCTTACCTGCAATTGGTAAAATTAATTACCTTCATTATCCTGTTCAAAATGATAGTGTCCGTGTAGACAGTGGGATTGTAGAAGGCGACGAAATTACCACGTTCTACGATCCAATGATTGCAAAACTCATTGTTTGGGCACCAAACCGTGATAGCGCATTAATGCAAATGCACCGTGCTTTAGGTGAGTTCCATGTTGAAGGCTTAGGTAATAACATTGCCTTTTTAGATCGTATTGTACGCTCAGACTCCTTCAAAGATGCACGTCTAGATACCAATCTAATTCAACGTGAACATGCAGCACTTTTTGAGTTTGATTCTCAAGTAGATGACAAATTAATTGTGGCCAGTGCCCTTATTGAATTTCTACTTAAAATGCAGCACAACAAAACTCAGCATGCATCAATCTGGAATAGCACGGCTTTATGGCGTATTAACGTTAATGCACAACATCAAATCAGCCTATTGCAAGATGAACAACAGCATCAAGTACAGTTTAGCCCTTCATCCAATGCAACAGATACAAACTTTATTGCACAGTATCAAGGTAAACGCTTTGAAATCTCAGGACAATTGCAAGGTAACAACAAAATCTTACTGAAGATGGGCCAACAACGCTGGCAACTTAGCTTTAGTCGTGGCCTAGAATCATTAACCGTTTTTTCAAATAGCCAGACGCATCGTTTTGACTTGCCAAAACAACAGTACTTACAAGATGATCAAGCAGGTAATGATGCTGGTCTTAAAGCTCCAATGCCAGGTGTCATTACTCAAGTCTTGGTTGAGGCGAACAGCGCTGTGAAAAAGGATGATGTTCTACTCACCCTAGAAGCAATGAAGATTGAGTACAGTATCCGTGCCCCACATGATGGTATGGTGAAAGCCAATTTCTTCCAAGTCGGTGATCAAGTCAAATCGGGTGATGAACTGCTAGAGTTTGTTGCGCATGCAGAAGCGACTGTAGGAGCCCAAGCATGACAGAACAGGTCAAAATTGTAGAGGTCGGCCCACGGGACGGCCTACAAAATGAAAAACAACCGATCAGCTTTGAGCAACGTAAAGACTTTATCGTTGATTTAATACATGCTGGGCTTAAACATATTGAGGTTGGCTCTTGCGTATCGGCAAAATGGGTTCCGCAGATGGCCCGCAGTGATGAACTCTATGCAACGCTTCCTACAGATCATGGCGCGCAATTAAGTTTATTGACTCCAAACCTACGTGGCTTGGAATCTGCCTTGGCTGTAGGCTGTAAAGAGGTTGCAGTATTTACTGCAGCTTCTGAGAGCTTTACACAAAAAAATATTAATTGTTCAATTGATGAAAGTCTGGAAAAATTTGCCGATGTCATGGCCTTAGCTAAAGCCAATGATGTCAAAGTTCGGGGTTATGTCTCTTGCATCGTCGATTGCCCTTATGAAGGTGCTATTGCACCTAAGCAAGTGGCTAAAGTCGTGACGCAATTGTTTGATATGGGCTGCTATGAAATCTCACTCGGTGAGACCATTGGAACAGCAACACCTGATCGTGTAAAACAAGTTTGGGATGCATGTTTAAGTGAAATGGAAGCGAAGTATCTCGCAGGACATTTCCATGATACCTATGGCATGGCGATTGCCAATGTTTACCAGTCTCTACAACAAGGGATTCGGATTTTCGACTCCTCCTTAGCTGGGCTCGGTGGCTGTCCCTATGCCAAAGGTGCGGCAGGTAATGTTGCAACCGAAGATCTTTACTACTTGCTGTCACGCATGGGCTTTGACACAGGTATTGATGAACATGCCTTAATGCTCGCGAGTCAGCGGATTAGCCAAGTACTACAACGTGCCAATCCTGCTCACTTTGCCAAAGCTTATGCTGGCTGCAACTAGTTTATACTGCACTACAAATACTGCCGATTAAAAATAATACAATAAATGCTTTTAAGTTCTACATAGTCAGCCTATGCTAGAACTTAATTGCTAAATAAAAAAAGCATTTATAAGGAGCAGACTATGTCTTTTGAGCACCTTTTATTTGTGATCGATGACGATCAAGTTTCCCCAACTGCAATACATCATGTCACCCAACTTGCCTTAGCGTTTAATAGCCGTTTAACCCTAATGAGCGTAGTGTCTATTGATCCATTTTTTGCGGTTGAATTTTATAAAATTGCCCCCTCATTTACCCAGTACCTGCTCAAAACTGAAGCTAAGATATTGGCTCAACTGACCATTTTAAAACACCAAATGCTGCAACAAGGTATTTTAAACATACATACCAAAGTTATTCATGACCTCCCTATCGCAACTGGTGTATTAACCGTAGCAGATGAAATAAACGCTGATTTAATTATTGTCGCTGCAAAAAATCGAAATAGTTTAAAAAAGATTTTAGCAGGAAGTACGCCCAATGCAGTTTTAGCAATTAGTCCTCTGCCAGTTATGGTGATCAATTGATAATCATTCCCTTATAATAAAATATTTTAAAATTTGATTATAAATTCAAACACCCTTCTCAATATTATTGTCATGAAATCTTGCTATCATCATTAAATTAGATATAGCAAGCTTTCCACTCTTATTATATCAAGTATATATTCCGAGTATTTTACTAGGGAATAAACCACATTAATACCAACTGTTTTAATCAGATTTAATTGCTGTAAAAAACAAACACTACAATGATAAATGATTTCCATTATTTATAAATTACAAATAATTTTATTAAATACAAGTGTTTTTGTCTGGTATAAAATTAAATTCACAACCATTTTAGTTGGTTTTTAAATTAGATTAAATTGAATAATAACTCTCCACTCATGTTTTTATAACATATTGTTTTTTATATCTATTATTAATAATTTACTTCCAGTCATTTAAATCTATTTTAATTTTGTTTTATTTGTTTAATAATAGAAAGTAAGATTTTTTAAATGTAGGCTTATCTAATGAGCTTAATTCCAAAAGATTTAACACGTCGATTAAAAATCGAAATAGCAGTCATATTAATTATTAAGGTTGTTATTTTGCTGACCATTAAAAATATATGGTTCGACGCACCAACTATTCCAAAAGATTTTGACAATCAAGTTGCCGAGCGTATTGCTGGCAGTTCTTCCCAAATCAAGGAGACACGTTGATGATTGCTGAAAGCGTGGTGGATCTTTCGCGGTTCCAATTTGCAATGACCGCGATGTATCACTTTATTTTCGTACCATTAACTTTAGGACTCGCATTTATTCTTGCCATTATGGAAACCACTTATGTGATTTCAGGCAAAGAAATATATCGAGACATGACCAAATTCTGGGGTAAATTATTTGGTATTAACTTTGCACTTGGTGTGACCACTGGTCTAACCATGGAATTCCAGTTTGGTACCAACTGGGCGTATTATTCGCATTATGTTGGTGACATTTTTGGTGCTCCACTAGCTATTGAAGGTTTAATGGCCTTCTTCCTTGAATCAACTTTTATTGGTCTTTTCTTCTTTGGATGGGATCGTTTAAGCAAAGTTCAACATTTAATGGTGACTTGGTTAGTGGCACTTGGCTCTAACTTATCTGCGTTGTGGATTTTAGTTGCCAATGGCTGGATGCAAAACCCAGTGGGTTCAGAGTTTAACTATGAAACCATGCGTATGGAGCTTGTGGACTTTGGTGCACTGATTTTCAACCCAGTAGCTCAGGTAAAATTCGTCCATACAGTATCTGCAGGTTATGTAACTGGTGCAATCTTCGTACTTGCGATTTCAAGTTTCTACCTTTTGAAAAAACGTGATGTGCCTTTTGCTCGTCGTTCTTTTGCGATTGCTGCGATCTTTGGTTTGGCATCTACGCTTTCTGTGATCCTACTTGGTGATGAATCAGGTTATGAACTCGGTGACGTACAAAAAACCAAACTTGCTGCCATTGAAGCTGAATGGGATACACACCCAGCGCCAGCTGCATTTACTTTGTTTGGTATTCCAAATAGAGAAACAATGACGACTGACTATGCGATCAAAATTCCTTATGCAATGGGTCTCATCGCGACACGTTCAACCACACAAGAAGTAACAGGTATTAAAGACCTGATGGTTCAGCATGAAGAACGTATTCGTAACGGTATGATCGCTTATGACCAGTTAGAAAAACTTCGTGCAGGTGATAAATCACCTGAACTTAAAACAGCATTTGAGCAAACACAAAAAGACTTAGGTTATGGTCTATTACTTAAAAAATATGCACCAAATGTTGTCGATGCTACTGAAGCTGATATTAAAGCAGCGGCTAAAGATACGATCCCTCATGTACCTAGTCTGTTCTGGGCTTTCCGTGCAATGGTTGGTTCTGGCTTCCTAATGTTATTGCTCTTCGTTCTCGCTACTTTTGCGGTCGCTAAACGTAATGCAGAAAACAAACCATGGTTGCTTAAATTTGCCCTATTTGCTCTACCACTTCCTTGGATTGCAGCACAAACAGGTTGGTATGTAGCCGAAGTTGGTCGTCAACCTTGGACGATTGGTGAAGTTCTTCCTACACACTTGTCAACTTCAACACTCAGTACTGGCGATGTCATGGGCTCTATTGCTGCCCTAGCGATCTTCTATACTGTATTACTCGTGATTGAAATGTATTTAATGATCAAGTTCTCTCGTCTAGGACCAAGTTCACTACATACTGGCAAATATCATTTTGAAAAACTCTCTGCTCAAAATAAAGCATCAGAGGAGACTCAAGCATGATCGAATATGAACTACTCAGAATTATTTGGTGGGTACTGATCGGAGTATTACTCCTTGGTTTCTCACTCACCGATGGCTTCGATATGGGCGCCATGGCGATCATGCCATTTGTTGGTAAAACTGACGATGAGCGTCGTGCTGCAATTAATACCATTGCCCCACATTGGGATGGCAACCAAGTTTGGTTTATTACTGCTGGTGGTGCACTCTTTGCTGCATGGCCAATGGTTTATGCAACTGCCTTCTCAGGTATGTATTGGGCCTTACTCTTAGTCCTTTTCGCCCTCTTCCTTCGACCAGTCGGCTTTGACTACCGTTCTAAACTTGAAAACACCAAATGGCGTAATGCTTGGGATTGGGGTCTTTGTGTTGGTGGTCTAGTTCCTGCATTAGTTTTCGGTGTAGCTTTCGGTAATATGTTCCTTGGCGTACCTTTTGAGCTTGATTCGACTGTACGCTCACACTACACAGGAAACTTCTTCCAACTACTTAACCCATTCTCTATCGTTTGCGGTTTAGTTAGTGTTGCAATGCTGTGTGCTCACGGCGGCGCTTGGTTGATGTTACGTACTGATGGTGAACTACGTAAACGCTCAGCAAAAGCAACACAAATGATGGGGATCTTATTCTTAGTTTGCTTCATTGGTGCTGGTGCTTGGCTATACTTCGGTAATATCCAAGGTTATAGTCTTGTTGCGGGTAGCTTTGATGTAAACGGTGCATCTAACCCACTCGTTAAACAAGTGGTAACAGATAGCAACCCAGGTTGGATGAACAACTATAGTGCATACCCGATTACCATGATTGCACCGATTGTAGGTATACTTGGTGGTCTGATTATTGTACTCGCTGCTGCAAAAAATAAAGCAGGTCTTAGCTTCTTAGGAACGTCACTTGCACTCTCTGGTGCGATCTTAACAGCTGGTTTTGCCTTGTTCCCATTCCTAATGCCATCAAGCATTAACCCTGTGTCAAGTTTGACAATGTGGGATGCAACTGCGAGTAAAAACACACTCACAGTGATGACAGTTGTGGCGTGTATTTTTGTACCACTGATTTTGATATATACATCTTGGTGTTATTACAAAATGTGGGGTGTTATCACCAAGAAACACATTCAAGACAATACACATAGCCTGTATTAATCGAATCACGAGGAGAACAAATTATGTGGTATTTTGCTTGGATTCTTGGCATATTAATGGCTTGCTTTGCAGGCGTACTGAGTGCCCTATACATTGAACATCATCAAGATTTGGACGAGGAATAAAACATGACTGAAGTCGCAATGTCTCCAAATCAGGTTCAACCGAATAAGTGGGTTATGGCCATTTCGTTTTTGTTGGCATTGCCTCTCGCAGCGGTTTTACTGATCCATCCAAGTGCAATGCTTGATGCCAATGGTCACTATAGTCACAGTGCTATGATGCTCATCATGATTGGCATTTCTGGTGGTTTTGTTACAGGTGTCGGCTTTATGCCACGCTTCTGGTTGTGGAAATGGTTATTTAGCCCATTTGTGGCTTGGCCGTTAATGCTCTGGGGCTACTACACTTGGTTCATTGCCTAACCGAGAAAACATCAAGTTTAAAAGAGCGCTTAAGCGCTCTTTTTTTACCCCGATTCTTAAAAATCGACCATCCTTTTAACTGGCGTGGCATCGGGTTGCGTTCTTACTTAGGTTATTGAAAAACATGCGGTTCTATTGAATAGCCGCCTTGTTATATCGTGTCATCAATAAAGTGACGATAATCATACCTATGACAGATAAACAAGTTGAAATCCAAGCAATATTACTCCAATCATGCGTATGCCCCACCAGTAAGCCACTTAATGGTGGAATCAAAAACTGCCCAAGTGCAGAAACTTGTAATACCAGACCAAAACTCGATGCAACGGCATTGGCACGAGGTGCATAATTTAGACAAATCGCAAAAACAACGGTAGGTATAAATCCACCAAATAAAGAAAAGAAAATTACCCCTAAGTACTGTAAGACAAATGGTAATTCAAAAAAATCACTCAAAGCCATCCAGCTACCGAGACACATCATGCTAAAACCAAAAATCATCAAGTGTTTTGATTTAAGCCCCCGTTGCATCAAAAATCCAGCACTTAAAGTCCCAACAACATTCACAAATGCAACGCCAGCAGTGAGTACTCCTGCTAACTCTAAACCAATGTGATGACTTAAATAAATGCTGGGCAAGAAACCAATTAGTGTCAGCCACTGACTGGTATAACATGCAAAAATCAGCGCCAAACAAACAATCGGTGGATGTTTAACAGTAACTTTCACCGTATCTAGAAATGCTGAAAAATCAAATGAAGTACTAAACTTAGGTACCTGTACAAAACGATGGCAGCATAAAGCAAGCATAAAGCTCAAGAGCCCTAAAGCAAACCATACCGTTTGCCAGTCAAAATACTGAAATAAGAGTGGAATACTGATTAAGGCCAAACACACGCCTAAGCCCATATACGAGCTCCAGATCCCCATTTTTAGACTTATTGTCTCAGGTGCACATATTTGTTTTAAAATAGCGGGAGCAGACAAGGTCACCAGCAGAAACCCTAATCCCTCGATAAACCGAAAGAAAAATAGGGTAATCACATGATCAATCAACAAACTACTACTACTGGCAATTCCTAAAGCACATAAACCCGCAACCAAACAACGCTTTAAGCCAATGTGTGCAGAAAAAGCCCCAATAACTAAAGCAAACAACATCCCTGCTGCTTGGACCAGAGA
>NZ_BBRX01000029.1 GCF_000829675.1 Acinetobacter rudis
AACCAAGCGTACAGACACTTGAGTTTAAAATGAACAGTACCAGCACTGAATCTCAACAAGATATTGCTGGAAAGCTCTATATCAATTTTACTAAACCACTGGATTTACTGAAGGCTGGTGAACAAAAACAACTCGAAGGATTACAGTTTAAATGTGATGCTCCAATCAATGGTCTACTCAACTGCCGACGCAATATTGAAGTCAATATCCGTCTGGCCTCTGCAATCAATTCAACAAAAAATTTGCAGCATACTTTAAATAATCCTGTCTTCATTAAAGTCGTTGAGGAAAAAGAAGGACGGGCACTCTCCAAAGCAACAAATACTGGAAAGTACGCACTTTACCCCCTTGCAGTCACTGTCGATATCGTCACGAGCCCAATCCAATTTGCCATTTTCTATTTTGCGCTTAAAGATGGTAAATGGATGAGAATGTAAAACATCTCCTTGTTGAAAGTCATCACAAGGGCACTGCAATATCGCATGCCCCTGTTCACGACCTCAAAGCTTTAATCAAATTCTCTTAAACTTTTTAATGGCGCTAAATCACATAAATAGCCCAATCGATAGCGTCCAATCAAACCACTAATACAGGCCATTCCAAGGGGTAAAAACACCCAAATAAACAGATGCATCTGCATAGCCATATTCATTTGATTGGCCAAGAGTGCTGCGATTACCTCAGCACAAATACAGGCTACAAAGCCTGATATCGCACCCAGTAATGCAAACTCAATAGTCAACATTCGCTTGAGTTGAGCTCTTGATCCACCAAAACTGCGTAATAGAGCAACTTCTTTCTTACGTTGATCAAGCAATAAATTGATACACGCCAATAAAACTAAAATGCCAGCAATTGCCACCAAGATTGCAAGTACGCTAAGTACCTGAAGTAAGACCTGAATCAACTGTTTGACTTCATTTAAAATCAAACTCATATCAATAATCACAGCACTTGGAAACTGTTCAATCAAACGGGCTATCTTATGCTGATCGCTAGGTGGAACATAGAAACTGCCCAAATAACTCCCTGCATTTTCATCTAAACTTTGCTCTGCAAAAATAAAGAAAAAGTTCGGACTAAAACTCTGCCATTCGACCTGTCTTAAGTTGACCACACGCGCATTAAATTGCCCTTCTGGCAGACTAAAACTAAGTTGATCTCCAACCTTAATCCCCAATGTATTTGCCAGTTTTACTTCTACTGAAACATCACCTGGGCGCTTAAGTACCACATCACCTTGTACAATTACGTTATCACGTGGGTATGCTTTACTCTGAGTTAGATTAAGTTCACGGCGTAGCGCATTGTTCTTTGAAATGAGTTCTGCACTAAACGACTGACCATTTTTTTGCACCAGTCGCGCACGAATATTTGGATACAATGCTGTAGCTTGCCATTGGTTCTGTGACAATTGTTGTTCAAATCGACTTAATTCAAATGGCGGTAAACCATAAACAAATTGGTTGGGTGTCTTGGCAGGAAGTTGTTGCTGCCAACCAGAACTCATATCTTGTCTGAGTACCAGTAACACGGCTATAAGCCCTAAACCTAAAGATAAAGCAGTAATTTGTATTGCACTTTGTACAGGTAAACCAAGATAACGAGCTAAGCCAAGTCTTGTGGCCTTGATGGTGGTTAATAATCCCCACATCAATAAAAACACCACAGCACATAGCACGACAGCAGACAATAAGACGATCACACCCAATTGACGCTGTTGGCTAATCAGCAAGGTAAAAAGCACTAAACTCAATCCACCACTTAGCCCTGTCCAAAGCAAGCGTTTTAACGCAACACCACTTGGTCTTAACACCTTAACAGGCGCTGTGTTCACCAACTGCCATAAACTTGGTAATACAAAACCAACCAGTAAACTGACACTGGTCAAAATGGCGATTGGAATTGGTCCAGTCCAAATTGCAGTCCAAGTTAAACTAAATTGAATTTGTGGGATTAACTGTTGTAAAAGTTGCAATAAGCTATAAGCAAACAACATCCCTAAACCACTGCCAAGTACAATCGCAACCATCACGATAAGCAACAATAAACAGAGATACGTTGTGATGACTTGTAAACGACTTGCCCCCATACAGCGCAGTAAAGCAATATCATCTTGGTTTTGCTGCATATAACGTTGGCAACTCAGCGCAATAGCAATACCGCAGAGCAATAAAGTTAATATATTAGCCAGTTGTAAATAGCTGTTGAGTTGATCAATCGGTTTGACTAAACGGATATTGGCTTTATCTGCAGTACGTAAGCGTAGTTCTGAAGCTGTTGAAGGATCTGCACCTTCATCTAACTCAGCCAACATTTTTGGCCGTAGCTTTTTAAACTGTTATGAAAATTGATTTATTTGTTCAGTATTACCTGCCAATAACAAGCGAGATTCAATCCGACTCCCCTGCTGTACCGCTTGGGTTTTGGCTAAGTCTTGCTGTGAAATCAACACCGTTGGAGAAAAAGCTGAAAAGCCAAGCTCCTGATTACTATCTCGTTGAATAATTGCAGCAACAGTGAACTTGGCATCAACCAGCGCAACCTCATCACCCACTTTTACCTTTAACAATTCAGCTGCTCGTAGGCTCAGCCAAACCTCACCAGAGGCAATTTTTTTCTGGACTGGTTGGAGCTCAAGTACACCACGTAGTGGAAAATTGTTTTCGATGGCTTTGACATTGACCATGACAAATTGGTCCTGACGATGAGCCATAGCATTAAATACAGTCACTTTTGACTGCTGTAGATGTAATTGTTCAGCCAATTTACCCCACTTGGCTTCAATCGGCTTTTGATCTGTTAAAACCAAGTCTGCTGCCTGCATTGCCGCAGCTTGGACATGAATCGCATCGCGAATTTGACTATGGCTAAACTTAAGTGCAGTTGTGGCACTAATTGCTAAAGTCAAAGCCAATAATAATAAGTAAGTAGCAGAACTGGCTAAACTCTGTCGCGCTAAACTGGTTAATAAAGCAAAATACTTCATAGCATCAACCTATAGACTGATCTGATCGAGTCGATAACTCATGTAAACGCCCTTCATGTAATTCAAAATGACGCTGACACTTTGCTGCTAACTGACGATCATGGGTGACCAGTACTAAAGTTGTGCCTAATTCACGATTGAGCTCAAATAATAATTGTTCAATTTCAACAGCAGTATGCTCATCTAAATTCCCCGTTGGCTCATCAGCAAAAATAATTTTAGGCTGGCTGATGAGCGCACGTGCTATAGCCACACGTTGCTGTTCGCCTCCAGATAGCACTTTGGGTTTTTGTTGTGCTTGACGCTGTAAGCCTACGCGTGTCAATAATGCCAAAGCCTGTTGTTCTGCTTGAGCATAATCAAAATGAGTCTGTAAACGTAAGGGTAACATGACATTTTCAAGTGCCGTTAAATGTGACAACAACTGAAAAGATTGAAACACAAAACCAATATGCGCCAAACGCAGCTGCGCTCGCTGTTCCTCATTTAAATCATGCACAGCTTGGCCACAAATATATAACTGCCCAGCACTGGCGCGATCAAGTGTCGCCAAGATCCCTAATAGCGTTGATTTTCCTGACCCAGAACGCCCAGTAATCGCCACTTGTTCTGCTGGAAAAATTTCCAAATCAAGTTGTTCTAAGATACTGAGTTGACGCTGACCATAGTCGATTCTTTGACTAATTTGCTGTGCGGATATAATCGCTTGTGGCATGATGTTCTATCTATTTTGGGCAATGACAAACTAAGCTAACGTTAAATGACCTAAGGGGCAATCTTATCATGTTAAAAAAGTATCTCCGTTATCTTATCTTTTTCATCGTATTGGGCTTTGCCAGCAGTAGCTATGCCAAAACTATTATGATTTTAGGTGATAGTATTAGTGCAGGTTTTGGTATTGCACCAGAACAAGGTTGGGTTAGCCTCTTACAAAAACGACTCGACAGCCAAAAAGCAAAACAACACAAAGTCATTAATGCCAGTGTTAGTGGTGAAACAACCAGTGGGGCTTTGGCAAGGCTTCCCAAGTTACTCCAAACGCATCAACCCGATGTGGTCGTCATCGAACTTGGCGGTAATGATGGCCTCCGTGGTGGACCACCACAGATGATTCAAAATAACTTAGCCCAGCTGATCCAGCTCAGCCAGAAAGCTCAAGCAAAAGTAGTATTACTGGGAATGAAACTTCCCCCAAATTACGGTACAGCCTACAACAGTGCCTTCGAGAACAACTACAAGGTTTTGAGTCAACGCTATAAGGTCACACTTTTACCTTTCTTTATGCAAGGTGTAGCAGGTCAAAACCACCTGATGCAAGCAGATAAAATCCACCCCAATGCCAAAGCACAAATGACTTTGCTAAATAATGCCTTTCCAAGCATCAAATCTGTGCTATAAACCTTTTAAATAGACATAAAAAAACCGCGCTATGTTCAACATAACGCGGTTTTATCCAAGGCTGATTTACCTCATACCTGGCAGTTCAACTGGCTGAGTCTGCGGTAAATCAAAAGTCAAAAAAAGTGACTTCACCCGTTTCTAGAGAATATTCAGCACCAATGACTTTTAGCATACCTTTCTCAATGAGGTTTTCTAATACTGCTGAACCGTGACGTAATTGATTAACTGAAGCAAAAACATTTGAACGTACTGCATGTTTAGACAATTTACACAGATCATTTTTCAATTCGGTTTGCATCAAGATTTCGACAGATGGACGTACCCGATTAACAATAGACATCAAGTTTGCTGAAGGTGGACTATCTGGATTCATCAATGTGTCAATTGTTGCTTGAATAGCACCACAATGGCTGTGTCCAAGGACAATCACCACAGGACAATCATAACGTTCCGCAGCAAACTCAACACTACCGACTTGTGATGGTGCGACAACATTACCTGCGACACGAATCACAAACAAATCACCTAGACCTTGGTCAAAAACTAATTCTGCTGGTACGCGTGAATCAGAACACCCCAGTACAATTGCAAACGGATGTTGCTCTTCGGCCATTTCCGCTCGTTGTTGATGTTCTAACAATGGACGATGTTTGACTTCCCCACTTACAAAACGCTGATTTCCTAATTTTAATCGTTCTAATGCTTCTTGAGCTGTCAGCATGATTTCTTCCCGTTGGTTGCATCAGTGAATTATTTTAAAGAGCTGCCCTTAGAATGTCACTGATAAAAATTTACTCCAACTCGGATATTTTGCTTTAATTTTCTTAATCGTATGTCTTTCGAGCCATTGTCAAAGCGCACACAATCCAAGTACTAATATAGGGCACTTAACAAGTTACAATTCAATCATTATTACTGAATATCCGACACCTTAAGTCATAAACGGATTAACATACTGATTAAGCTCAGCCATTTATACGTTTTATAGGGAGATAACATCCTTGAGCAATCCAAAAACTGAAAAACTGATCAATGCGCATTTGGATTTTTTAGACCAAACCTTTGCTCAGCCAGAAAATATTCAAAGTGAGTTTTTACATTTCTACCAATGGCTCAGAAAACAACAATTACAAGACATTTGGCAGTTTGAACATATCTATCAATTAATTGAACAACAAATTTTACTTACCCCAGCCAGTGATTTTCTGATTGAACAAATTATTGAACACTGCCGCTTTGCTTTAATACACCCTGTCAATGCCGACACACGTATTGAAGATATTATTTCAGTACACAGTATCGATAAAATCGCTCTTTATCTCTCTAAAAAAAGTAAACAACGCCAAAAACTAATCCACAGTATCGTCAATCATGCCGCCTTTACAGCAATGCTGAGTCAATTGATTCAACATGCTATTCAAGACTATATCGACAACGCCATGATGGCGAAGAAAGTCCCGGGTGTTGGGCGTTTTATGAAAATGGGGAAATCTGTTTTAGAAAGTGTCACTGACAGTAATTTAGATGATACCCTCAATCATTATTTACAAAAAAACATGTTAAAAATCATACAACTGAGTGAACAAGTACTCAACCAGCATATGGATGATAATAAGCTCTACCACTTACAAGCCAATATCTGGCACAAAATCAAAGGTATTCCACTCTCACATCTACAAGGTTATTTAGATCATGAGGATATGGACAGTGTGGTGAAACTCAGCAAAGAAGTTTGGGATCATTTCAGACAAACTGACTATTTAAAGCAACAGGTTCATGATGGAGTATATGCTTGGTATGTACGCAATCAGGAAAGAAGTTTCGACCTCTTATTGCGTGACCTCAATATTAACGAAGCCTTAGTCAGCAATCAACTGCAAGCGCTATGCACTCCACTGATCCAGCATATGATTTCACAAGACTATTTACGTCAGCGCGCACGCTACCATTTAGAGCAGTTCTATTATGCACAACATACTCAGCAGATTTTAGCTGAGTAAGTAGTATAAAGCAGGCCTTTTAATATAAAAAAAGGAGCTATTCAATGGCTCCTTTTTTCAAATCTAGCAAATATTAGAACTTATAGGTCATTCCTAAATTGTAGCGACGACCATCCAATACAAAATCATATGTATCTTGATTAATTTCTTTATCTAACAAGTTGTAAACTCCAGCTGCTATTTGTACTTGCTCAGAAACTCGGTAATTCATTCCGACATCCACCATCGCATAAGCTGGTTTACCTTTAGACATCGAAGTACGTGATAAATATTCAGATGTTTTACTTCTAAAGTTTAAACGTGACCATGTTGAGATTTGATCATTTACTTCCCAATCTACAGTCGTATTAAACATATGTTCCGGCATTTGGTTCAAAGGTTTTCCTTTGAATTTACCACTTTTTTGCTCAGTATCAGTGAAAGTATAGTTTGCAGTTAGATTTACAGTAGGAATAACTTGCCAAGTAAAAGTTGCTTCGACCCCACGCATATTCGCTTTATCAACGTTTTCGCGTAAACTCACAAAATCAAATCTCTCCCCCAACCATTCACATTCCAACTTTCCTGAATCACCGCTACAATCTCGCACCTCGGTAATTTTATCTTTAAATTCACTATTAAAAATAGTTAATCCAGCAGTAAGATTATCAAGATTGTCCCAGTTTACAGATACCTCATAGTTAGTACTTGTTTCTGGTTTCAAATCAGGATTACCAACAATAACTCCTTTACTAGAACCACCGCCAGTAGCTTGCCCCCATTCAGCAACAGTAGCTCGTAATGCTGGAGTTTTATAACCTGTAGAAACTCCACCTTTCACAGTCCATTGGTCATTTAAGCTCCAGACCCCATAGACTTTAGGACTCCAATGACTACCAAACTTCTCATCTTTATCTAACCGTAGTGAAGCAGTAACATTAAAACTATCAACGATGCTCCATGTATCCTCTGCAAAAAGTGCCCAGCTATAACGGTCTAAACTTGATATAGGTTCTTTTCCAGAAATCACTAACTGGTTGCCTTTATCGTCTAGTTCTTCTTCTAAATACATTCCACCAAAACTTAAATTATGCGCACCAAGTTCAATTTGGTTTATCGTGTTAAATGTCGTATTTACAGCTTCCATATTACGTGATGGGTTATCAGTTTCTTCACGTTGAATATAAGACTGAGTTTTTACACGGCCAAACTCGCCACGATGGTTAATACTATAATCAGTTCGATAATAATCACTATAAGAGTTGGTTGCTGGACCATTCCGACCGGGTTTATCTTCAATAGTCTTACCCACTGTACCACTACGATTTTGAATAGAACGTTGATACTCAAAATCAATTGCGTGTAAGTCATTTGGTGTCAAACTCAAAGTTGCACCACCTGCACGCATTTTTTGTTTATTGAATCCACCTATAATGTCATCTTCTTGGCGTTGTGAGAATGTACCATTCGCTTTTAGAGATAATAGGTTTTCAATCAATGGCCCTGAAACATAGGCATTAGCTTGATACAAATTTCCAGAGTCTTGATTTTCTTGTAAGGTTGTATCAAGTTTAACAGACCCACTCCACTCTGTAGCAGTCTTCTTGGTAATGATATTAATTACCCCACCCATTGCATCCGAACCATACAAACCCGACATTGGACCACGGATCACTTCAATACGTTCAATAGCTGTAATACCTGGTAACCATCCCTGCTCAATACCAGCATTATCACTATTTGGTCGTACAGAACGAGTATTTACTTTTTTACCATCTACTAGAATAACTGTATAAGCGCTACCCATACCACGGATACTAATATCACTTGAACTACCACCACCTGTAACAACAACCCCAGGTACATCTTTTAGTGCATCTGTTACATCACGGTATGCCTTTTTATTAATTTCTTCTTGGCTCAATACCGAAATCGTTGCTGGTGCTTTTTTAATATCCTGTTCAAAACCACTTGCTGTTACCACAATGGTATCCAATACAACTCTTTCTGACTGACCATTAGTTTGAGTTGTAGCCGAGTTTGTTGTATTCGCTTGTGCCTGTGTAACATACATCATCGACAATACAGCCATCGTTAATGCAGATTTCATTCGTAGTTGTGACATAAATATTCCAAAGTAACAATTGTGTATGAAGTTAGAACTAAATTGAACACATTGTAACAAATGAGAATCAATCAACAATGCTAATGAGAACAATTATTATTGTTTTTTCCTATAACATAAAAAACCTCCCGAAGGAGGTTGATTTATTTAAAGATTATATTTTAGTGAGCGAAAAACAATATGGCTTATTTAAAATAAGCACCTTCACTTTGTGTGTGATCCGTCTCATCTAGAACTCGACTGAGTTCAGGAATATGTTCTTTTAGCGTTGTTTCGACACCTTGCTTTAAAGTGACATCAATTGCTGAACAACCCTGACAACCACCGCCAAATTTAAGCACCGCAGTAAGACCATGTTCTTCATCTTCGATAACATTGACTAGACTACAGTTACCACCATGTCCTGCAAGACCTGGGTTAATCTCAGCTTGTAGAACATAAGTAATACGTTCTTCAATAGATGCATCTGGCCCTACACGTGGCACTTTTGAGTTAGGTGCACGGAAGGTCAACTGACCGCCAAAACGGTCCTTGTTGTAGTCAATAACTGCATCTCTTAAGTACGGAATAGAAGGCGCATCAACAAAAGCAGGAAAATCTGGATAATCTTGCTTGTAATCTGTAGGTACAACCTCTTCAGGGGCACTATAAGCCATACAACACTCAGCACGAGGGGTGCCAGCATTTTCTACAAATACACGTACACCAATGCCTGGCGTATTTTGCTTGGCCAATAAATCTTTTAAGTACTCCTGAGCATTTGGAGTAATCAATAAATTTGGAATTTCATCTGCAACAGCAGCACTGTTAGTCTCAGTCGTCATAACTTTTTCCTCACGCTGACCCAGCCATTCTACCCGAAGATCGAACAAATATAAAAATAATCCACTAAAACTGTCGGAATTCATGACGATACTATTTTTATTCGGTATTAAGCCGCATAATCAAACACTCATTTTTTGATTTGATCCGGTGCCAAACCAATATGATGAATTTACCCCTTAGTCATACACTAAGCCTCATCGCCATTACTGTAATCGTTTCAATTGCTGCTTTTAACATTCCAGCGCTAATGGACAGATTAATTTTTAGACCTACAGCAATGCGTCAAGGCCAATTAGATCGTTTTATTACTCATGGCTTTGTCCATGCCGATGCAACACACCTTCTATTTAACATGATCACGCTATTTTTCTTTGGCAGCATCATTGAAAATTTCTACAGACAATATTTCTATGACATGGGGTTTGTACTGTTTTATTTGGGTGGTTTAGTATTTGCAATACTACCGAGTTATCTCAAACATAAAAGTGATCCCTATTGGGCCAGCCTCGGTGCTTCTGGTGCTGTCTCTGCAGTACTTTTTGCCTATATCTTATTTGAACCTTGGCGCTTAATTTTTGTATTTTTCATTCCTGTACCTGCCATTATCTTTGCTGTTTTATATGTTGCTTATAGTATCTGGGCAGGTCGTCGTAATGGTGACAACATCAACCATAGCGCACATCTTTGGGGGGCTGCGTATGGGGTAATTGTTACATTGTTGATTGAACCACGCATTCTGGCCCACTTCCTCAATAAATTAATGCAACTCCCATTTTAAAAATATGTAGACAAATTAAACCTGCAAACAGTACGTCAGTAGAATGTTTGCAGGCAATAAGCTGTTGCTTATTGCTTGTAATTTGTCACTTCATGCCAGTTCAAAGTGTTAGCCAGAGGGTAATAATGAAGTCATTTTCTATTGTTATATACAGCTTCGGATTACCTTATGTCACAAATCGCAGAGGGTTTACAGTTTCCAGTTAACCCTAATAGTCAAAAAAGTAGTAGTTCTAATACCGCAAAAGCTATTATTGCTGCTGCGCTTCACCCTCTCGATTCAAATCTCGGTGATCAACTCACACAAGAAAAAAACTGGCGCAAAAACTATCCTATTTACTTTAAAGCATTGGTTGAACAAGGTATTAAAAGCACAGCTTATCCGATTCAAATTGCCGAAGCGGGTTTAAATAAGGCTCAGGAAAGTTTTGAGTTTTATCGTGATGGTCATGCTTATGCACTAAAAGATCTGATGCAGATCCCCAATATTGCTCAAATGCATCGCTATACGCTCCAAGGTCAATCCACTGAAGCACCAGAGTGGTATGTGCCCTATCATGGACGAGAGCTTCGCGGTGCAGCATTACTTCAACAAATTGATACTTGGCTGGCCAAAGGTGTTATTGAAAAAAGTCATGCAGATGCACTACGTTTGGTTCAAGCACATCCAGAATGGCTTGATCTTTCAAAACGACATATGGTGTTATTTGGCGCAGGCTCTGAAGCAGGCCCATTGAAATGGTTAGCAAAATGGAAAGCCAATATCATTGCAATTGATCTTCCAAACTCTAAAGTTTGGAAAAAGATTGTAGATACTGTCAGTGCGGGAAATGCCACGCTCATTGCTCCAAGTTTAACACCACTTAACGAGCATACTTCTACAGAACAAGCCATTGAACAATTGGGAGCAAATCTACTGACTCAAACCGCTGAAATTGCTAAGTGGTTAAGTGAACAGCCTGAACAACTTGATTTAGCTGCTATTGCCTATCTAGATGGTGAAAAACATGTCCGTGTTTCAATGGCAATGGACAGTATTATGCATCAAGTTAGTCTACAAAAACCTGATAGTAGTCTGATGTATATGTGTACCCCTACTGACGTTTATGCTGTTCCAGCTGAAGTTCTTGAAACAACCTTAGCCAAAGCACAACAGCGATCACAACTTGAAAAAGTCTGTAGTAAAGCTATTGCGCGTTTATCTCGACAACATTTTTTCAAGGCACAACCTGCCCAGATCTATCCATCTGATAACCATAAATCATATGCCATCGCAGATTGTATCGTGGTCGAACAAGGCCCTAACTACGCACTGGCCAAGCGCCTGCAACAATGGCGTGCAACACTGGCACGTCATCAAGGTCAACAAGTCAGTATCAATATTGCACCGTCTACAACTACACATTCAGTCACCAAGAATCCACTTTTAAAAGCTGCATTTTCTGGTGCGAGTTTATTTGATGTCGAAGCTTTTGAACCAGATACGACCAATGCCATCATGGCTGCACTTTGGGTTCATGACTTATATAACTCTCAAGCTCTAGCCAACCCCAACAATAGTTTAGAACACCCTCTTGAACTGATCATGGATGCTGCAAACCATGGTGGTCTCTGGCGGGTCAATTATGTTGCACGCAGTGCTCTACCTTTTGCAGCTCTGTACGGTTTTGCGAAGGACAAACTTCACTTAAAAAAGTAACCCAGTAAAGCAAAAAAATCGCTGCTCAGTTGAACTGGCAGCGATTTTTTTATCTTGCTTAACGATTTGCTGATTAAACAAATACTTTTAATAATAACCAATACAATATACCAGACAAGCAAATCGTTGCAGGTAAGGTAAAGATCCACGCAGATAAAATTGTTTTAACTGTATTAAAGTTCAGACCCGATTTGTTCGCAACCATAGTACCTGCAACCGCACTGTTTAACACATGCGTTGTAGACACTGGCATACCAAAACCATCAGCCGCAGCAATCGTTGACATGGCAACTAACTCAGCAGACATCCCTTGACCATAAGTCATATGATGTTTACCAATACGCTCGCCCACTGTAATAACAATACGTTTCCAGCCAACCATTGTTCCTAGACCCAATGCCAATGCCACTGCAACTTTTACCCAAGTTGGAATGTACTGTAAAAATGAATCTAAATGTTTGCGGTAAGCTTTCACAGACTGTTCTTGTGTTGCAGTCATCGCTGGAAGCTGTTCAGCTTTCTCTAAACGTTTAAAACTCGTCACGCTCAAATAAATGTCATTACGAATCGCACTGACTTCCTTTTCAGGAATATCTTTTAGATCGTTATATTGACCCACGCGATCACCCAAATGATCGGTCAAACTCGCCAATGCAGGTAAAACCTCAGCATTGCCTTCTTTGGTTTGCACATATTTCGTCAAGATTTGACGTGCGTTTTCATCTGAAATGTCATCATGATTTTGATAGATTGCAACTGCTGTTTGACTAGAAAGTTGCTGAAAACTTTGCAAATGCTGTTGATCTAAGCCCTTGTTCAGCGAGTAGGCTAATGGAACTAAACCAATCAAAATCAGCATGATAAGACCCATGCCCTTTTGACCATCATTAGAACCATGCGCAAAGCTCACACCCGTACAAGTAAAAATCAAAATCGCACGAATCATTGGTGGTGGTGGCTTATTGCCTTCAGGTGGTTGAAAAAGTTCAAGCTGACGCTTAAATACTCGTTTCACCAATAGAAAAACAACAGCAGCGAAAGCAAAACCAATCAATGGAGAGAATAATAAGGCCTTACCTACTTTGATCACCTGATCCATATCTACACCACTCGCACCAGTTGACGAGTGTAAGATATAGTTCATGATGCCCACACCTAAGATTGAACCAATCAAAGTGTGAGAGCTTGATGCAGGAATACCCAGCACCCAAGTTCCAAGGTTCCACATAATCGCAGCGATTAGCATGGCAAAAACCATTGCAAAACCAGCACCACTGCCCACATTCATGATCAGTTCAACGGGTAATAATGCGATGATGCCATAGGCAACAGCACCGCTCGCAACCATTACACCCAGAAAATTACAAAAACCCGCCCACATTACAGCAATTGGCGCGGGTAAGGCATTGGTATAAATAACCGTAGCTACAGCATTTGCCGTATCGTGAAAACCATTTACAAACTCAAAACCGAGGGCAATAAATAAAGCAGTACAAAGTAAAATTATAGAATAAACACTTAATGGTGGCACATGAGACAGATCTGCATTGACCTGTACACCAATATAAATAATTGTTGCAACAATAATCGTCAAAAACACCGGCATAAAAAACTTTGGTGTAGGAACGTGCACATTTGTTGATTGACTTGTAGGTACAGAAGATACCGAATCTGAAGCAGGTGGATGTTTTGAATTCATGCAGACAGTTAAGCAGATAAAAAAATCCACTTATTGTTTAATTAAATTGTGACAATTATATGACAATTCATCATGAATTAAAGCCATTTTTGATAAGTGTACACAGTGTAGTATCTAAAAAAGATCAATTTATCTATTTTTTTCTATATATACCAATTAGTTAGATTCATTAAGTTTCAGAAAAACAGTCATCATTAAATCACGCATTTTGTTGTTACAAAACACGTTTAATATGACAATTTTTAGCCACCTAGGCATTATCCAGATCAAATATGACGATTTGATGAATAAACAGCCATATTTGGCTATTTTCAATGTTATGAAGAGTTTATTAAATATTTCTGATTATGCTTAGTTGGATTTGTCACAAAGCCAGTGCTTAAAAATAATGTAACTTCTGTTAAAATGGCTTCTTTTTTAAGCCAGCCAACTTTGGTGCTCTGTATGTCCACGCTCTCCACATTAAAACAGCTACTTCAACAACGTATACTAATTATAGATGGCGCCATGGGAACCATGATTCAACGTCATCAGTTTGAAGAAACTGACTATCGCGGAGAACGTTTTGCGGATTGGGCGCATGATCTTAAGGGAAATAATGATCTTCTTGTCTTAACTCAGCCTCATGTTATCCAAGATATCCATGAACAATACTTAGCTGCTGGAGCTGACATTGTTGAAACGAATAGCTTTAATGCGACACAAGTTTCAATGTCTGACTACCACATGCAAGACTTGGTTACTGAGATTAACATCGAAGCGGCTCGATTGGCCAAAGCGGCCTGTCAAAAATACAGTACGCCTGAAAAACCACGTTTTGTCGCTGGTGTACTCGGACCAACATCTCGAACATGTTCTATCTCTCCAAATGTAAATGACCCAGCTTTTCGTAATATTCACTTTGACGAGCTTAAAGAGAACTATATCCAAGCTGCTCATGGTTTAATCCAAGGTGGAGCTGACATTATCTTAATCGAAACTGTTTTCGATACTTTAAACTGTAAAGCTGCGATATTTGCTGTTAAAGAAGTCTTTAAACAAATTGGTTATGAATTACCATTGATGATTTCTGGCACGATTACAGATGCATCAGGTCGTACACTGACGGGTCAGACAGCTGAAGCATTTTGGAACTCCGTACGTCATGGTGATCTGCTTTCCATTGGTTTTAACTGCGCATTAGGTGCAGACGCCATGCGCCCTCACGTCAAAACTATTGCTGATACTGCTGATGTTTTTGTATCAGCCCATCCAAATGCAGGCCTACCTAATGCTTTTGGTGGCTATGATGAAACACCAGAAGAAACTGCAGCATTTATACGAGAGTTTGCAGAAAGTGGACTAATCAACATTACGGGGGGCTGTTGTGGTACGACACCAGATCATATTCGCGCTATTGCTCAGGCAGTTAAAGACCTCCCTCCACGGAAAATTCCAGAAATTGCACCCGCTTGCCGTTTAAGTGGTTTAGAACCTTTTAATATTTACAATGACTCACTATTTGTAAACGTAGGTGAACGAACTAACGTCACTGGCTCCAAAAAGTTTTTACGCCTAATCCGTGAAGAAAACTTCGCAGAAGCGCTCGATGTCGCACGTCAACAAGTCGAAAGTGGTGCACAAGTCATTGATATCAACATGGATGAAGGGATGTTAGATTCACAAGGTGCTATGGTGCACTTTTTAAATCTCGTAGCATCTGAACCAGATATCTCACGTGTTCCAATCATGATTGACTCATCTAAATGGGACATCATTGAGGCAGGACTTAAGTGTGTACAAGGTAAGCCTATTGTTAACTCGATTTCACTGAAAGAAGGTTATGATGAGTTTGTAGAAAAAGCCCGCCTCTGCCGCCAATATGGTGCAGCGATTATTGTTATGGCCTTTGATGAACAAGGTCAAGCAGATACCGCAGCACGTAAACGTGAAATATGTCAGCGCTCTTATGAAGTGTTGGTCAATGATGTTGGTTATCCAGCTGAAGATATTATTTTCGACCCGAACGTTTTTGCAGTTGCCACAGGTATTGAAGAACACAATAACTATGCTGTTGATTTTATTGAAGCAACTGGCTGGATTAAACAAAACCTACCACATGCAATGATTTCTGGTGGTGTATCTAACGTTTCTTTCTCTTTCCGTGGTAACGAACCAGTACGTGAAGCAATTCATGCAGTGTTCTTATACTATGCGATCAAACAAGGTATGACGATGGGAATCGTCAATGCTGGCCAATTGGCAATCTATGACGATATTTCACCTGAGTTAAAAGCAGCCGTAGAAGACGTTATTCTTAACCAAAACCAAGGAGAAAGTGGACAAGTAGCCACAGAAAAACTCCTTGAAGTGGCTGAAAAATTCCGAGGTCAGGGTGGCAGCCAAAAAGTAGAAGAAAACTTAGAATGGCGCAATGAATCAGTTGCAAAACGCCTTGAATATGCTTTAGTTAAAGGCATTACCACTTTTATCAATGAAGATACAGAAGAAGCCCGTCTCCAATCAGCACGTCCACTTGATGTGATTGAAGGACCGTTAATGGATGGTATGAACGTGGTTGGTGATCTCTTTGGATCAGGAAAAATGTTCCTGCCACAGGTCGTAAAATCAGCCCGAGTAATGAAACAAGCCGTAGCATGGCTAAACCCCTATATTGAGGCTGAAAAAGGTGAAGGCCAATCTAAAGGTAAAGTACTTATGGCAACCGTCAAAGGCGATGTACATGATATTGGTAAAAATATCGTAGGTGTCGTTCTAGGTTGTAATGGTTACGATATTGTAGATCTTGGCGTCATGGTACCTGCTGAAAAAATCTTGCAAACTGCAATTGATGAAAAAGTCGATATTATTGGCTTATCAGGCCTTATTACACCATCACTTGATGAAATGGTTTTTGTCGCCAAGGAAATGCAACGCAAAGGTTTCCATATTCCTTTACTTATTGGCGGTGCTACCACCTCCAAAGCACATACTGCAGTTAAAATTGACCCACAATATCAAAATGATGCTGTAATTTATGTCGCAGATGCTTCACGTGCAGTAGGCGTTGCAACCAGTCTACTTTCGAAAGAACTTAAAACTCAATTTGTTGCAGATCACCGCGCTGAATATGCCAAAGTTCGTGAACGTATTGCCAATAAACAACCCAAAGCTGCCAAGCTTTCTTATGCAGAATCGATCGAACTTGGCTTTAAACTCGACTGGGACAACTACCTTCCGCCAATTCCTAAGGCCTTTGGCAACCATATTTTCACCCAATATCCTTTGGAAAAACTTGTAGATTATATCGACTGGACACCGTTCTTTATTTCTTGGAGTCTTGCTGGAAAATATCCAAAAATTTTACAAGATGAAGTTGTAGGTGAAGCTGCTACGGATTTATTTAACCAAGCGCAAGAAATGCTTAAAGATATTATTAAAAATAATCGCTTTGATGCACGTGCAGTATTTACGATTCAACCTGCCGCACGTACAGCACATGATAGTGTCAGCGTGTATTCAGATCAAAGTCGCAACTACATCACACATCAATTTGAGCATTTGCGTCAACAATCTGACAAAGTCACTGGGAAACCCAACCTATCCTTAGCAGACTTTATTGCACCACTTGAATCTAATGCTCAAGATCATTTAGGCGGTTTTACTGTTTCGATCTTTGGTGCAGAGGAAATGGCCAATGAATTCAAGGCTAAAGGTGATGACTACAGTGCTATTTTAGCGCAATCATTGGGTGATCGTTTTGCAGAAGCATTTGCTGAACATCTACATGAAAGAATTCGTAAAGAGTTCTGGGGTTATCAGGCTGATGAGCAACTCAGCAATGAGGAATTAATCAAAGAGAAATATGTCGGTATTCGTCCTGCTCCGGGCTACCCTGCTTGTCCTGAACATTCAGAAAAAGCCGTACTGTTTGATTGGTTAGGCACAACTAAAAACATTGGTACACAACTTACCAGCAGTTTTGCGATGTGGCCACCCTCAAGTGTTAGCGGTTTTTACTATAGTTTGCCGCAAAGTGAATACTTTAATGTAGGGAAGATTTCACAGGATCAATTAGATGATTATGCACAACGTAAAAATTGGAGCATAGATGAAGCCAAACGTTGGTTAGCACCAAATCTAGATGACTCAATCAATTAGGCATAATAAAAATCGCCCAAAGCAATCCTCTGGGCGATTTTTAATCATAGTACACTTATAAAATTAATCAGTTATACAACTGAACACTGTTTTTGCTGCCACTGCTCCCATTGCTCAGTATCAGATAAGACCCAATCAATCACATCGAGCACGCCTTCTTGATCATTGCTACGCGTATGATGCTTAGCGACTTGCTTAAGTTCAGCAACTGCATTTTCCATAGCAAAACCATAACCTGCCTGTTGTACCATAGCTAAGTCATTATAGTTATCACCAATAGTCAACATTTCGTGGTCAGCAACATCCCATAAACGCTGTAAAAAAGATAAACCAAAAGCTTTATGTTGATTAGGTAAAATCAAATCGATAAAACCAAAACCACTAGAAACAATATCGACCTGTTTTTGCTGTACATAACTTTTAGTCGCCAACAACTGTAAAGCTTTCGGTTCACTGTTTGGAGTAGTATTCAATGTCAGTTTACACACAGGAGTTTGTACTGTACTCAGCTGTTCTACACGTTGTAAGTTTTTAAAATAAATATTGAGTTTGGTTAAACTTGACTCAGGAAGCTCAGCACCAATATACCCCCGATCCTTAGCACATAGAATCATACAATCAGCAAAGTCTTCAATTAAATCATCGATAATATGCTGTAATAATTCACGATTAAATGAAGAGAAATTTAACTCTTGTTGTCGATGCATAACATGAGAACCATTCTCTGCAACATAAGCAATCTCATGTCCAATTTCAGGGAAATATTGTTGTAGAGTATATAATGGATTACCACTGGCAACGACAAAGTGAATGCCTCGTTGCTTTAACTGAGCGTATTGTTTTAAAAATCTTGCTTTATTATAGCTCTTGTCTGTTTTTAAGAATGTACTGTCCATATCGACTGCAATTAACTTGACTGACATAAGCCTTCCTATCTATCACTTAATTTATATATTTTAGAATAACGATTGTAAGTCTTTATCATGACATAACAATATCATTCATACAAATTATCAAATCATTGAAAAAATAGAAAAAACACAAGACTAATTAAAACACAAATAAAACTCAGCTTAAGATCGAAGTGATAAACATGCTCTTTTCAATTCATCCTCCAAAATAGTCATTTCGATCTCACTATAACGCCTGAGCTCTGCCTCAGCATGACGTTCTAACATACCTCGAAAAAAGGGAGCCTTAATGTGAAGAGTCCAGTCTGACTGGACCAAAATCTGCTTAGCATCACCTGTCACAATACGTTGACAACTTGCGTGAAAAGGAACATTTGACTTAAGCCGAATCGTTGAAGTCAGTTGTTCAATATTAGAAGTATCTTGACGCCTCACCAAAAAAGCATCTTTAAGTAATTTTTTTGCAAATTGAGGCATTTTTACATCTGCATGAAAGACCTGTCTTAAGATGTAAACATTACCTTCAACTCTGGATTCAATAATTTCAAAATGGTCACCCGAAAGCCGTCTACATATTGCTTCATGTAAAGGAGGTGTCGCAGCAATATATTTAAATTCAGATAGAGAAACGCCACAAATAGTTGATTTTATATTAAATTGATGTGTCATTTTTATACTCTTTGTTTTTAGAAATTTTTTTATTTATATGTAAAGCAAAGTCGTCACTTATTAAAGCAACCTAAAAATCATCTTTATGATTAAAAGAGATTGAGTTCACTGAGTCATTAACTTTAATGTAAACAGCTCACTCAATACCAAAAGCGATGTTTTATCAAAATATCGCTTAATACTTAATATGAATTAGCCTGTTGCTTTTGTTTTACCTGTAACCATTGCCACCAACCAAAGGCAGCCAACAAGACAAAAGCAGCATATAGGCCTGCTGTTGGCAGTAAGCCCTTATAAGCAAACATACCTACATAAACAATATCAACGACGACCCATAACATCCACGTTTGAATATGCTTGCGGCTTGTCCAATAAGTTGCGAGTAGACTAAACATAGCAAGCTGTCCATCTAAAATAGGTACTGCAGCATCTGTAAACTGTTGCAAACTTAAGCCAAAAATAAGCCCAGCTATCATTGTCAATATGATTTGTCCCCAAGCAAGTTTAGAACTTAAATGCTCAAGTCGAATCTCATGATCATGTTGTTTTGCTTTGCTCCAATGATAAAAACCATAGATGTTCATCGCCATGAATACACATTGTAAGAGTGTCTCACCATAAAGTTTGACCACATAAAACAAATAAGCGTACATCACCACTGCAATAAAATTGACGATCCAACACCACATACTCCGCCGAATAGTCAGTGTTACACCCAGAACACTAACCAATACCGCAGCAATTTCAAAATTTGACATAAATAGGGACTTTAATGATGAGTGCTTAAGAAACTGTTGAGAAATCTACTCTGAATTAACAACAGATTTGATTATATCTCACATGAACTGCTCGATGCTAAAACAATCGAGTTTCAATCGTGCAGCTTAAAGTGCACCCTACTCTTTTAAGACTTGTTTGCGAGTTTAAGAATATGCTGTGGAATTTATCTTTGCTCTGGCGGTTTTATTATGGTGAATATCCAAGTTAAAAAAAGCCACCACTGCAACAAGATATTGCAGTAGTGGCACTTTAAAACACAATCACATTTACTTATTTAAGATCGACTCAAAAGCCTTAAGACGCTTATAAATAGACAGCAATTCAATAATCGTTGGCCACGAGCTTACTAAGAACTGCAATGATTCACGAATTTTTCCGAAAACATAACTAATTTGGTTAATTAATCCCAAGGTAATAATCCCTGCTGAAATAGATGGGAATAACATAATTAATCCAAACAACACATCTAACTGCAAATACCAATTACTAAAAACATTGAAATAGACATAGTGAAAATAAAGACGGAAATAATTGTGTCTTAAATCTGAATAGAGTGACTTTAATTGAACTGGCTCAGCGCGATCGGCATGATCTTCACCATAAACTAGTTCTTTACGATAAGCAGCCTCTACTTTTTGATTATTAAACTCAAGTCCAGGTAGTTTTATACCCACAATCATCAATAAGAACGTACCGAATAATGCCCACCCCAAGGCTGCCCAAACCAACGAATATTTTATTTCACCAATTAAAGGCAAAATTGGCACATGCTCAGAGAGTTTAATCAGTAATGGTAAAAATGCGATCAATATCAAAATTGCTTTAATGAATTCAACTCCAAGTGACTCCATTGTTTTTGCAAATCGCATTGTATCTTCTTGAACACGCTGGGAAGCACCTTCGATCGTTCTCAACTTTCCCCAATGTTCGATATAATAATCATTCATTGCGGTACGCCAACGAAAAACATAATGACTAACAAGAAAGAGATTAAATACAGCAATCGTAATATTTAACATTGCAATATATAAAAACGTGGAGGCTCCTTGATATAAAGAAGATATTTCCCCACCTTTATTTGTAAGCATCATTTGGATCATGTCCCAGAATGGACCGTACCAAGCATTGATTGCAACACTTGCCTGCACATTGAACCAAACATTAAATAAGATAAAGGCAGAACCCCAAACTGACCACTTTTGCCAAGGATGATTGGCTTTAAATTTCCAAAAACCAGCAAATAAACTGACTGAAGTGAGAAACCAAAGATAAAACCAAACAAAACGAGGAGACCAAAAACGACTCACGCCAATCGCAAGCTCTGCATCAGCATAGCCTATAGGGAAACCAATATACTCACCAAAGCTCTTTCCACCGCTATACCAAAGCACAATATTTAATAAAAACCACAGCACCAGAGACAAAAAAAACCACTTAGGATTTGGAAAAAAAGATCGAAACATTAAATCATACTGCCCTATTTGTTATATTCATCAACCTTGATTGAAAGTTATATCGCAGCGCCTGCTGGGTCAACGTCTTTACGTTAAAGGTTACTTCCCATTTACATTAAACTTACACGATTAATTTGTGTTAGTTTTTAGCTGTATGTCAAGTATTTTCAATGTGCTAAATAACATCGGATAAGCCCATTACTTTATATTAGCACTTGATGAGGCAGTATATGATTATTAAAAACTTGCATAGTTTTTAAATAAATAAAATAAATTCCCAGAAAAAAATAAAGCCCCTCAATCTGGGGCTATGCCGCAATTATCCGGCAAAATGCTTTAACGGTTTAAAGCACACATGGTGTACGTTTAGTTTGGCCCATAAACCATTTCACCGTACACGATGAAATATATCAGAGCTCACAAATAAACAAATGTTTTAATAACTAGTTCAACAATTTAATGCATAACTTTCTTTTACAATTTGCAGTATTTTTATAGTAATACTGTCAACTTCTGATTTTTTTTATAATCGAAAACACCAAATTCAGCTCTGCTTAAGCAATAAGATTTTTAATTAAACTCTATTATTTATTGAGTGCTTGTCATGCATTCTGATCCCCATAAAATACTTATTAAAGTTCCAGAAATTACCGCCTTGTTTTGGATCACTAAAATTTTGGCCACAACATTTGGAGAAACAGCGGGAGATGCTCTGTCCATGTCCCTGAATCTGGGCTATCTGGTCAGTACATTAATTTTTGCAGTAATTTTTATAAGCTTTCTTTATGTGCAAATACGAAGCAAAAGCTATCGGCCCGTTTTTTATTGATCAACCATTATAGCCAGTACCACTGTAGGTACGACGCTCACTGATTTTGTTGATCGATCTTTAGGTATTGGCTATGTTGGAGGAAGTACATTACTACTCAGCTTAGTTCTGATCTCTTTATATAGTTGGTATAAAACAGAACACTCGATTTCTCCCTATAGTGTAAACAGTCCCCGAGTCGAAATATTTTATTGGATCACTATTACTTTTTCACAAACACTTGGTACAGCTTTGGGAGATTGGTCCGCCGATACTGCTGGACTTGGTTATAGTGGTGGTATCATTTTATATTCTTCTTTAATTTTACTGATCTTAGCTCTGCACTATCGCAGTAAAATTTCCAATACTCTATTATTTTGGGCAGCATTTATTTTGACACGTCCACTAGGTGCTGTTGTTGGGGATTTTTTAGATAAACCTCTTGATCATGGTGGACTGAACCTAAGTCGTTTTACTGCTTCATTTGTTCTATTAGTAGCTATTTGTTTATTTGCATATTGGTCAAACAAACTTAGTAAAAAATCTCAAACAACCGCTTAGCAAAATATAGAACTTAAGCCAGCCAATACTATTTTGACTGGTTTAAAGCGAATTTTTTATCCACCTCGCATTGCCATTAAAACAGTTCCGAACACTCTAAAACAGTTATTTTCTCAGTTGCCTTCCTCACTCTAATTAGCATCAGCCTCGGTATAAGTTCATCAAGTGTGTCTATGCATTTGAAGATAGAGCATGCCTGATCAATCTATCCATTTTGGCACTCTAATACATCAGCACAATACTATTTCTATTGATCAGTCCATGAAAATATAAAATGATCTCTCCATGATAAAAACAAATTCCTTTTCTCTGATATTTTTAAAAGCTTGCCTTACTATTTTTTGAATCACAATAATCAGATAAATCCATTAAGCACAATTATAAATACAAACTTCACAATGTAACTTTTAAAACTTATAAATATTTTACTTCATCAACTAAAATCATGATGTATTTTCTATAAAATACCGTCTAAAAGCAAGACCAAAACAACTTATAAGTTGAATGCAAAAAAAGATTAAAAAAAATACCAGACAAAATTAGTTATGTTTTTAATTGTTAATTCAAATTAAATAAAATATAGCTAAAAAGCTAAAATAAGGCTTTAAGTAATGTAAAAAAACCATGTAATTAATTTAAATTAATAATTTATATTTTACACCATGTTATAGTTTTCGCATAAACTATGCGAAAATACGAAATTAAAACACTAAACTTGTGTTATGTAATCTCGTGCTATATTCACATGCTGATGGAGTTTAATGTGAAAATACTTAACCAGAAATATTGTGTAGCATTAGATGATAAAGATGAGCTACAACATTTAAAAAATGAGTTTGTTCTGCCAAACTCAATCATTTATTTAGGAGGGAATACGTTAGGTGCACGTCCACACTCTTCAAGTGCCTTAACCCAACAATTCATTGCACATGAATGGGACGAGAAGCTCGCTCATCATTTAAGCAATGAAGATTACCATACTGAACTACCACGTGATTTAGGAAATAAAATTGCAGGGTTAATTGGTGCAAATAATGATGAAGTCATGGTCGCTGACTCAACAGCACTTAATTTATTTAAAACACTCGCTGCAGCAATCAAGATCCAAGCAAAAAAACATCCTGAGGCAAGGCTTATCGTTGCAGAAAGAGATGCACTCCCCACTGATATTCATATTATTCAGAGTTTTATTGAGCTACATCAGCAGCTTTATCAACTTGAATTAATTGAACATGAAAATGAGCTTGAGCAGCTCTTGGCAACGGGTCAAGTTGCTGTGGTGGTGTTATCTCAAATTCATCATTGTACAGGTCGTCTCAAAGACCTCATGACCATCAATAGACTTATTCACCAACATTTCGCCTTAGTGATTTGGGATTTATGTCAATCGGTAGGTGTATTTCCAACTCAACTGAACCAAAGCCAAGCTGACTTTGCCGTGGGTTGTACCTATAAATATCTTAATGGGGGCCCAGGTGCTCCAGCATTTCTTTGGGTGAATGAAAAGCATTTAACCACCTTTTGGGACCCTCTCAATGCTTGGAATAATCATAACAACCCACTAGATATCATTGACTTTTATGAACCATTTACTGGACTTAAACGTTATATGTCAGCTCATCAACCGATTATTTCTATGCGTTTAATCGAATGTGGACTCAATATATTTGCTAAAACTAACTTGGAGGCGATTCGATTAAAATCTTTGAAACTGACTGATCTATTTATTGAATTAATGGAACAAGAATGTGCTGATTTTAATTTTAAATTAATTACACCCCAAGAACACCAACATCGTGGTGGTCATTTAAGTTACAACCATCCTTTTGCCTATGAGATTTGTCAAGCATTATGTGCACGTGGTGTAATTACCGACTATAGAGAAGCTGATATTATCCGTTTTGCTTTTGCACCACTTTATATTCGTTATATTGATGTTTGGAATACAGTGCAACAAATCAAATCAGTTATGCAAAATGTTGAATGGCAAATTAAACCTTATCTCTTAACTCATAACATTAATTATGACTAATATAATAAAAATGGGAGTATAACTCCCATTTTTATTTCCATGCTTAAAACAGATTATAAAGGTGCATGGTTAATCTTAGATAATTCGTTATTCGTGGTAAAAATTTTACCCTCGACCTCATCTATTCCAAAACCATTTAACCGAAGACTATGCATCTTTAAATAATTTTGTGCATCAGATTCAGTCTCAAATAGGTAAATCCCCCCTGCTCGATTTTCTGCTTGGTTTTCAGTCCAAATCTTCCAAATCATTCCCGCTTCGTGGTTAATGGACTGTGCGAGATCCTGCATAGCAGCGGTCATCTCACTGCCCCAAGGCCCATTAAATGGAAAATCAACTTGCAATATATATGTCATGGTGTCTGCTATATTGGTTAAGATGTGCAGTCAGCAGTATGCCATATCCTCCAGAGCTTATCGTTAACAACGTTAGGCGCTTCGCGGTCTTGCCCACAATAAGCAAAGCACACCAATAAATGCGACACTTGCTAGAACAAATAAACCAGCAATATCGTTATGCCAGATTTGATCCATCCAATTTTTCAAATTAGGGGCTACAAACCCGCCCAAATTGCCCAGTGCACCAATAAGTGCGGCGCCAATTGCCGTTGCCTTCCCTGATAAATACTGCGTAGGTAGATTCCAAAATATCGGCTGCACCACAATGAAACCAACAATAGCTAAACTAATAGCGATTAGAAAACCTGTGATATGTGTTGTGAATGTTGAAAATGTAATACCTAAAACTGCGCAAAGTAATAGCCCAATCGCCATGTTATGCCAGTTTGCTTTGCGATCTGCCCAACGTGTTAATAAGGGTAAAGAAATTAATACGACTAACCAAGGTACGGCACTATATAAACCGACTTCCAAACCGACGGGCTGATTCAATATCAAAGACAGTTTAGTGGGTAGATAAAACAAAACACCATAAACACTCATCTGAATACTAAAATAAATCAATACAAACCGCCAAACTCTCCAATCTGATAAGACAGACTTTAATGATCCTGTTGCTAAGACTGCTTGCTGTTGATCACTATATAGAGCGCTATTGAGCAATTTTTTCTCTTCATCATTTAACCATTTTGCATCATTGGGTTGACTGACCAAAATAAAATATCCAACCACCCCAACAATCACAGTCATTGAACCTTGTACTAAAAACATCCATTGCCAATTTTTAAGTGCAAAGTTCGATTCCGTTTCTAATAGCCACCCTGAAAATGGCCCACCTAACATTAAAGCCAAAGGAACACCCAAATAATACCAGCCATAAGCTTGCCCACGATATGCACTTGGAAACCAATAGGTCAAAAACAATATTACGCCAGGTGCAAAACCAGCTTCAGCAGCTCCCAACAAGAAACGTAAAACATAAAAGCTTATGGGATCTCGCACAAACATCATCGCAATACAGACAATCCCCCAACTCACCATAATACGACTTAACCAAAAACGAGCTCCCATTCGATGCAACATTAAATTACTGGGGATTTCAAATAGTGCATAACCAATGAAAAATATTCCTGCACCTAGGGCATAGGCTGAATCACTAATTCCGACATCGAGTTCTATATAATGCTTTACAAAACCAATATTAGATCGATCCAACATAGAGAGCGCGTACATCAATATAATGATTGGCAGTAGGTGCCACTTTACTCGCCGAATAACATTATTCAGCTGCTGCTTATCCTGAGCAGTATCCATATTCACATTCCTTTGATATATGTGAAAAAAAGCCACTTGTTTTATTATTTTTTAAAATGTACAAGTGACGGGATCATCATTTTATTTACACTGAGTATGTCGATATTGTTTTAAGCTGCTTGCTTTCATTTCTATTGAAAAGCCCGCTAAATGTGGTGGCATATATGCAGCCTTGTGTATTACACAAGGCTCTATAAAGTGCTCATGTAAATGGTCCACATACTCAGTTACACGATCTTGTTTTGTGGCAGAAAAACATAAATAATCAATCATTGAATAATGCTGAACATACTCACATAAGCCGACCCCACCCGCATGTGGACAAACTTTTAATTGATATTTGGCTGCCATTAATAGAACAGCCAACACTTCATTGACCCCACCCAAGCGACATGCATCTAACTGAATTATATCTACAGCTTCTCGCATCATAAATTGCTTGAACATGATACGGTTTTGACACATTTCACCAGTGGCCACTTCAATCGGTTTCACTGCAAAACGAATTGCACGGTGTGCTTCAATATCATCAGGAGAAGTGGGCTCTTCAATAAACCAAGGATCGGCAAAAGCTAATTTCCCAACCCAATCAATAGCTTGGTCCCTCTCCCATACTTGATTGGCATCAATCATTAATTTTCGATCAGTACCAATGATATCGCGTGCAATTTTTACCCGCCGTATATCTTCATCAATATCACGTCCCACTTTAAGTTTAATGTGGGAAAAACCTTGATCTACAGCTTCTCGGCACAAGTACGCTAACTTTTCATCGCTATAACCTAACCATCCAGCCGATGTGGTGTAACATGGATAGCCATTTAACAATAACTCTTGTTCTCTAAGTTCTTTATGTGCAGCACGTTGCTGTAATAAGATCAAAGCTTCATCTGATGTAATACAATCAGTCAAATAACGAAAATCAATACATTTCACCAACTGTTCAGGACTCATATCCGCAATCAGTTTCCATAGCGGTTTATCTACATATTTTGCCCAAAGATCCCAAATCGCATTGACTACAGCCGCTGTTGCCAAGTGAATCACGCCTTTATCTGGCCCAATCCAACGTAATTGGCTATCTGATGTTAACGCCCTCCACATCTGTGCAGGATCTGCGATTACTTGTTCAATATTTATTCCAACAATAAGATGTCGCATAGCCTCAATCGCCGCACAACACACTTCATTACCGCGCCCGATCGTAAAGGTTAAGCCGTGTCCAGATAACTGTGGATCTTGTGTTTTCAATATGACATAAGCAGCAGAATAGTCTGGATCTGGATTCATAGCATCCGATCCATCACGTTGCTCTGATGTGGGAAAACGAAGATCTAAAACTTCAATGTCTATAATTTCAATCATTTTAATGTCCTTAATAAATGATCTTAGCGTGATCTCTGATTTTTAAGAAAATAGCAGTTCGACGTAGTATGAAAATCATCTACGTAGGTTTATCTCATCGCTGAAAAGGCTTGTTATATTTTGGCTGCAATCACTCGTTGTTTTTGCTCACCCAGACCATCAATACCCAAATGCATCAATTGTCCTGAACGCAAATAGACTGGAGGGTTTTGTCCTAAACCTACACCAGGTGGCGTGCCTGTCGAGATAATATCTCCAGCTTGTAAACTCATAAATTGGCTTAAATAACTAATAATTGTTGCTACATCAAAAATCATTGTGCTGCTATGTCCATCTTGATACCGCTGGCCATCAACGTCTAACCAAAGATGAAGTTGACCTGGATCAGCGATTTCATCACGTGTAACCAACCACGGTCCGATGGGCCCAAAGGTATCGCAGCCCTTACCCTTGTCCCATGTTCCAGTTCCCTCTAACTGGAATTGACGCTCAGAAATATCATTTACAACACAGTAACCAGCAACATAATTCATCGCATCACTACGTTCGATATATCGTCCTGATTTACCTATCACCACGCCCAGCTCTACTTCCCAATCAGTTTTTTCAGAACCACGAGGGATTTCAATATCATCATTTGGTCCAACCACTGCACTGGTCCATTTAGCAAATACGACAGGTTCACTGGGAATATCTGCACCTGATTCAGCAGCATGATCGGCATAATTCAAACCAATACAGATAAATTTGCCAATATCTCCAACACACGCACCAATGCGCACATCAGCATCAACCACAGGTAATTGTTGTAAATCTAATGCCGCTATTTTATCGAGTTCAGTCTCAAGTGTATGACCATTAATATCTTTAACGATATTGGATAAGTCACGAATCTTCCCATCTATATCCAAAATAGCGGGTTTCTCTTGACCTTTTTTACCATATCTTAAGAGTTTCATAGTATTTCCTTATTGGTTTAATTGGTCCAACCACCATCAATATGGTTAAATGTTCCTGTGGTAAAAGCAGATTCATCACTGGCCAAATACACGGCTAATGCAGCAACTTCTGCTGCATTACCGATCCTTCCCATAGGCTGGCGTGAAATAAACTGTTGATATACTTCTTCTCTAGACCGATGCTCTCGCTCAGCTTGATGTTCAATGCGTTGTTGTAAAGAAGGAGAATCTATGGTTCCAGGACAAATAGCATTACAGCGTAAACCTTGTGTTATATAGTCCGCTGCAATTGCTTTAGTCATGCCCAATACCGCAGCCTTTGTCGCGCTGTAAGCAAAACGATCCATCACGCCTTTAATACTTGAAGCTGCTGAGGCCATATTGATAATTGAGGAGCTTGGCCGTAAGAGTAGCTGCGGCAAGAAAGCGCGAATCATGTAATACATCGAATCCACATTTATTTTAAAAGCTTGATGCCACTGTTCTTGGCTACACGCCAAAATATTGCCGGTCGGTACCCACCCCGCACAGTTAAACAGTACATCTGTATAAGGATAATGCCGAGCAAGATCCACAACTTGTTCAACTTGTGTCACATCTAATAATTCAATTTCAATGCGATTAGATTGTTGCTGTAATTGTTTTAATGCAGCAAGATTAATATCTGTTGCAATCACATGTGCTCCTTCTTGAGCAAAGGCCAATACAGTGGCTCGACCAATCCCTTGAGCTGCTGCTGTAATAATGCAAGTTTTGTTTGCGAGTCTCATCTTCTTTTCATCCCGATTTACATTATACTAAGAGGGAAATACAAATTGTACAGACCAAAATATTGGTCTAGACAATTTACGAGCATTTATTATTTTTGGCAAGACCAAATGTTAAAAAGTTGAGTTCTATGCAGCAAACACGTCTCTATCAAACTATAGTCACAAAAATACAAGATGATATTAAAAATGGGGTATACAGCGTTGGATCTAAGCTACCACCTGAACGCGATTTAGCGCAGTTATTGGGAGTGAGTCGTACCTCTATTCGTGAAGCCATCATTGCTCTAGAGGTCTGTGGTATCGTAGAAGTCAAACTTGGCAGTGGTGTTTATGTACTAAAGACTCAGTTCGAAACGGCCTCGCCAGTCACTGATCCTGTATTGAATATCCATCCTCGATTAGCTCCATTTTTAACAGAGACTCAAGACATGTCGCCTTTTGAATTATTAGAAGCGCGATTATATATCGAGCCTTATCTGGCAGAGCTCGCTGCCAAACATCGGACAGAACAACAACTCGCAGAGATTAAACAAGCCTTCATGATGAATGTCAGTGATAATCTCGAACACTCACACGACCATATTGGTGATCGCTTATTTCATATTCGTATTGCTGAAGCGAGTCAAAATAATGCCTATACTTTTTTCTTAAAATACTTATTGGGCCAACAATATACTGAGCTGTTTAGTCGCCTGCTGAGTCTCTACACCACAACTGACATGCCATTGCGTTCTCAATATGAGCACCAAGAAATCTTAACTGCAATTCAAAATCAAGAACCCGAACGTGCACGAAAAGCCATGCAAAACCATATACAGCAGGTCATCCAGATTTTTTCTAGACAGGAGTAAATCCTAGACCAATACTGACAACTTCAAAAATACTCCCTTGTTCTTTTTGCTAAAAAGAAATAAGGGGAGCCTCTGAAAATGATCTTTTAATTGACTAAAACCTTCTATTTTTATCGCCTGAAAGCCCTTTTCTTGGGCTTAATCTCTACAAATTTTATCGAGTAACTGTGCCATTCTCAGCGCAAATTTTATGATTTGCTCTGTTGACTTCGCTTGGATTAAATTATATAAACACCAATAACGATACATATCGTATCAATATAAAACAACAATCACTTTTAACATAGGATGTTAAACATGATAGGACTCATTGGAATAATCCTATCCTTAGTATTGCTCATGTATCTGGCGTATAAAGGATTCAGCGTCATCATTCTTGCACCATTACTGGCATTATTTGCAGTACTTTGGAGTGGCCTCAGTCATGAGGTTTTAGGTGTCTATTCTCAGATTTTTATGACGGGACTTGGCGGTTATATCATCAAATATTTTCCATTGTTTTTACTCGGTGCAATCTTTGGAAAACTCATGGATGACTCAGGTTCAGCTCGAACAATTGCAAACTTTTTTGTTGATAAACTTGGACATAAACGTGCCATGTTATCGATTGTTTTATCATGTGCAATTTTAACCTATGGTGGTGTATCACTCTTTGTTGTTGGATTTGCTGTCTTCCCAATTGCAGCTGCATTATTTAAAGAACTCGGTATCCCAAAGCGTCTAATTCCTGGTGCAATCATGCTTGGAGCCCTAACCTTTACCATGACTGCATTACCTGGTACGCCTGCGATTCAAAATGCGATCCCGATGCCCTTTTTTAATACAGACCTCTATGCTGCTCCAGGTCTAGGGATTTTATCTTCGATCTTTATTTTAATTACAGGTATGTACTGGCTGAACTACCGCACTCAACGAGCACATGCACAGCAAGAGGGTTATGGCCAACATATCGAACCTGAAACACAGATCTCTATGGGTCAGCAGGGTCCAAGTTTAATCATCGCCATGCTGCCGATTATTGTAGTGATTGTGACGAATCTTATTTTGACCAAATTCATTTTACCAAGCCTAGATACTGCCTACTTGAGTACAGATAAATTTGGAAATACTTCACTAAATTCGGTGCTTGGTTTATGGGCAATTATCTGTGCACTGGTCTTAGCCTGCCTGACAATTATTGTTTGTAATTGGCAACGTATTCGCGATATCAAAGACTCATTACAACAAGGTGTATCTTCTTCATTTTTACCTATCTTTAACACGGCCTCTGAAGTTGGTTATGGTTCGGTAATTGCCTCTTTGGCAGGCTTCTTAATCTTACGTGATTTCTTAATTGGGCTCGCTCCTCACAATCCCCTGATTTCAGAAGCGATCGTGATTAACGTCTTAGCGGGAATTACAGGTTCTGCTTCTGGTGGACTGAGTATTGCACTGAACACGATGGGTGAAACCTATATGAATCTGGCAATACAACATGGGATTTCACCTGAACTCATGCATCGTGTTGCGTCGATGGCTTCAGGTGCCTTGGACTCACTCCCACATAATGGTGCAGTGATTACTATCATTACCCTTTGTGGTCTAAGCCATAAACAGTCTTATTACGATATGTTTGTCGTTGCCGTGATTATTCCCTTAATTGCATTAATTGGCGTGATCAGCTTCGGCACTATGTTCGGTTCATTTTAATCTTCACCTTAACACTTACAATAATTGCAAAGGAATACCTTATGTCACATGCGATTCAACTCCCCCGTATGATGGAAGTCGGCAAAAATGCACGCGCAAAACTCCCACAAATATTAGCTGCATTGGGTTGTCATAAGCCATTAATTATCACTGATAAAATCATGGTATCTTTGGGCTATATCCAACAAATTCAGACCCTCTTGCTTGAAGCTAACATTCAAGCAGATTACTTTGATCAAACCATTCCTGAACCAACCTCAGCCTCAATTACAGCTGGAGTTACACATATTCGCACTCATCAATACGATGCAATTATTGCAGTTGGCGGAGGCAGCCCAATAGACAGTGCCAAAGCGATGAGTATCTTGGCTAAATTTGGTGGTGAAATCCGTGATTATAAATTTCCACGTCAAGTAAACGAAGCTGGATTACCGATTATTGCTATACCCACTACAGCTGGCACAGGTTCAGAATGCACGCGCTTTACCATTATCACTGACGATGTAAGTAGCGAGAAAATGCTTTGTGCTGGTATTGGCTTCCTGCCTGTTGCCGCGATTGTTGACTACGAGTTAACGATGTCATTGCCAGCAAGAACTACAGCAGATACAGGCATCGATGCACTAACGCATGCGATTGAAGCCTATGTAAGTGCCAAAGCAAATGCCTATAGCGATGCCCAAGCTCTAGCCGCAATGAGCCTCATCGGACCCAATCTACAAACGGTTTACCATGAACCTGATAATGAACAAGCACGTGAACAGATGATGCTGGGTTCAACTCTTGCGGGTATTGCTTTTTCTAATGCCTCTGTCGCTTTAGTTCATGGTATGAGTCGTCCAATCGGCGCATTTTTCCATGTGCCACATGGCTTATCCAATGCCATGTTATTGCCAAGTGTTACAGCCTATTCAATACCAGCTGCGCCAACACGCTATGCAACGTGCGCCAAAGCCATAGGTGTTGCACATGCCGATGACAGTGATGAGATTGCGAATGAGAAATTAATCCAAGCCTTAATCAAAATTAATCAAGACCTTAATGTACCTACCCTCGCAGAATTCGGTGTCGATAAAGCAGAGTTTGATCAAGTTCTTCACACCATGGCGGAACAAGCACTGGCATCAGGTTCACCCAATAACAACCCAAGAGTTCCAAGTATTGCTGAAATGAAACAGCTCTACCAAGCACTTTGGAACTCATAAATTTTTCAAATCTTTTTAACAAAACCCCTTTTATAAATAGCAAATCCAAGGACTCATTGAGGATCATCCTATGCAAACTATCGGACACTTTATCAATGGTCAACACCATGATGAACACAGCAGAACCCAAGCTGTATTTAACCCATCCACGGGGACACAAGACAAACAGGTCTCCATTGCCAGCGCAAAGACTGTTGAGCACGCCATCGCCTCAGCACAAGCAGCTTTCCCTGCATGGCGCGATACTCCTGTCATCAAACGCGCACGCGTAATGTTTAAGTTCAAGGAGTTACTTGAACAGCATGCTGATAAGATCTGCGAGTTGATTGGAGAAGAACACGGTAAAATTGTCCATGATGCAGCTGGCGAATTACAACGTGGTATTGAAAATGTCGAATATGCATGCGGGGCACCAGAGTTTTTAAAAGGTGAATTTAGCAAAAATGTAGGACCATCAATTGACTCATGGAGTGAGATGCAACCACTCGGAGTCGTTGCAGGGATCACACCTTTTAACTTCCCAGTGATGGTGCCTTTATGGATGTTCCCAATGGCGATCGTCTGTGGCAACACCTTTGTACTCAAACCCTCAGAACGAGATCCGTCTGCAACCTTATATATCGCACAACTTTTGCAACAAGCAGGCCTACCCGATGGCGTACTTAACGTTGTCAATGGTGACAAAGTTGCTGTTGATACACTGCTACATGATCATCGCGTCCAAGCAGTCAGCTTTGTTGGTTCAACACCAATCGCACAGTATATTTATCAAACTGCCACCGCCAATGGTAAACGTTGCCAAGCATTAGGTGGTGCAAAAAACCATGCCATTGTTATGCCTGATGCAGATATCGACAACGTGGTGAGTTCTTTACTCGGGGCTGCATTCGGGTCTTCTGGTGAACGCTGTATGGCACTTTCTGTAGCTGTTGCAGTAGGTGATGAGGTCGCTGATTTGATGATCGCGAAATTATCAGAAGCAATGAAAGCGCTTAAATATGGGCCATACTTTGATAAAAACAATGACTTTGGTGCTGTCATCACAGCCGAACACAAAGCTAAAGTGATTGCTTATATTGATAGTGCTGAACAGCAAGGGGCAAAAATTATTGTTGATGGTCGTCAAGCCGCACCCACAGGTTATGAAAATGGCTTCTATGTCGGTGCAACATTAATTGACCAAGTACAAGCCAATATGACCAGTTATAAAGAAGAAATTTTTGGTCCTGTGTTACAAGTTATGCGCGTGAACAACATGCAAGAAGCCATGGACCTGATTGATAATCATGAGTATGGAAATGGTACATGTATCTATACACGTGATGGTGAAGCAGCGCGGTATTTTAGTGATCACATTAAAGTTGGTATGGTGGGTATTAATGTCCCATTACCTGTACCTGTTGCCTACCATAGTTTTGGGGGGTGGAAACGTTCACTCTTTGGTGACTTATATGCCTATGGTCCAGATGGCGCACGTTTTTATACCCGTCGTAAAACCATTACACAGCGTTGGCCAACGGCTAATGTGCGTGAAGGAGCTCAATTCTCAATGCCTACATTAAATTAAATTTAATCCACTCAATTAAAACTGCGAGAGGGTTTATTTTTATTCACCATCTCGCAGTTGCTATTGATCAGCATGTTAAATAACAAAAATTAAAGTGCGGACTTATTCGTTGCTGTGTTGTTCAATTAACATACCTAAGGCTTGAGCAGCTTCGCGTAACATCGGTTCAAAAGCGATAAGGTCTGCTAATGATTTTCGAATTGTAGGCGCATGTGTATATAAACATGCCACGATTTGTTCATTACGACAGATCGGTACGGAACACGCTACCATTCCTGCGATAAACTCCTCATCATCAGTCCCAAGTTTTTGCTCAAAAATCTGCTCTAAATTATTGGCAAATGCAGTCGGATCAACCAAGGTATTTTTGGTCATGGCCTGAATTGGTAATAATTTTAAAACTTTTTGTTGTCTAGCTTCAGGGAGATAACTTAAAAATAGTTTTCCACTCGACGTACACCAAAGCGGTACGGTAGAGCCTACTGGCAAATAAACCTGTAATGGCCAATTGGTTTGAATACGATCGGTGTATAGCATTTGATTATTATTTAAAATTGCGATACCACAGGTTTCGCCAATCTGATCTGATAAACGCTGTAAAATTGCAAGACGCTCTATTTTTAAAGGTTCTTGTTCCCACGCTCCCATCAGCATTTTAAAGGTACGATCACCAATCACATAACCACCATAACTCTCACACTTGACAAACCCCTCTTGTTCTAGCGTTTGTAAAAGACGATGTATACTCGGTTTTGGAATATCCAGTGCTACAGCTAAGTCGAGTGGTGATGGTGGATGTTTTGCCTGTGAAATGGCTTCTATAATATCCAATACACGGGTGATTGAAGAGCCTTTCGTCATCGATCGCTATTCCTAAATGAAGCGGCAAAAAAAGCATTATAGTATAGCGTCTACAGCTTGGATAGTTGATGATCAGCTTCGTTCTCCATCAACATGCCCTGTGATCGTAAACAACAAAACAAAACACATAAATCTGAAGTAGTCTCTTGTCCTTGTCTAGTTCTTCACCTATATTTCAGTGCATGGCCATATCGCAACGACAGAACTCAATAACGATTTTCACCCTAAAACATCAGAATATTAGTGAAGCATAATTATGGAAAATAAATCGGTCACGCCTAAAACCTTATGGCTTTTTGCTGTCATATTAAGCTTAGGTTTTATTATATCTTCTGTTGTTATTGGCTATGCCTTTAAACAGCTTAATGGTAATAGAGACTCAATCACGGTTAAAGGGCTTGCTGAAAAACCGATAAAAGCGGATACCGCGCGTTGGGAAATCCATCTCACAACCAGTCGCGCCACACCCAGCATTTCAGAAGCCTATCAGTTACTTGATCAACAAATGAAAACTCTAAAAAGTTTTTTTGCTGAACATGGCTTTAAAAATGTCGAACTTCAATTGGGAAATAAAAGTTCAGAAGGCTACTATGAAAGTGTGGAAACCGCTGATGGCCGAACTATACGTGAGTTTAAAGGTTATACCGCGAAACAATCATTAGTCATTACCAGTCGTGACCTTGCCAAAATTACCCAAGCCGCAAAAGACGTCTACTTACTAGATGAAAAAGAAATTAAAGTCGATGAAAAACCAGAATATCTGGTATCAAACTTAGAAGAAATTAAAATGTCCTTAATTGCCAATGCCACCAAAAATGCCCATAGCCGTGCCTATGAATTTGCCAAAGTTGGTGATGTCAAAGTTGGAGCAATGCGTTCAGCGAGCCAAGGTGCGTTTTATATTTTGCCAGAAAGTGGGTCTGATGATGACAGCGATTATGGCGGTGCTTATGACAAAACCACCTTGAATAAAATTGCGCGTGTAGTCGTCACAATCAATTATGCCATCGAATAATACTGCTCTATATAATGCTAAAACCAGTCAGTTCCACTGACTGGTGCGCAGTAGCAGGAAAAGTTATTTCGATTATTAGACTTTCAGTTTTTTATTCAAAAGAGGTTAAGTGAGTTAAACATCAGATTTGAAAATCTATATGATTTACTCTATATCCATTATTAATGGATTTTCTCCAAATACTGTGCAGAAAATCAAGTTTTCAAATTGAGCCTTTGTATCTCGCTCTTTGGCATCAAATTAGAAAAGAACCGATTTCAATTTTGAATTTGAACTATTTCACTCACCAAGTGCCATTTTATTTTCTTCGCTTGCTTTAAAACGGCATGATCATAAAACTCCAAGAACCTTGGGGCGATATCGCCTTTGAGCAGTACCACATGCTGGCGATAATCATCAATCGAATTTTCCTCATAATGATCTCGATCGTTATAACCTACGTATATCGGCTGACCATCTAAATTAACTTGCTCATCATAACGATAAACACCATCAACAATGACCTGCTGACCTGATTCCATATAAATCCTCTTGTCAGGTTTCTGCTCGCGATATACCCCTTGATCTGGAAATATATCAGGTGCATCTAAACGACGAATCCATTTACGACTTTCATCCACGTCTAAAACTTGATAATTATTTCCCACATCATAGCTAATATTCAAATATGAACCATTTCGCAAAGGACGTAGTGCCTTATTAAGATCGTAATAACTTTCTAAAACAGGTTGATTACTTGGTAACAACTGAGGAAATTCCTCAAGCTGAAATAAAAATCCCTCTTTTTGTTGCTGTGGTTTGAGATTAAAATACTCACAATATTTGGGAAATGTTTTGGCTTCACAAATTCGTTGTACCAATGTATTACTGATATAGGTTAGCCAATCAATGCTTTTAATCCCATCTGCAATTTTGCTTCTTTCTCGAATACCCGCACCTTGATAAATCCCCCAAAAACGTTCGCCCTGTGCTAATGAGTAATCTCCAACACCCATTGGCTTATATGGGAGAACTCCTTGAAAACCAGCCACAGCATGATATACACCGAGCTTATCAATGCACATTTGGATGAGAAATAGAAGAATCTGCTTTTGCTCTGCATCAAAAATCAATTGATTAGGAACATGAAAGGTTAAGGTTGATGCGAATAACTTATGTCCTTCCCACCCCCGATTTGTAAATGCATAAATCATATACTCAGGAGCTTCATTACGTTCACCAGAAGCACAGCGCCATTCAATTTGATCATCTGGGTGGGAGTTTTGAGAAATTACTTCTTTAATGCTGGGTATCTCAGCAATATCGTAATAGCGCATTTTTCCTTTTTCATTTACATAGGACCCCCAAGTGAAATGCTCTACATAATGTTTATTAAATGCTTCAATACACTCAGCTAAAGCTTGACGTTTCTCAGGTGTATGACCTGCAAAATAAAGGAAGTGTGCCTGAAATTCAGCGCCAGTTATAAATAATGCAGGTTGATCTTTTCGAACCTCCATCCACTGAAAATCTTTACAATACGGGTCTAAATCCTGATAACTATTAATCATTTTTATTCCTTATCATCGTGCCAAAACAGAAAAACCTGTAATCAATAAAGCATCTTCAATCACTGTAGTTGCCTCAGCAACTCCTGCTGTAGCTACTGTTCCTGCACCACCTTCAGCGAATACAACTGAACCACAAATAAATGCACCTGCCAGTCCTACACTTGCAGTAATTGGGATCATTAAATTTTGATATTCTTGTAAAGGCACCAATTGGCGATAAAACTGAACTTGGGGTGAAGGTGGAGCAATCATTTTACCCATTGCACCAAACATACTTGGTATACCTTTCTTAGGTACTAAGACTGTAACGGCAGGACGAAATATAGCGCTTTTATAAGGTGTTGGATTTTTGATCGGTGGATAGACTGGAATTTTTAAACCACCATTAGGTGGTTTACGCGTATCACAACTACAATCAGTATCCGATAATTCTTTAACTTTTTTAGGAGCAATGATTTCATAGGCGTCAAATTGACCATCCGACCAATCATCCTTCCCAAACTTAATTTCAACAAGGCGCTCTATATTTTTTCCTTCAGGATAGAATCGACTCCAATCTATCGTTCCTGAATTACGCATTGCAATAATTTCAGTAGCTTTAATCGTTAAAATCGTCAAATCTGGAATACGGAAAGCACCTTTCGCCATTTCTTCAATTTGTTTTTGTGCAGCACCTAATGGAAAAGTTGATGGCCTATGCATCCGTTCTGGTTTACCACTCATAAGGGGCTTGGGTGGAGTAAGCCGCATGTTATAACCTACCTCAGCCAAATAAGCCCATACTCCGAAATTGACCTCAGCTTCAGCTCTAATAGCCTCAGTTACCGTTTGCTGAAATAATCTATTTCCATTTTTCGCTAATTTGGGCTTCTTATTGGCGGCACAAATATGTGCACAGAGATAAGTTTTATTTGTCCCAACTTCTAATGTTTTTGGCTGTCCCTGAGGCATTGATTTGGTTTCTGATTGCCCATTTTTATTTTGTGCCAATATACCCAAACTTGAACCACTACGTCCCATATCCCAATCTCCATTTATGATTGATCAGTAATGTGGTAACCATCAAATTGTGGCTGGTTTTCATCATCAATCACTTCAAGATTTACAGGAAGTTTCTCGTGTGTCCAAAGATGCTCTGTCTGCCCATGCTCATTTGTATACCCCTCAACAATAGAACCATCAGCCGCTGAAATTTTGTATTTTTGATTTACCACGGGATTATTGTCATCATCTAAAAGGGTAAAAAACTCGTGGTATTTCTGAGGTGTTGATATTAATTGTTCAGGAACACTTGACTCCCCGGTTTCATTAGACCATCCCATTAGGTTTTGGCTTGCGATGACTTGATGACCACAACTTAATAAACAACCATCGTAAGCAATACTTTTACCTTGATCAGTATGCATAGGCTGACCTTGCATGATTGTCTGTGGACAATTACAACACAGCGCTTTCATACCGATTGCAGTTACAGGACGTCCTAAAATAATGGTGCTGACATTCCCTTCAAGGACAACTCCACCGCCAGATGTTCGATCTCCAATACAGATATAATACTTAATCATTTGCATGACCTTTTTATCAAAAGAAAATTAACCTAAAACCATAAAAGCTTTTCAACGGCGGAAAACTAGCATGTTTTTTATTGAATAATCTTGAGATAAGGTTAAAATTACAAATGTAATCAATGTATTATAAAAATAATAATCATTCTAAAGTGATATATATACTGTGATAAAGACTGCGTTACTTTGTTTGTAACATTAGAACGGATTAATGTTAAAGAAGAGGTAAAGAATACCAGTCAGGTCAACGTCTCACTGGTATTATCATCAAAATATTCGACCGATAAAACACTTATGCGCTAAACATCAATACGGACATCAATCTGTTCGTCTTTAAATACCTCTTGGATGCAGTCTAAAATTTTAGGGATATAGCTGCTTTGATCCATATTTCGAACAGATAAAGAGATTGGGCTATAGGCCTCTAAGTCCAAAATCGGGATATAAACCAAATTTTTCATTCCAATGTCACTTGCACTTTCAGGAATTAAGCAAATCCCCTCTCCTGATGATACTAAGCCCATAGCCATATGGATTTCTCGTACTTCGATCAGTTTTTTAGGCACTAAACCTAACTCTGTGAAAATCGACTGCACCGCGGTAGCAAAGTTTGGCTTTGGTGTAGTCGGATAAGAAAATATCGACTCATCCACAATCTGAGCTAAATAAATACCACTTTCCATATATTGAGCTAAATGGTGTTGTTTATGTACAGCCAACTTCAATCGTTCTTTACGTAGCAACATCCGTTTAATGGATGGATCACTAATGCGTAAGCGTCCAAAACCTAAATCAATCTTGCCTTGTTTTAATGCTGCGACTTGTTGGTGAGTACCGCATTCAATCAATTCAACCTGAATATCAGGGTTACGTTGTCTGAACAGATAAATAATTTGTGGCAACAAGGCATACAATAAAGAACTGACATAGCCGATCTTAACTGTTTGATCTACTGAACTAATTCTCTGTGCCATACTGGTCGCTTGTGCAGTATGTGTTAAAATTTGCACAGCATGTTGATAGAAAAAACGGCCAGCTTCAGTGGTTCGCACAGGTCGAGTGCCACGTTCAAATAATAAGATCCCAAGCTCTTCCTCAAGCTTTTGGATTTGTCGACTGAGTGGTGGTTGAGCGATACACAATTTCTCAGCAGCTTTAGTAATACTCTGCTCTTCAACTACAGTAACAAAATAACGTAGATGTCTTAATTCCATTTTTGAGCACTCCTCAGTCCAGATACCCCAGCAATATACCCGATAAGTATGTAAAAATACCAATTTTCCTCTAGTTTAAGATATTACATTATTTTAGGGTATATAAAGAGTCCACTGTTGAAGAATATTAGGATGTATAAATCAGTAGAAACACTGCTTGTTGAAATTCCAACCATCCGTCCACACAAAATGGCGGTTGCAACAATGCAGACTCAAACCCTTGTTTTGGTCAAAGTCACCAGCAACGATGGATTAGTTGGTTGGGGTGAAGCGACTACGATTGGCGGTTTAGGCTATGGAGAAGAAAGTCCTGAAAGCGTCAAGACCAATATCGCAACTTATTTTGAACCACTGCTTAAAAGCTTGTCTGGGCTAAATTTTGCGCAGACCATGCAGCAAATTAAAAAGCAAATCAACGGCAACCGTTTTGCAAAGTGCGCAATCCAAACTGCATTGCTTGATATACAAGCACAGCGTTTAGGCCTGCCACTAAGTGAATTACTGGGTGGCCGTCTACGTGATAGCATTCCAGTATTATGGGTGTTGGCTTCTGGTAATACAGAGAAAGATATTGCTGAAGCACAAAAGATGATTGAGTTAAAGCGACATAATATCTTTAAACTCAAAATTGGTTCACGTCCAGTTGAGCAAGATGTAGAACATGTTCTTGCCATCAAAAAAGCACTCGGATCAGATATCTCAATTCGTGTTGATGTCAACCGTGCATGGTCTGAACGTCAAGCTGTTCAAGGTATTCAACTGCTACAAGAAGGTGGCGTTGATCTTATTGAGCAACCTTGTGCAATTGACAATATAGATGCCATGCAGCGCCTCACTGAGCGTTTTGATATTGCCATCATGGCCGATGAATCCTTGATGGGGCCAAATAGTGCTTACCAATTAGCACGTCGAAATGCTGCTTCAGTATTCGCAGTAAAAGTTGCTCAATCTGGTGGTTTAGTTGAAGCATGTGAAGTTGGAAAGATTGCCAACTTAGCAGGCATTGACCTTTACGGTGGTACGATGCTGGAAGGCCCTGTAGGTACGATGGCTTCGGCACATGTTTGCACGACTTTTGAAAATCTAGCCTATGGTACTGAGTTATTTGGTCCACTGCTATTAACTGAAGAAATTTTAAAAACCCCTCTTCAATATCAGCAATTTGAACTGGTTGTACCGACTACACCAGGTCTTGGTATTGAATTGGATCTCGATAAAATTGACAACTTACGTCGTAAATAACTGAAGGAATCTCCCCATGTTGTTTCAAGTTCGCATGGATGTAAACATCCCACTTGATATGCCAGTTGAACAAGCGAATCAAATTAAAGCTGTTGAAAAAGCGTATTCGCAAGATTTACAACGTCAAGGTAAATGGCGTCATATTTGGCGTATTACTGGCCAATACTCTAACATCAGTATTTTTGATGTAGAAAGCAATGAAGAGCTGCACAACATCCTACAAGGTTTGCCTCTTTACCCTTACATGAATATTGAAGTGATGCCGTTAAATCGCCACCCTTCATCTATTCGTGAAGATGATCGTTAATTGTTCTCCTAGCAAACAATTAAGGCTGATCACTTAACGTTACAAGATATCCCAATATCTTGTAACGTCATGACTATGGATGGTTATGCACAGCCATTGGTTCTTCCCCATCAGGAGATCAATGGCTGTGCATAAAAATTCGGACTACTTCGGGGATGCAACATGATTGATAAAAGCACAGGGTCTTTAATCAACGTATTATCCGTCATTAAAGATGGCGCCACCATTATGATTGGTGGTTTTGGTACAGCTGGGCAACCAGCCGAACTCATTGATGGTTTGATTGAACTTGGTGTCAAAGACTTGGTCATTATCAATAATAATGCAGGTAATGGCGACTATGGTTTGGCGAAACTGTTAAAGGCAGGTGCTGTTCGTAAGATTATCTGTTCTTTCCCTCGTCAGTCTGACTCATGGGTATTTGATGAGTTATATCGTGCTGGAAAAATCGAACTAGAACTTGTTCCTCAAGGCAACTTAGCTTGTCGTATCCAAGCTGCTGGTATGGGATTGGGTCCAATCTATACACCTACAGGTTTTGGTACTTTACTTGCTGAAGGCAAACCGACAATGCACTATGAAGGCAAAGACTATGTCTTAGAAAACCCAATTCGTGCAGACTTTGCTTTAATCAAAGCTGAGCAAGGCGACCGCTGGGGTAACCTGATCTATCGTAAAGCTGCGCGTAACTTTGGCCCGATTATGGCTATGGCAGCAGATTGTACAATTGCACAAGTTTCACAAATTGTTGAGCTTGGAGCACTTGATCCTGAGCATATCGTTACACCAGGTATTTTTGTCCAACATGTGGTTCAAGTGAACCCAACTCAGGCTTAAGTAGGAGCACCCGTATGAGCTATAGCAAACTCAGCCGCGATCAAATTGCTGCACGTGTTGCACAAGACATTCCAGACGGTGCCTATGTCAACCTTGGCATTGGTTTACCTACCAAAATTTCAAAATACCTTCCGAGTGACAAAGACGTATTTTTGCACTCTGAAAATGGCTTATTGGCCTTCGGTCCACCTCCAGCAGAAGGTGAAGAAGACCCTGAGCTCATTAACGCAGGAAAAGAGTATGTCACCATGCTCACTGGCGGTGCTTTTTTCCATCATGGTGATTCATTTGCCATGATGCGCGGTGGCCACCTTGATATCTGTGTATTGGGTGCATTCCAAATTGCAGCCAATGGTGACTTAGCAAACTGGCACACTGGTGCCCCTGATGCCATTCCTGCTGTAGGTGGTGCAATGGATCTTGCAGTCGGTGCTAAAAAAGTTTTTGTCACCACTGACCATGTAACTAAATCAGGTGAGCCTAAAATTGTGGCTGAACTGACTTATCCAGTGACAGGTCAAAAATGTGTAGACCGTATTTATACAGATCTATGCGTGATTGATGTAACGCCAGAAGGGTTAAAAGTACTTGAAATGGTTGAAGGCCTTAGCTTTGAAGAGTTACAAGCTATGACGGGTGCAAAGTTGTTGCCAATAGGTGCTTAGGGATAAATTTCTCCTCGGTGAGTTTACCCCTGTATAAATCCCCCCTCTTTTTCAAAGAACAAAGCTACTGCCTGTTCACTAAATAGAATGGCACTTTTCCCCCTTCAATACTGGGGGACAAGGGGGGAATTTTGATCAGAGCTTAGGAAATGATGAAACAATAAATCAGATTTCTCCAATGATCGCTCTAACAAACCAAACCTCATATGCTCCCACTCATGGCGAATAAATAAGGAAATACAGATGAAACACGCTTATATCGTTGATGCAATTCGTACCCCATTTGGCCGTTATGCGGGTGGGCTGGCACCAGTACGTGCAGATGATCTTGGTGCTCTCCCCATCAAGGCACTTATTGAACGTAATCCATCAGTAAAATGGGAACTGGTTGATGATGTGATTTATGGCTGTGCCAACCAAGCAGGTGAAGACAACCGTAACGTTGGACGTATGTCTGCACTGTTAGCAGGTTTACCCGTTGAAGTACCTGCAACGACAGTGAATCGCCTTTGTGGTTCATCTCTAGATGCCATTGCGATGGCTGCCCGTGCAATTAAAGCTGGCGAAGCTGATTTAATCGTTGCAGGTGGTGTTGAATCAATGTCTCGCGCACCTTATGTTATGGGCAAATCTGAAGGTGCTTTTGGTCGTAGTCAAAAAATCGAAGACACAACAATGGGCTGGCGCTTTGTGAATCCTGCCCTAAAAAGCTTGCATGGTGTTGATACCATGCCGCAAACAGCTGAAAATGTTGCTGAACTATTTAACATTTCACGTGCCGACCAAGACCAATTTGCGTTAAACAGCCAATTGCGTACTGCTGCTGCTCAACAAGCTGGTTTCTTTAAACAAGAGATCGTGCCTGTAACTATCCCACAGCGCAAAGGTGATCCTGTAGTTATCAGTGAAGATGAACATCCACGTGCATCAACCACTATTGAGGCTTTAAATAAATTAAAGCCTGTGGTTAAAGCCGATGGTTCAGTCACTGCGGGTAATGCTTCTGGTATCAATGATGGTGCAGCAGCCCTATTGATCGCATCAGAAGAAGCGTTAAAACAACACCAATTAAAACCTCGTGCCAAAATCATTGCAGCAACTACAGTGGGTATTGAGCCACGTATTATGGGCTTTGCTCCTGCACCTGCGATCAAAAAGCTACTAGCACAAGCCAATATGACAATCGATCAAATGGATGTTATTGAGCTCAATGAAGCATTTGCAGCTCAAGCTCTAGCCGTTACTCGTGATCTTGGTTTGGCAGATGACAGCACTAAGGTCAATCCAAATGGTGGTGCGATTGCACTTGGTCATCCGCTTGGTGCGTCTGGTGCTCGTTTGGTCACGACTGCGCTGAATCAACTCGAAGCAAGTCAAGGTCGTTTTGCATTATGCTCAATGTGTATTGGTGTAGGTCAAGGCATTGCTTTGATTATTGAACGTGTAGAGTCAGTTTAAGTTTAGGAATTGCATATGCCATCTTTTCAACAACAAGATTTGCAACAAAAAAATCTTCAAATCAACTATCAAACTTTTGGTGACTCAAAAAATCCTGCAATTGTATTCTCAAATTCGTTGGGTACCAACTACAGTATGTGGCAGGCACAAATTGAGCATTTTCAGAAGCATTACTATGTGATTTGTTACGACACCCGCGGTCATGGACAATCAACTGCCCCTCAGGGTCCTTATCACCTTGAGCAATTAGGTCAAGATGTGATTGCCCTACTTGATCACCTCGGTGTACAACGCGCAAGTTTCTGCGGGATCTCTATGGGTGGTCTAACTGGTCAATGGTTAGCTGTTCACTATCCTCAACGTTTCCACCGCGTGATTGTTTGTAATACTGCTGCCAAAATTGGCATAGAAACCGCTTGGTTAGACCGTGCTAAATTGGTCCGTGAGCAAGGTTTAGCACAGATAGCAGCAACTGCAGCATCACGTTGGTTTACCGAAAGCTTTATCCAAAGCCAAGCTGCAACTGTCGAACTTTTAAGTCAACATCTGGCAGCTGGCAGCGCAGAAGGCTATGCAAGTTGTTGCGAGGCTTTGGCTAAGGCTGATTTACGTGAAGACATTAAAACGATTTCAGTTCCAGTTTTAATCGTTGCAGGTCAATTTGACCCTGTAACTACAGTTGATGATGCCAAGCAAATGCTTGCGGCAATCCCTGGTAGCCAACTCTTTGAAATTGCAGCTTCGCATATTTCAAATATTGAATGCCCTGCTGACTTTAATACTGCGGTAGAAAACTTTATTGCGGCCTAAAATTTATTTCTATTTGATGGACCAATCGTCCATAGAAAAGGAGTGCTAAGGCACTCCTTTTCTATATATTAAATTAAACTTGGCACCTTGAGCCTTTCATTCAATCGTATCAAGACGAAACCATACGGTATTCATCGCGATTCAATCTAGGTAATTGGTAAGCGTGATAACCGCCTAATTGTTCAACTTAAACTACAACAAATACTGCATCAGAAGAGACAATAACAAAGGTAAAGTAATCGCAGATAATGCGGTTTGTAAACCAATGACCCCAGCCATAAGCGAATGATCCCCTCTTAAAATCTTGGTTAGCACATAAGCTGAAGAAGCTGTTGGAATCGCAAAAAAGATCAAGAGTGCCATAGTTTCAGCATGACCTAAACCCATAGCATAAGTTATGGCAAACACTAGCGTAGGTAATACCACCAAACGTAGCACGCTCATATTTAATGCGCGTACTAAATGCTGTCTAATTTCTCGTATTTGAATAGCAGCACCTACACATAACAGCCCCAGCATTAAACTACTGCTTGAAAATATATTCAGCACACTTTCAAAACCACTCCAGATTGGAATGTCTAAATAATTCACTGTCATCCCAAGCAGACACGAACTAATCAAAGGGTTTTTAATTAATGAAATAAAAATATTTTTAAGATTTAACTGCTGCCTTGGTGTCAAAGAGAGAATGGATATGACATTTACCGCAGGGATCGCAATAGCCAAGATATTAATCAATAAACTTTTAACTTCAGGATTATTCAGTGTTGTTGCAATTGATAAACCAATATAAGTGTTAAATCTTAGTAAACTTTGTACATAAACACCAATTCGAGCAACTGGAGTATGCCGAATCCATGCGACTAAATACACTGTCGTTGTTAGCAAAAACATGAGGACAAAGATAATCCCCAAGACAGTCGACATCTGTGAAATTTGAGTATTGGCTTTGGCTAAAGATAAAAATAAAAGTGATGGAAATAAAATATAATAATTGAGTTTTTCAGCACCATCCCAAAAGTTCAACTCCAGCACCTTGGTTCTTTTTAAATAAAAACCCAATACAATTAGTGCGATAGATGGGAAGAAGATCCCCAAAAGTTGAAACATGAGATTGGCCTATTACTGAGTATCTTGTTAATTTTATATGACCTATCCCGAACCCTCCCCAGTTGATGGAGAAGGCGTGAAAAACAAGAAAATAACTGATCTCGGCCACATACCATGTAAGACAATCAATGATGTAAAACACATTGTTGCATTAATCTATGGATTTATAACAAATAAATACCATGATTATTTGGGAGAGTGCAACACGCGCTTACACCTCAGCAGATCTTATCTTACATAAAATATTCCCAGATAATATAGCCGAGACCAAAACCAATGAAGGCATATAGTGTAATGATAAAAAACACAAAACTTGCCTTATTTTTCTTTTTTAATACGCCCATGTTTATCCCCTTAACTATGCTTTGGATACAGTGTTATTTTGGCTGATTATAAACAAAATCATAGACACAGATTTGTTTTAAAAAAATATAACAGTTTAGCTATAAACTTAAGAACTGTTATAGAAAAAACAATGCAATCCAATGATAGATTTCAATTAAATTTCAGCGTAAACAGCTTAGACTCATCTGTGTTTAATGATTTGAGAAAGTGAGATAATCTATTACACTGAACTCACTGTCATTCACCAAATTTAAAATGATACGCTTATGGATAATCAACAAATTATAAGATTTATTCACATTATCCTCGCTGGGCTATGGTGTTATCAGGGGTTAATTCCAAAACTGATTTTTACCAGTCCAGATGAAATCGCAGTGTGGCAATGGATTGGACTGTCATTCACTCAAGCCACGTTATTGGGCCAAATCAGCGGTGCACTTGAAATTATCTTTGGCTTACTCTTTATCTTTTTCCATACAAAGCTACTGCATTATCTGAGTATATTCAGTCTAATATTTTTATTATTACTCATTGGGTTTGTCATTCCAGATACACTCATTCGTGCATTTAACCCTGTGGTGATGAATATTTCGATGATCAGTTTATCTTGCATTGCGCTGATGTTGATGCAACAAAAAACAACCCGAAAATCAGGATGATCATTAAACTGAAGATCTTTTTAAAATACGATTCATTTGTTTTATACCGACAAGAGCACCAGCAAGAACATGACAGTGGCTACAAAATATTGGACAGGTAAAATTGCACTGGGTTATGGCATCGGATATTTTACTGGAATGACAGGTGATAACCAGCCACATCGCCACCATGCTCATCAGCTCAGTTTCGCCCAAAACCCCAAAGACAAAGTGCATATTCAGACTGAGCAACAATCTCTACACTACGCAGGTATTTTTATTACTGCCAATACTGAACATCAGCTATTCGCTGGGCATTATTGCTCAATCTATATAGATCAAACTCATTTTCTTGCTGAGATTATTCAGGATTATCTACAACCTCATACTGCGATCACTGCATTATCCGAAGACTTGGTTGATTTACTCAGAGCCTGTTTTTTAGAGCAAGACTCAACCTTACATGCTTTTGAACAACTCATCCTGTTTTTCAAGCCAAAGCTTGATCTCGATCTGTCGAATAGACAACAAGACTTTAGCCAATGTCTTAAACTCAATCTACACGGCGATCTAACCGTACAACAGATGGCTACTGCCTTAAATATTTCGGTGAGTCGTTTTAGTCACTGGTTTAGTGAAAGTTTCGGCATTTCATATCGCAGTTACCGTAAATGGTTGCGATTACTACATACCATCCAACGTATTAATCAGCGTAATAACCTTACAGATCTGGCTCATCAGGGGCAATTTTCAGATCAAGCTCACTTTAGCCGTACCTGTAAACAAATGTTCGGCATTCAACCCTCATTATTAAAATTTATTCCAGAGATTGAGCAATTACCTATTTTAATTCCTAGCCCTACTGATGAACAATAATCTCAGGTTAAAATCAGCTTCACGCTAAGCTCATCAAAAATACAATGCAATCAAGCGTCAGATCTCCAGCGCTTCAATTGATTTATTTCTACTGAAACAAGATAGTTCAATAACAGCTTAGCGGTTTCATTCAAGTTTTAATGGAACACGCTACACATACTGGTCGGACATACACCTATTGGAGCTAATATGTCTGCCCTGATGAAGATAATGCTACGCTATTTATTTTACCCACTGTGCATAGCGTTCACACTTTATATCCTCACACTTATTGTTTCAGAGGCTATCCCCTATTGGCCAACGGCAATATTAATGATCCTTGGCAGTGGTTTTCTCATTGCCTTAGTTGAACGTTATATGCCTTATCAACGTGATTGGTTAGAATCACATCAAGATACCCTCACCGATATCATTCATGCGGTATTTAACTTATTTTTGATTGTTTCTGTGGCATACCTTGTTGAATACTTAAATATCTTTAGGTTTTTCCCACGACTGTGGCCTGATCAGTTGGCATGGTATTGGCAGTTGGCCATCATTGGATTAGTCATCGATTTTGGTTTATGGCTGATGCATTATTTGAGTCATAAATATAAATTTTTATGGAAACTCCATTCAATTCATCATCAATCGAGCCGTTTATACTGGTTAAATGCTGAAAAAAGACATCCGCTAAGTGCTCTAGTTTTGGCAGGACCAAGTCTAAGCTTACTCGCTTTATGCGGTGCACCGAGTACACTGATTGCTTGTTGGATGATGCTCATGGCAGTACATTTATTTTTCCAACATGCTAATGTTGATTATCGGGTTGGGCCATTTAAGTATATTTTTGCAGTTGCAGAAGTTCATCGCCTACACCATAAGCATGGTTTGGGTCGTAAAAACTTTGGTGAAGTCTTTATATTTTGGGATGTATTCTTTAAAACTTTCCATTATGAAGATCAAAAAGTGCAAGCCGATAAAGTTGGTGTACGTAGCCCGATTCCCAATGAATATATTGGACAGCTACAATGGCCTTTTAAGAAGTAAAATTGATTGAATCATTCAGGACTTCAGTGGTGAATATCCTGAAACGCTCAGTCACTTTTAAATACGCAGCTCCTGACTCCAAGTCGATGGGGGCTGTTGATAAAGATGATAACAAGTATTACTCAGTACCTGCATCAGTGCAGGTTGAGTACTCTCCCACCGTGTTAGAGCACAGTGCACAATATGAATACCCTTAGGTTGAAACTCTCGCGCAAGAGATTGTGCCAATGCCCGAATACTGGCCTGCACACTTTGCTGCAACAAATCGGTGTCTGATTGTGCCACTTGTTCTACACCTAGAAAAATCAGTGTTCCTTGCGATCTAGCGAGCATCTGCCGAATCATTACTTGCGCAATACTCACAGTACTTAGACCATATTTCTGCCAATAGTGCTGTAACTGCTGTATAGATGACTCATCCTTAATATCGGGTACATGACATGCGGCTTGAAACACACATAAATCGATAACGTATCCAGCTTGATTTAACTGTTGTACAAATGCATGAACAGCGAAAGGATCCAGCAGATTGATATGAATTTTCTGCACACCACTCTGATGAGCTGAAACTTGTACTGCATGTATCGTGCTGTCTGTTTGTAATTGATAAATTGGCATATCGAGATGTTCTAAACTGACAGCAAAGCATTGAGTAAAAGCTTGAAAATCATCACCAATCAGTACGACACATGCACGAGATTTTGTACCCAGACCAAAACAACGCCGAATAAACCTTCTCATTAAAATTTCTCCTGATAAGGACGTAAATCCAATTCATGGGTCCATAGCTCTGCTGTTTGCTGATGTAACATCCAATAACTTTCAGCAATGGCATCAATATTGAGTCCACCTGTACCCCGTGTTAGACGTGCTATACGTCCCAATCCCCATAGTGCCCGATTCACTCGATCACCATCGACCATTCCATCAATCACAATATGAGCCACATGGATCTGAGCAGAGCGATAATACTGTGCCAGATTGAGCGCATAATTTCGTAGAGCAAACTTGCCCATGCTAAATGCAGCAAAAAAAGGTTTTGCACGCATCGAAGCACTTGCACCGGTAAAAAGCAGAGTTCCACTTTGCTGTTTTTGAAAGATTTTTAAACTGCTTTGTGCAACGACAAATGCAGATAAAAATGTAGAACGCCACATTTGATTAAAAAAATCAGAACGAGTCTGTAAAAATATTGACGGAATATTGCCACCAACATTATGAATCACGGCAGCCAAATACTCTTGCTGTTGACTAATTTGGTCAAATAAAGCCTGAACTTGAACACTATCTTCAGCATCAACAACATGAGCAACAGCTCGTCCACCGTGATGATTAATGGTATTTGCAACTCGTTGCACTTTCTTTACGCTACGCCCGACCACATAAAGCTTGTATTGTGCTTGGGCAAAACGCCGACACACTGCAGCGCCAATGCCCTGCTCTGCACCTACCCCAAAGACGACAACTACCTGAGTTTGCGTTGTTATTTGTGGTTCTGATGGCTTCATAAGCGTTGAATCCATTGCTGAATATGAGGATAACCCTTGATATGCTCAGCCCATCTCATACTGGTCCGAATCACTTCTCTCAACTGTGAACCTACAGCAATATCTGCAATCGTTTGACAATCTCCAACCAACCAGCCCGTTTGTTGTAGGACCAGCTCAATTCGCGCTAAATGACCTCTAAATTCAGCCTCAATATCTGCTTTAGCCATTCGCCCAATGCCCTGCATCTTGATTTGCATCATTAAAGCTGCCTTTAACATGGGTTTGACCAAGATACTTTCATGCGCAGGTCGGCCTTGACCCGCAATCGCCACAGCTTGATTAAACGCCTGTGGATCTGTGACCCGAAAATAAACCTCATAGAAATATAACAGCTCATCTGCCCAATCTTCCCAGAGTTCAACTTGAGCCTTGAGTAAGGGATCTGTCGGATAGAGTAAAGGTAAATCAGGATAAGTTTGGTCTAAATAACGCGCTATACGGGTACTGTCTTGTATAAGTTTACCATTGATGTCGAGTACAGGCACTTTCCCCACCTTACTCAACATCGGAACTTTTGCAGCCAACAAACCATTATAATTTACACTTTCAAAAGCAATGCCTTTAAAGCGCAACATCCGACTGACCTTCTGACAAAAAGGTGAGATTTCCCATTGATGCAAAACCACTGAACTCATTGTATTGGCTCTCTTTATGATATGAATTAATTGTCTTTATTCGATTAAAATTCGGCTAGGTCGCTAAGCCAATTTTGGCTTTAGTTTGGGCTAAAATCTCTGATTCATCGACATCATTGGGATGAAAACCAAAACGATAATATGGCAACAATTGTGGGACTAATTTACGTCCAATTTGCACAGAGAAACTGGCAAACTTTGCCCAAGACCTTAAATTCAGTAATTGTTTATCACGAGACATCAAAATCAACTGATAACTATTTGATAAAGTTGAAATGAAAGCCAAGCAAAAAGTAAAAATAAAAATTCGCGGTAGGTAAGCATCTAAGCCTTGACCATAAAGATATTGATACATATCAAAAGCAACTGCTTTATGTTCAGTTTCTTCAATACTATGCCATAACCAAAGATTACGAATCGTGTCATCTACAATTAACTCATGACCCTTTTTCATCATTTCTGCCCCAAGCACAGCAGTATAGTGTTCAAGGCCAACCGTCATTAGTAAATTCCATTTTTTGGGCATGACTTTTTCGAGTGCAGTTAAAATAGTGCCTGTCAGTTTTTCCAATGATTGAGGATCTAAACCATGCTGCTGGGCACTTTGATGAAAAGCATGATGTTCTTTTGAGTGCATCGCCTCTTGACCAATAAATGCCCCAATCTCTCGGTCTAAAGCTGAGTTATCTTTTACTCGACCTCTTAATGCGCGTACTGAGCGCACAAAATACGCCTCACCTTCAGGAAACAAAGTCGATAAGCCTGTAAAATAATGGGTCATACTCGGATCGTGTAGACACCAATATTTAGGTAATTGTTTAAACTCATAATCCATACGACGTACAGAAAATGATGCCGTTGGTTTCACATTCGATGTTTGTTGTAGCACTGACGTTGACATAACTCACCACCTCATACTTTATATAGAAAACTTCGCCTAACAAGCAGGCTTTTATTATTAGTTCTAAAAAGGAACTTAATAGAAAGTATCGGGGTGATCTGGTGTTGTCAATCGAGTACATGATGAAATGATTAAGGTTGTCCTGATATGACTGTAGTCTTCCTAAAAAGATATATGAACCCACTGTGCATTGGGCCATTTTTTCTCTTTAATCGATTGTTCAACACAGCACATGATGTCTTTAGAAATAATCCGAATATGTTTGGGCATACTCCGCGTTGCATGCATCGCTAAAGTCACGACACGAGTAAAAGCAGGATCATCAATCGCTGCGACTTTAATCTGCCCTGTTTGAAACTCATGAATCACGGAAACCAAAGGTAATATGCTATAACCGAAATTTTGGATCACCAATTGTTTTTGGATATTTAGATCATTCGTTTCTGCATAAACACTTAAGTCAAAGTCCTGCTGCTGATAAGCCTGCTCAATCAGCGAGCGTAATCGATGCGGATGAAAAGGTAATATTAAAGGCAGTTGCTGAATTTGATCTAATGCCAATGACTGTTGCGACTGCAAATTCGATTGCGCTGATCCAATCAGAAACAGGGGCTCTTTCACTAACGGAATCATATCGATAAGTTTTGATGGTGTTGCATCATACATCAGCGCTAAATCGATATCCCCTGCCTCTAGCCACTGTTTTAAATGCCCTGAATAAGCCACCGATATTTTAAGCTGTACCTCTGGATATTTTTCCTTAATCAAACTCATGATCAGCGTCGAGAGTAATTCACTGATACTCGACAATACCCCAATATGCACTTTGCCACGAACCACACCCTTACTTGCAGTCAGTTCTAATTTGGCTGCTTCAAGTTCATTTAAGATACGACGTGCATAGGGTTCGAGTAACTTACCATCCTCTGTTAATGCCATTCCATGACGTGAGCGATGAAATAGTTTCACCCCAAGCTCCTCTTCGAGCATCTGCATCTGCCGAGATACTGCGGGCTGCACAAGATTAAGCATTGCTGCTGCTTTGGTTAGGTTCTCAACCTCTAAAATTGTGATGAAAGTCCTCAGCTGCTTGATGTCCATATCAATGATTTCCTGCTATCTATTCCATCAAAATATACTATTTTAAACCTCCATACATAACAATATATGATCAAAATAATTAATCAGCATAAGGACAGCACAGTGAAAAGCACATTTAATAACTATCCAGAAATCCGTGAAGCAGTACGGGCGTTATGTGCACAATTTACAGATGAATATCATCGTAAAATTGATGAGGACAAGGCTTATCCTGAGGAATTTGTGGATGCCTTAACTGGCGCTGGCTGGCTGGCTGCAATGATCCCTGAAGAGTTTGGCGGCTCAGGTCTAGGTTTGGCAGAAGCGTCTGTGGTGATGGAAGAAATTAACCGCAGTGGCGGAAACTCAGGCGCTTGTCATGGACAAATGTACAATATGAGTACTTTGCTACGAAATGGTTCACAGGCGCAAAAAGAATTTTATCTACCTAAAATTGCTTCAGGTGAATGGCGTCTACAATCCATGGCAGTCACGGAGCCAACAACAGGTACAGACACCACCAAGATTCGTACCACCGCAGTAAAAAAAGGTGATCGCTATGTGATTAATGGTCAAAAAGTCTGGATTTCTCGCGTACAACATAGTGACTGGATGATCTTACTCGCACGTACCACTCCCTTGGCTGAGGTGAAAAAGAAATCTGAAGGTATGTCGATTTTTATGGTCAATATCAAGGAAGCCATGCAATCTGGCATGGTGGTACAACCCATTGCCAATATGGTCAATCATGAAACCAATGAATTATTTTTTGAAAACTTAGAAATTCCTGAAGAAAACCTCATCGGTGAAGAAGGCAAAGGCTTTCGTTACATCCTTGATGGCTTAAATGCTGAACGTACTTTAATCGCAGCAGAATGCATTGGTGATGGTTATTGGTTTATGGATCGTGCAACTCACTACGTTAAAGAACGTGAAGTTTTTGGTCGCCCGATCGGGCAAAACCAAGGGGTGCAATTTCCTTTGGCAGAATCCTTTATCGAAATCGAAGCTGCGAATCTCATGCGCTTTCGTGCCTGTGAACTGTTCGACCAAGGCCAAGCCTGTGGTGCAGAAGCCAATATGGCCAAATACTTAGCAGCAAAGGCCAGTTGGGAAGCGGCCAACCACTGCTTGCAGTTCCACGGTGGTTTTGGTTTTGCCAATGAATATGACATTGAACGAAAATTCCGTGAGACCCGCCTGTATCAGGTTGCTCCAATTTCAACCAACTTAATTTTAAGTTATGTGGCTGAACATTTACTTGACCTACCACGCTCGTTCTAAGGCAGGAGTTAGATCAAATGCAAAAAATCCGCTCCATGCTGTTTGTACCTGCCAATCGCCCCGAGCGTTATAGCAAAGCGCTCAATAGCGGCAGTGATGCAGTGATTATCGATTTAGAAGATGCAGTTCCTGAAGCAGATAAAATCACAGCACGCGTGCAACTCAAGCAATGGTTGATCGCACACCCTGAGCAACAGGTCATGATTCGGGTCAATGCTGATCAGACTCCATGGTTTACCGAGGATATTCTACTGGCTCAGTATGCCAATGTATGTGCAATTGTTTTAGCCAAAGCTGAGCAAGAACGTGCTTTTGAAGCAATTAAAAGTATTCGTAACCTTGCAATTTATCCGATTATAGAAACACCTTATGGCATGGCTCATGTTGAAGAGATCGCTGGTTTTCCTGCAGTACAGGCACTAATCTTTGGCTCTATCGATTTTCAACTGGAAATGCAAATGACAGGAGATGCTTTAGAACTGATGTATTTTCGCAATAGAATGGTTTTAGCCTCTAAACTTGCTGGCATTGCGCAACCAATTGATGGTGTGACTGCAGATTTTAGCAATCTTGAACTGCTCAGCGACGAAACCATACAAGCTAAAAAACTAGGTTTTCAAGGCAAACTCTGTATTCATCCCAAACAAGTCGATATAGTTCAGCAAGTCTTTAAGCCCAGCTTTGCAGAAGTGCAATGGGCAAAAGAAGTCTTAGCAGCAGTACAAGCAGCTCAAGGACAGACCATCAGCTTAAATGGAAAAATGATTGATAAACCAATCATTAGCCAAGCTGAAAAAATCTTACAGCAACTCGATTAATATAGGTAAAGGATCATACACATGCAGAACTTCGTCGAATGGATTGGCAATAAACAGATTAATCAAGATCGTTGTGAGCAACGTGCGATTCAGATGTTACAAGCTTTGTTTAATCACAAAGAGCAAGCGATCAATGAACTACCACATTTATTTCATTGGATGAACTTCCCGCATGTCGTTAACCAAGCCGATTTAGGTGCCGATGGTCATCCGAAAAAAGGGGGCTTCTTACCCCCAATCCCCTTTCCCAAACGAATGTGGGCAGGTGGTCGCTTACAGTTCTTACAACCGATCTATGCAGGCCAAGACTTGCGTCGAGTTTCTGAAATCGCTGATGTACAGTTTAAACAAGGTCAAAACAGTGACCTGTACTTTGTCACTGTTGACCACTTTATTTATGCCAATGATCAGTTGGTGATTAAAGAGCAGCAAGACATTGTCTATAAATCAATAGAACGCACAAACTCTCAAACCAAGATTGCCCCTGCTGCAGCGAAAACAGTGCGTAACTACAGCTTTAAACAGCAGCATCAAGTCGATAGTACCGCTTTATTTCGTTATTCAGCACTGACCTTTAATGGTCATAAGATTCATTATGATCGTCCTTATGCTGTGCAAGTTGAAGGTTATCCTGGTCTCGTGGTGCATGGTCCCCTGCTTGCCACTTTATTGATGCAAACTCTGCAAGCAAATTATCCCAATAAGATCGTGAAAAGTTTTGATTTTCGTGCCATACAACCTGTATTTGACTTCAATGAATTCTATATCTGTGGTGATGTACAGGCAGATACTGCGGAATTATGGATCGAACATATCGATGGGCAAATTGCCATGAAGGCCAAGGTCAGCTTTTAAGATCACAAGCGTTTATCACAGATAGCCTGAAACAGCGGCTTGCAACAATAGGATTAAGCAAATGAAGGCACTCGAAGGCATTACGGTTATTGCTTTGGAACATGCGATTGCCGCGCCGTTTTGTACTCGACAATTGGCAGACCTGGGTGCACGCGTGATTAAAATCGAACGACCTGAAGGGGGTGATTTTGCACGTGACTATGATCAACGCGTACATGGTATGTCTTCACACTTTGTTTGGGCCAACCGCTCCAAACAAAGTCTTACGCTTGACTTAAAGGACCCGACCAAGCGACCAATATTACTCAGCCTGCTCAGCAAAGCCGATGTTTTCATTCAAAACTTAGCACCCGGTGCGAGTCAGCGGCTAGGCTTGTCCTTTGAACAATTGCACGCACAATTTCCCCAACTGATCGTCTGTGATATTTCAGGCTATGGAGATGATTTGGCCCGACCTGGCCCTTATCGTGATAAAAAAGCCTATGACTTACTGATCCAAAGTGAGTCAGGCTTTTTATCCGTCACGGGTACAGCAGAGCAAAGTGTCAAAGCGGGATGTTCGATTGCTGATATTTCTGCTGGTATGTATGCCTATAGCAATATTTTGGCAGCTTTACTGGAAAGAGGCCGCACTGGTTTGGGCAAACGCATTGATATTTCTATGTTGGAATGTATGACTGAATGGATGGGCTTCCCACTGTATTACAGTCTAGAGCAACAGTCTCAACCTGAGAGAACTGGTGCTGCACATGCCACGATTTTCCCCTATGGCTCATTTGCGACAGGTGATCAACAACAAGTACTCTTTGCAGTTCAAAATGAAGGTGAATGGCAAAGGTTTTGTGACATTGTCTTAGCACAACCCGAAATTGGGCAGGCAGAACAATTTAATAGTCATTCTAAGCGTTTAGTACAACGTATCGAACTGACAAAGCATATTGAACAGGTCTTTTCCACACTAACACGCCAAGACATTATCAATCGGCTCGACCAAGCACAGATCGCCAATGCCAATGTCAATACGCTGCTAGATGTCTGGAATCACCCACAGCTCAAAGCACGACAACGCTGGACCGAAGTCGATACACCTGTCGGACCTGTACCCACCTTAAAACCTGTAGGTCTAAGCCATGCAGAAGATTATCAGATTGAAAAAATCCCTGCCTTGGGTGAGCACACAACACAAATCCTCAAAGAACTCGGGTTTTAAAGCACCATTGTGATGTGATGATGCACACAAGTTATTGCTTTTAGACATGTGAATAGGCTATTAATATTTCATCAAATGCTGCTAGATCAAGGGATGAAATACGACGATGAACTTTGATCTGAATGACTTTCGCCTGATCTTAAATATCGCTGAAACACACAATCTCACCCGTGCCGCTGAACGTTGTTTTATTTCGACCCCGGCAGCCAGCAATCGGATTAGAAATTTAGAATTACAACTTGGACTCAAAATATTAGAGCGTTCATCTCAAGGGGTCACCCTCACTGAAATAGGGCAAATTTATTTAAAATATGCCAAAAACATTTACCACAATTTGGAATGTTTAAAGGGTGAACTTGCAGAGTTTAATCAGTTGATTCAAGGTAAGCTCAGCATCGCAGCCAATACCACCGCAATTACTGAATATATCCCCAAAGCTTTATCAGAATATTTAATTACTCATCCGCATGTTGATGTCAATTTAAAAGAAATGACCAGCGAAGAAATTATTCAGATGGTGCAAGATCAACGTGTTGATCTTGGCATTATTTCAGGTGAGATCAACACCCATCATCTACAAACTCGCTCACTGATCTCATCACAGTTGATTTTAATTGCACCCAAAATGCATCCAATTTTAGACATTGAGCATTTAACCTTAAGCGATATCATCCAATATTCACTGGTCAGTCTGCATGAAGGTAGTGCAATTCAGCAGTTCCTTTATAAACTAGCCCAGCAACTCGATAAAAAAATTAATATCCGAGTGCAAGTATCAAGCTATGACTCAATCTGTCAAATGGTGGCTGCTGGTGCAGGTATTTCGATCATTCCTCTCGCGGCATTTCAACGTTTACAGCATATTCACCCGCAACTAGCGCATAAAGACATCTATGAAAAATGGGCACAGCGTAGCTTTCAGATCTGTAGTACAGACTTTGAGGATCTTAGCCAATTTGCCAAAGATTTTATCCTGTGCTTACAAGCGCATATTCATTAAATTTTATCTTAAAACCATTTGAGTAGCACGTTAACCTGAGGTTAATGAGGCTTTCAAATTCTAAAATTGTGCAAAACACTAAACTGTGTGAATTTAGCAACAGTGAAGATAAAAATGTGAATATTACAGGGTAGTAAAATGATCAACAAAATTTTCAACTCAGCCCAAGATTTAGTCCAAGACATTCGCGATGGTGCCGTGATTGCTGTCGGTGGTTTTGGTGGTTCAGGTATGCCCAATCAATTGATTGATGCCTTAATTGCGCAAGGCGCCAAAGATCTCACCATCGTCAGCAACAATGCAGGCAATGGCGATCATGGATTAGCTGCACTACTCAAAGCCAAACGGGTAAAAAAGCTGATTTGCTCTTTTCCGAGACAAAAAGATGCCTATGTATTTGAAGAGCTTTATCGTAATAAACAAATTGAATTGGAAGTGGTTGCACAAGGCACCTTAGCTGAACGACTGCGTGCAGCCGGCACAGGTATCGGTGGATTCTACACACGAACCGCCTACGGCACTTTGTTGGCAGAAGGCAAAGAATGTAAAACCATCGATGGTAAAAACTATATTTTTGAACAGGCGCTGGCTGTCGACTATAGCTTGATCACAGCCAAAATGGGTGATCGTTGGGGTAACTTAATTTACAACAAAACAGCGCGAAACTTCGCACCAGTCATGGCGATGGCTGCTGCAAAAACCTTAGTCGTGGTCGATCAAATCTGTGAACTTGGTGAGTTAGATCCTGAAGTGATTATTACTCCAGGGATTTTTGTCGATCGCCTGACTTTAAAAACTGCCGTGGGAGCTTAAGCATGAATATTCAACAAAAATATGATCTTGCCCAACGCATTGCTCAAGATATTCCAGAAGGGTCATATGTCAATTTAGGTATTGGATTGCCTACTCTCGTTGCGGATTATTTTGGTAATAAAGAAGTCATTTTACACAGTGAAAATGGTGTACTTGGTCAATGGATACAAGCAGAAGCAGGACGAGAAGATTGGGATCTGATCAATGCTGGCAAAGAAGCGATCCAACTTAAACAAGGTGGTGCTTTTTTCCACCATGCAGACTCCTTTGGCATGATGCGTGGTGGTCATTTGGATTATTGCATCTTAGGCGCTTTTCAGATCTCAGCTCAAGGTGATTTAGCTAACTGGCACACAGGACAAGTAGATGCTATTCCAGCTGTTGGCGGTGCTATGGATTTAGCATCAGGAGCACGCAATGTCTACGTCATGATGGAGCATTTAACGAAACAAGGCCAAAGTAAAATCTTGCCAAAATGTAGTTATCCACTGACAGGACTGCAATGTGTGGATCGAGTTTATACCGAGATCGCTACCTTCGAGTTTAAAGACAATAAAGTTTATGTGATTGATATTGTTGCACCACACACGGCGGATGAGGTGCAGAACATGACCGATGTTGCTTTGGATTTTAGTAGGGTGCTGGCTAAAGTTTTTTAAAGATAAAAGAAATGTCGATTTTACAAAGGAGATGTAAATGAGCATGTTTGATTGGTACAAGGAATCGGATTCCAACCAGAAAAAAACATTTTGGGCATGTTATGCAGGATGGGCTTTAGACTCCTACGACATGCAAATCTTTAGCTTTTTGTTGCCCGTCATTATGGCCACATGGGCACTGACCCAAACCCAAGTCGGCCTAATTGGCACTGTTGCTTTAGTTGTTACCGCAATTGGAGGTTGGATCGCTGGGATTCTTGCTGACCGTTATGGTCGAGTAAAAATTTTAATGTTCACCATTCTTTGGTTTACCTTCTTTGGCGTACTGGCTGGGTTTGCACAGAACTATGAACAGCTCTTAGTTGCAAGAACCTTACAAGGCCTAGGCTTTGGTGGTGAATGGGCCGTAGGTGCAGCACTGATGGCAGAAGCCGTTAAAGCCAAACATAAAAACAAAGCGGTTGGCTTCGTACAATCTGGCATGTCTTTGGGTTGGGCCGCCTCAGTGATTGTCGCAACAGGCATTATTAGCTTACTCCCACCAGAATGGTCTTGGCGTGTGATTTTATGGACTGGTGTGATTCCTGCATTTATCGTGATTTTTATCCGACGTAATGTTAAAGAATCAGCTCAGTTCGTCCATGATGTTGCCAAGAATGATGCTGTCGTAGAGAAAGCCAATTTTTCGACCATTTTTAAAGCGAAATACTTACGTTCGACCGTATTAGCCAGCTTACTTGTGGTGGGACTACAGGCAGCATGCTATGCGATTTTAATCTGGATTCCGACGCTCATGAATGAACGTGGCTTAAGTCCAAGTTCTAAAATTGTCACCATCTTAATTATGGCAGTCGGTGCATTTTCAGGCTTTATGTTTACCTCTTATCTGGCTGATAAAATTGGTCGTAAACAAACCTTGATTGCCATGTCGATTTTAAGTTGGGTAGTCACTGTGGTGTATATGCTGATCGCAATGAATCAGTACATTACCCTCGCACTGGGGTTCTTTGTCGGTTTCTCATCGATCGGTATGTTTGCTGCACTTGGACCATTTTTAAGTGATTTATTTCCAACACATATTCGCACTACGGGTATGGGCTTTTCCTACAATGTCGGCAAATCACTAGGTGCACTTTCTGTTGTTGGGGTCGGCATCCTTGCAGACAAACTCGGCTTAGCTACATCAATCGGTCTATTCTGCTTGATTGCCTATGCCCTTTCGACCATTTCTATCGTACTGATCAAAGTACCTAAAGAACAAACTACTTCGCTATTTACTGAATTAGCAAAACCAGAGGCCTCAACATGATTCGTATCCTTTATTTACTGCAAAAACCGACTGAAATGAGTCAAGCCCAGTTTGAACAAGAATGCTTAGTACACTATCAAATGTCGCACGATGTGCCCGGGCTGTATAAATACGAAGTGCGTTTAATCGCAGCAGAACCAAGCGATGTACATGTTGGATTCTTCGATGTCCCAGGTGTAGATGCGATTGGTGAGTGCTGGTTTGAAAACGAAGCTCAAATGCAAGTCTATCTGGATTCAGATATTCGTAAAAACTGGTTTGAACACGGCAAAAGCTTTATTGGCAAGTTAAAACCATTTATTACCCGTGATGTAGGCTAAGTCATTGTTTATAAAACTCTTCACGCTACAACTTTTTATTATTGATCAGGATGACCCTTATGCTTTTTTGCGTAGAAATGACCGTAAATATCCCCTTAGACAGCGACCCTGTAAAAATGGATGAGATTAAACGTGCAGAGAAACAGCGCGCGATCGAATTGCAGCATGCAGGCAAATGGCCACACCTATGGCGTGTCACTGGGCAATACTCCAATATCAGCATTTTTGATGTGGAATCGAATGACGAGTTACATAGCTTACTGACCAGTTTACCGTTATTTCCTTATATGACGATGAAGGTGACTGCACTTTCTCAGCATCCCTCTTCTATTCATTGATTTTGCCCTCTTAAAGATTAAGGATCATCATGAAAACAATAGATGATATTTCAAAGGTGGATCTATCGGACTATATACAATCTGGTGATTGCGTGGTTTGGGGGCAAGCACAGGCTGAACCACGATCCTTAACGACAAAACTCATGCAACAACGTCAGCAAATCGGCAAGTTCAAGGTATTTTTAGGCATTAGCCAATCTCCCACCTGTTTAGCCGAATTTGCCGATGATATTGAATACTTGAGTTATTGTGGCGCTGGATACAATCGCGCTTTGGCCCAACACAAAGTCTTGGATATTTTACCCGTCCATTATTCACAACTCCCGCAGCTCATTGCAGCGAAACAATTGCAGATCGATGTGGTGCTGATTCAAGTTTCTGTGGCCAATGCACAAGGCCAGTACAGCTATAGTTTGGCACAGGATTATCTTAAAGTTGCGATACAACATGCACGTGTGGTGATTGCTGAAGTTAATCCTCATGCGCCGTGGGTCTATGCCGATCACTATCTCACCTCCGATGATTTTGATCTCATAGTTTTAACTGAACGTCACATTGGAGATGCTGCAACAACTACACCCTCAAGCATTTCAGTGAAAATCGCCCAACATGTTGCGGCTTGTATTCCCAATCATGCAACTTTGCAACTGGGTATTGGCAGCATTCCAGAAGCCATTTTGGCAGCACTCGAACATCATCAACATTTGGGTGTTCACTCTGGGATGATCAGTGATGGCGTGATGGATTTAATGCAAAAAGGCATTATTGACAATCAAAAAAAATCCATCGATATCGGTCAAAGTATCACAGGATTAATCGCGGGTTCTGCGGCACTACACCACTATGTAGATCACAATCCTGCAATCCAACTACGTCCAACCGAATATACCCATGATGCGAAAACCTTAGCACAGCTTAAGCAATTTATTGCCATCAACTCAGCCATTGAGGTAGACCTCACGGGGCAAGTCAATGCCGAAGTTGCCAATGGTCACTATATCGGTGCGGTTGGTGGTGCTCTTGATTTTATTCGTGCCGCGAACCAATCTGCTGGCGGCGTATCGATCATTGCCCTCCCATCAAAAGGCAAAGGTTTTAGCCGTATTGTCAGTCAGTTACAAGGACCAGTCTCTACTCCGCGTAGTGATGCAGGTTTAATCGTCACCGAATATGGGGTTGCCGATTTACGCGGTCTCAGCATCCGTCAACGTGTAGAAAAAATGATTGCTATTGCAGACCCAGTACAGCAAGCACAACTTGAACAACAAGCCATGGATTTGGCCTTGATTTAAAGGAAGTCAGAGATGAAACATGCTTATATCGTTAGCCCACTACGTACCCCAATTGGCAAATTTGGTGGTGCACTGGCCTCCTTAACTGCAGTCGATTTATCGGTATCAATCATTCAAGCGATCTTGGCGAAAACCCAGATTGAAGGCAGCAGTTTAGATGAAGTAATCATTGCCCAATCCTATGCCTCAAGCGAAGCACCATGTATCGGTCGTTATGCGGCCTTGGCTGCTGGGCTACCTGTAGAGGTTGCAGGCTATAGTTTGGATCGTCGTTGTGGCTCTGGACTACAGGCCTTGATCAATGCGGCGATGACCATCCAAACGGGTAATGCCGAAGCGATCATGGTATTGGGCGTAGAAAGCATGAGTAATATTGAATATTATTCCACCAATATGCGTTGGGGCAGTCGCGCAGGCAATGTCACTTTCTATGATCGTTTAGAACGAGGCCGTGAAAGATCGCAGCCTGTCGAACGTTTTGGTGTGATTTCAGGAATGCCTGAAACCGCAGATAATCTGGCAAAAGACTACAATATTAACCGCGAACAATGTGATGCTTTTGCTGTCGAAAGCCACCACAAAGCACAACATGCTTGGGATAGTGGTAAATTTCAACAAGAAGTAATTGCGCTTGAAGTGCAACGCAAAAAGCAGATCAACATTGTCGATCGTGATGAAGGCATTCGTGCAGAAAGCAGCATCGAGAGTTTAAGCAAACTCAAAACCCTACGCCCCAATGGCGTGACCACAGCAGGAAATTCTAGCCAACAAAATGATGCTGCAGCAGGCTGTTTGGTAGTTAGTGCGGACTATCTGAAAAAACATCATCTACAGCCTATTGCCAAACTAATTGGCTGGAGTGTTGCTGGCTGTGACCCGAGTCGTATGGGCATTGCTCCAGTACCTGCAATCGAAAAACTGCTGCAAAAAACACAGCTACAATTACAAGATATCGACCTCATTGAGATTAACGAAGCTTTTGCTGCACAAACCTTGGCGGTACTGCAACAGCTCAATATTACCGATCGAAACAAGGTCAATGTCAATGGTTCTGGAATCTCTTTGGGTCACCCAATTGGTGCAACGGGGATGCGTATCATGACCTCATTGGTCCATGAGATGCAGCGTCGTCAAGCACGTTATGGTTTAGAAACCATGTGCATCGGCGGTGGACAAGGACTTGTTGCTCTATTTGAACGTGTTTAAGTATTAAAAAATTGTTAAGGAGTGACACATGATTGAATCAAGAATGATTGGTCAAATTAAAGTAACCCGCATCCATGAATATGCTGCACCGAGCCATGATCCTAAATTTTTATTTCCAACAGCGGATCAAAGTTTATTCGAGGCCAATAAAGATTTACTCGCGCCGCATCACTGGATTCCAGAGATGAATAAACTGATCGTTAGTATTCAGTTTTGGGTGGTTCATGCGGGCAATCATATTATCGTGATTGATACAGGTGTCGGCAACTTAAAACCCCGCCCAGAAATTCCACGGATGCATATGCTCAATAATATGATCACGGAATGGATGACAGCAGCAGGTGCCCCACCTGAGAAAGTCACCCATGTGGTGATTACCCATTTACATTCAGATCATGTCGGTTGGAATACCATTTGGAAAGATAATCGTTGGACACCAACATTCCCCAATGCTCAATATTATTTACCGAAGGAAGATTTTGATTTTTGCCATGAGGGTAAAAACAAAGAGGCTGGTGTGATTGATGTATTTGGTGATTCATTCTTTGACAGCGTCATGCCAGTGTATAACGAAGGTTTGGTGCAATTTATCCAAGCTCATACTGAAATCGCAGACTGTTTATTTGTAGAACCTGCACCTGGCCATAGCCCAGGCCAAGTGACTTTTCGAGTGCGCTCGCAAGGTGAAGAAGCAATTTTCTGTGGTGATGTCTTTCATAGCCCCTTACAAATCGTACATCCAGAAATTAATTCAGGCTATTGCATCTGGCCTGAGATTGCCCGACAAACTCGCTTGGAATGTTTAGAACGTGCTGTTAGCCGTGAGGCACTGTTATTACCTGTACATTTTGGTGACCCCTACTGTGGTTATATCCGTAAGCAAGGTCAGGGATTTATTTTCGAAGCTTCGGATTGTTGGGATCGCGTTTAAACAGCATTGCTCATGATGAACACGCTGTAACTCATCGACTAAAAGGATTTTTTACAATGACAATATCAGTAAATTCTAATTTACTGGTTATGGGTACGCTTTGCCTATTCATAACCCATTTAAACCCTGCTCAAGCAGATTTAATTGAGGACACCAAGTTTGATGTCTTAGCGAAAAACTATTATTTCAACCGAGATTTTCGTAAGGGTGAATATAACTCGTCTGGACAAAATGCCCAGCTACCCATCTCAGAGCGCAAAGGCTATCGTGAAGAATGGGCTCAAGGTTTTCTCTTTAATATGGACTCAGGCTGGACCGATACCCCTGTTCAATTTGGATTAAATGCCTATACTCATGTCGCAATCAAACTCGATAGTGATGGTTATCGTACTGGAACCAATAACTTGGAAGTTGATGCTTCAGGTAAACCCAAAAGTATCACTGCTGAAGTAGGTGCTGCCCTTAAGGCCAAATACAAAAACACCGAAATGCTGCTCGGTAATCAGTTCCCGAATAACCCCATTGTTGGCACCAATTATTCACGGCTACTGCCTTCGATGTCTACAGGGATTTCAATTAAAGATAAAAGCTTTGACCATCTCCATTTAGACTTTGGCTATTTTACTCAGATGAGTCCAGTAGACTCGACAGGCCGCCTCAACTACTTTAACACCGATTATAACAATGGCATCCGAGGTGATTACGTCACCTACCTAGGCGGCACATATAAAAAAGACCGTATTGAAGCATCCGCGTATATTTCAGAGCTCGATAATGTCTGGATGCAGTATTATCTGGGTGGTAAATATAAACATCCGATTAATGATCATTCCAGCCTGCAACTACAAACAAGTAACTACTTAAACCGTGATACGGGTAAAGCCACAGGTGGCAATATTGATACAGGTATCGTCTCCTTTATGGGTACTTATCAATATGCCAACCATAATTTTAGTATGGCCTACCAACAAGTACTCGGTGATGAACCTTTTGACTGGATTGGCTTTCATAATAATGGCGGTATTTCCAATACCCCAAACACAGTACAGTTCTCTACCTTTACTGAAGCCAAAGAAAAATCGGTGCAATTTAAATATGAAGTCGACTTTGCCCCGTATGGTTTAGATGGCCTCTCCTTTATGACACGTTATCTCTATGGTTGGGACATGGATAATACAGGCAGTGATAATCCGTTCTACACCAAACGTCATATTTATGACCAAAGCATTGATAATAAACATTGGGAAAGAGATATTGAATTACGCTATCTGGTTAAACAAGGTTTTGCCAAAGACCTCAATATTAAACTCCGCCAAGCCACACATCGCTCAACCACTGGCTATCGTTATGGCAATATTGATGAAGTCCGCCTAATACTCGAATATCCGTTTTCATTTTGATTTAGCTTAGGCTATTTATTTTTAAAGTTTGTCATTGCACCGTTATGCGGTGCAATGACAAACAGATTAATAATCCGAACTCGTTATTACAATTCAATGACTGATGATATTGGGGTTGGATAATCTTTAAACATCTCATTTAAGGTATCAGCAGGATTATCTAAATTAAATGGTGCGACTTTTAATTTCGCTTTTGAACTTTCTAGATTAAAGTCAAAACATACATCTTGATTAAACTTTTGCGCTCGATAAGGATAAATTAATATTACATCACTTTGATGTTGCAAGTAAAAATGACTATAAGCAAACATTTGTTGTATATCGCCATCTTTAAGTCCAAAACGCCCTGCTCGATCACTTTGATCCAACAATTTCCATTTCGTATCCAATACGATTTTTTTTCGAATTTCCTTATGTTCGATATAAAGATCAGGACGCAATCTAAACATTGGCTGTTGGTCATATAAACAAATATGTTGACTCGAAACCTGCGTTCTTACATGCCAATCTTTCAGTTCACGGCCTAAGTGGTAAGCGACATAATGTTCAAATAATCGCTCCATTGGGAATAATAAACTCATTCCTCGCCAATCACCCTGTGTCGATACTGGCATATATTGCCCCAAAATCAGTTCTGTCCAAGGCTTTATTTCCTCATACAAAGCCAGCAGACGCCCAGATTGCCAAAGCTTAAAATCCTGTACGATATTTAAACTTTTCGGGATTTCACCTGTCATTAAGCGAAGTTCTTGTGCCAATCTCCAATTCGCCGAGGTTTTAGTCTTTTTACAGACGATTTCTAATGCCGTTTTAATCAATCGATTTTCAGGGCGATTCAGCTCATAGACATCTTGTTCAATTGGAAAAATATGTTTTTTAGTAGGCGGCTGACGCATATATTTGACATGCTGCAGCTGCCCTCTTAAATACTTTTGCTCTTCTTGAACTCGGTTATAGTCAAAACGCAATCCTCTTTGCAGCAAAGTTTCAAATGCCGCTAAGAACTGGCTGATAATCCATTCATGCAAAGGTTGTTTAAAGCGATTTAAACTGGCAGCTCCCGCTTCACGATAAGGCAGATGCAAAGATACACTGAGCATTTTCTGCAAAAGCTGACGCTCCTGCTGAATAATCTCCTGTTTATCATCACCCTGGATGTCTACATGCTTAGGTAATATCTCAATCCGTGTTCCACAGGGTGTCTCAATGACTCCTACATATTGGTCAAGTTTGAGTTTCTTACGACCAGCTAACTCAAAAACTTTTGCACCCTGTTTAGAAAAAGATGCAGAAAGCTCGCAGAGATGATCAAAGGCCGATAGCGAAACATAGATATGATTTGGCTCATCTTGTACACAGCCTGCATATTCAACACCAATAAAACCATATTCACGTACTGTAAAATCAGGCACTGGTATTGACCTTATCCTGAGGACCTAAAATTTCTTTAAAATTAGCAATATTTTTAAATGCATCCTCATTTAACTTCCAAACTTTTTTCTGCTCAAAGTACTCATGATCAAAATCATTGGTTTTTGGAAAAAGATTGGACATCTTAATATCATTATTCTCAATGATCATTTCATTATTGAACAAAACCAAGTTAATTTTCGCCCAATCATCAAAGAAATATTCTTGTAGCTGCGGAATAATCTTTTGCTTAAATATTTGTGCAAGCTCATCTAATTTAGAGTCACTCTTTAAAGACATGAAGTTAGCATGGCCAATACAATGATCGCGATCGAGTAATACCTCAATACGCTGATTCATGACCTTCAATAACTTCTCCACTTGCAGCCCCTCAATAGTAATATGATTGAGTAATTCTGGTTTTGGTGGCATTTCAATAAAGGTAAAACGGCGACGCAGAGCAATATCTAAACCCGTTAAAGAACGGTCAGATGAGTTCATGGTTCCTATGATGTATAGATTTTGAGGGACTGAAAACTCTTCTTTTGAATAAGGCAAAGTGACAGATAATTCCTCAGCGGCATCCTTGCGTTTAGAATCCTCAATTAAAGTAATTAACTCCCCGAAAATACGAGAAATATTTCCTCGGTTAATTTCATCGATGATTAAAATATAAGGTTTTATTTCACGTCCTGTTGATTCGTATTTAACTTTTGACTGTAATGCCTGTGCAATCGCCCATTCATAACTTTTGTGGTCAACAATAATGTCTGATTGATCCTTTAAATAATTTCGAATATGTCTGATAGATAACGTAATGCAACTACCAGTCGAAGTTGAAGCAAATAAAGTACCAGCAACATTACTTGTTACTCTAATCTCAGCACCACGCTTCGTTGAAAACGTTAACTCTCCTGCCTTAGCCTGAGCAATTAAATCTTCAATTAAAAAATTTATACTGTCTTCTTGGGGTACCTGTTCTTTATTCTTTCTTGAAACTGCTTCCACCTCAGCATCTTCACATATTTCTTTAAATACCCCAGGTTCGACCTGATACTTTAAATTACCTTGTTTATCAGTTTCAGCTCGGATCCCTTCAACAAAATCCTCATAACTAAAACTTTGATGGAATGTGACAAACTTAATTCGGCCTTGGTCCTTATATTTATTAAACGCTTTTTTAAGCTCTGTTCGATCTTCATTTTCTAAAACATCTAGAGGCTTATTTTCAATAATAGATAAGGCGTGATTAATCGCATTATAAGTTTTACCAGTACCAGCAGCACCAAATAAAATGCGGTTGAGTGAATGTTCTTTATTAATCATATCTTGTTCTTCCATATCAACTGATTGTTGATCATTCTGTATTTCACTATCCTCATACCAATCACAAAACCGCTCTAATTCCTCTAGCTTAGATATAAGTATAGAAAAGGCTTGATTCCCTTGTTGCAACGTCTTTGCATGTGTTGTGAGGTGATGATGCCTTGTTTCATTTACAGAATATTCTTTCTTTACGGTCAAGTTCAGTTCTGCAGGTGGTTTTTCATCACAAATAATCACTGGAGTTTTAGATTTAGGATCTAAAGCTAACTCCCGCCCTTGAAGGGTTTTAAATGCAACAATATGTACAGTGTCCAAATATGTCTCTGGATATCTATTTTTTAAATAATCAACAGCACTCTTCGCATTAAATCTAGTTGCTACCTTTTCAGCAAAAAGATGCCACAAAAAAATATTCAAATAAAATAAGTCAGTTGTACCTGCTTCCAATTTTTCTCGAAATAATTCACGTACTTTACCAACTATATATATATTCTGTTGATACCAATTTTGCTTTCTAACCACTTCAGGAAATTCAATAATCTTTTGATCTTCTAAATAACGCACTAATTCTTTAAATTTCCATCCATCTACAACAGTTGATACCTCTAAAGTACATGAAGCACATGCCCGATTAAACAATAAAGGTCGATTGGTACTGCCAAATTGTTTTAATAATTTTTTTCCGTATTGATGTAGTGAATTATAGTTTTCAACACTCGGATCTAAAATTAAGTCTTGTACAATATTTAAAAAATCTTGTTCCTGAATAAGTCTCTTAAAAACCTCATTTGCAAGATTTGATTGACCTCGGTTTTAGCAACTTCACTCTTAGGCGTAGCCGCTTGACGACCACGATTAGACTTCACATCTGCGGGTTTATCGAGTTCACGTGCATCGGTGATTTCAAAATTACCATAACTACGAGTAATCATGGCAATATCATCTTCGCTCATTTCATTACGCTTAGAGCCCAGAGACTTACGCATTTTACTATACAGATTGCTACCATCAATCAGCTGTACTTTGCCTTTACGTTCAGCATTCTTCTTGTTGCTGAGTACCCAAACATAAGTCGCAATACCCGTGTTATAGAACATATCGGTTGGTAGGGCGATAATCGCTTCCAACAAATCAGCTTCTAGAATATAACGACGAATTTCACTTTCACCACTGCCTGCACTGCCAGTAAACAATGGTGAACCATTTAAAATAATACCAATGCGACTCCCTTGCCCCGTACTATCTTTATCACGCATCTTGCTGATTAAATGCATCAAAAATAGTAAAGATCCATCGGATACACGTGGTAAACCTGCACCAAAGCGACCATCAAAGCCTTTTTGCTCATGCTCGTCTTTGATTTCTTGCTCGATCTTTTTCCAATCGACCCCAAACGGTGGATTCGACAACATATAGTCGAACTGCTCATAGGCTAACTGATCATTCGATAATGTATTACCTAATTTAATATTGGCAACCGTCTGACCTTTAATCAACATATCTGCTTTACAGATGGCGTATGACTCAGGGTTTAACTCCTGACAATAAACAACAATAGATGCATCAGGATTGTGCTCGTGTACATATTCAGTTCCTGATGATAAAAACCCGCCTGTACCTGCAGTTGGATCATAAATGGTACGAATCACACCCTCTTTGGTTAACGCTTCACCGTCCTCACCAAAGACCAGACCTGTTGTTAAACGGACAATATCCCGTGGGGTAAAATGCTCCCCTGCTGTTTCATTTGATCCTTCAGCAAAACGTCGAATCAACTCTTCAAAGACCAAGCCCATTTCATGGTTTGAAATATTAGCTGGACTCAAATCAATTTTAGGGTCAACAAAATATTGCACCACTTTATAAAGTAGATTGGCATCATCCAATAACCCGACAAACTCATCAAACTTAAAGTGCTCAAAGATTTCACGCGCATCTTTAGAAAAGTTTTGAACATAATTTGTTAAATTTTCACAAATATTCTTTTGACCTAGGCTGGCTAAATCAAGCGCTGAGGTATTAAAAAAAGCCACACCATTAGTAGCTCTTAACAACATTTTTTCTTTTGCTTCTTCTGGTAGAGTTGAAGTTTTAACTTTTTCATATGCAGCCAATACATCCGCCTTACTTGGCGCTAATACGCACTCCAAACGGCGTAACAACGTAAAAGGTAAAATCACACGCCCATACTGAGATTGTTTAAAATCACCACGTAATAAATCCGCCACTGACCAAATAAAGGCTGCTACTTGAGAAAAGTTGTTGTTTGTCATGCTAGAAAATATCCAATTCTTGAAAAAGCTTTCACTTTTTTCTAATAGCTAGGATTGTGCCTAACTTAACGTGATATTTCTAGTAAACACTGAGTAATTCAAATTAAATGATTTTTAAAGGAACGATGTAAATAGCCTTTAGATAAATTAAAATAATCAGTGATTAACCTCACCGAATAAACCAAATATTTTTAACCACAATCCACACCCTGTGTATAAAAAATGACTTATCCACATTTTTTAGGATTTCTGCGTATATCT
>NZ_BBRX01000028.1 GCF_000829675.1 Acinetobacter rudis
GGGTGACCAAAAGTCATCAATTGAAGATCTTCAACAGAAGATACGAACTCAAGTGCGATCATACCTTGGTGTACGATATCAGACGCGCCTGGTCCAATAACGTGCATGCCCAAGAGACGGTCAGTTTTTGCATCAGCAACAAACTTCACGAAACCAGCAGCTTCACCAGCAGCAAGTGCACGGCCATTTACAGCAAACGGGAATTGACCTGTTTTAACTTCATGACCTTTCGCTTTCGCTTCTTCTTCGTTGAGACCAACCCAAGCAGCTTCAGGATGCGTATAGATCACAGAAATGATTGTGTCATAGTTCACTTGTGCAGCATGACCGTGAATACGTTCAACAGCCATTACACCTTCTTCCATTGCTTTATGAGCAAGCATTGGACCACGAACCAAGTCACCAATCGCATATACGCCATCAATTGATGTAGCGCATTGATCGTTTACTTCAACAAAACCGCGTTCAGTCAATTTAATGCCAGAATCTTCAGCCAATAGACCTTCTGCATAAGGCTTACGGCCTACACATACGATCAACTTGTCAAATGCTTGTTGTTTATCTTCACCAGCTTGGTTGAAAGATACAATGACTTCAGCACCTTGAACTTCAGCTTTAGCAACTTTAGCACCAATACGGATGTCTAAACCTTGCTTAGTCAGAATCTTTTGATATTCTTTCGCCAAAGCTTTGTCAGCCATAGGCAAGAAGCTATCAGTAGCTTCAAAAATAACAACTTCTGAACCTAAACGACGCCATACTGAACCGAGTTCAAGACCGATTACACCTGCACCAATCACACCTAAACGTTTAGGTACTTCAGCGAACTCAAGTGCACCCGTTGAATCAACAATAAAGTTTTCATCTACAGGAGCAACTGGGATGTTTACAGGAACAGAACCAGAAGCCAAGATTACATATTTAGGCTCAAGAACTTGAACTTCACCTTCAAACGGTGTGAATTCAACTTTTTTACCTGCAAGTAATTTACCTGAACCTTGTAACCACTCGATGCCATTACCTTTAAGTAATTGCGCAACACCGCCAGTAAGTTGATCTACAACTTTGTCTTTACGAGCAAGTAGTTTTTGCAAATCTAAAGATACGCTGTCAACAGCAATACCATGATCTTCTAGACCATGTTGAGTGTCTTCATAACGATGAGAAGAATCAAGTAATGCTTTAGAAGGGATACAACCTACGTTTAAGCACGTACCGCCTAAAGATGGTTTACCTTTATGGATACGTTTTTCGATACAAGCAACTTTAAAACCAAGTTGTGCAGCACGAATAGCAGCTTCATAACCGCCTGGACCACCGCCAATAACAACAAGATCAAACTGTTGTGACATTTTTATCTCCATGCACTCAGATGAAGGATCGCTTCACCTGAGTGTAGAATCAATTGGGAAGTATTAAAGATCAAGAATCAATTTAGCTGGCTCTTCTAACAATTCTTTGATTGTTACAAGGAAACCTACAGCTTCTTTACCATCGATCAAACGGTGATCATAAGAAAGCGCTAAATACATCATTGGTAAGATTTCAACTTGACCATTTACTGCCATAGGGCGTTCTTGGATTTTGTGCATACCCAAGATTGCAGTTTGAGGCGGGTTCAAAATTGGTGTAGAAAGCAATGAACCGAAAGTACCACCATTAGTAATAGTGAAAGTACCACCAGTCATTTCTTCGATAGACAATTTACCTTCACGTGCTTTAGCAGCATAAGCGCCAATGCCGTTTTCAACTTCAGCATAGTTCATGCGGTCTGTATCACGTAATACAGGAACAACTAGACCACGATCTGAAGATACAGCAACACCGATGTCATAGAAACCGTGATATACGATATCGTCGCCATCAATAGATGCGTTTACTGCTGGGTAGCGTTTAAGCGCTTCGGTACAAGCTTTAACAAAGAAAGACATGAAACCAAGACGAGCGCCATGGCGTTTTTCAAACATGTCTTTGTATTGCTTACGCATTTCCATAACAGGCTTCATGTTTACTTCGTTAAACGTTGTAAGCATAGCTGTAGTTTGAGAAGCAGCAAGTAGACGTTCAGCAACACGCTTACGTAAACGAGTCATTGGAACGCGTTTTTCAATACGTTCACCAACAGCAACGCTTAATGGAGTTGCAGCTGGTTTAGTTTGATGATTTGACACGTCTTCTTTAGTGATACGACCACCACGGCCTGTACCAGCAACGTCTGCAGCATTGATACCAGTTTCAGACAATGCTTTACGCACAGCTGGAGATTGGTCTTGTACAGGTTGAGCACGTTCAACAACAGGTGCAGCACCTGCTTGAGCTTGTGCAGCAGACTGTTCTACTTGAGCTTGCGCAGGAGCAGCAGCGCTTACAGCACCTTCTTCAAACTGTGCAATTACTTCAGCAGACAATACAGTGTCGCCTTCGTTTTTAACGATTGCAACAAGGCTACCATCAGCAGGAGCAACAACTTCTAAAACAACTTTATCGGTTTCAATATCACAAATGACTTCGTCACGAGCGACAGCTTCACCCACTTGTTTGTGCCAAGTCGCGATTGTGCCATCAGCAACTGATTCTGGGAACACCGGTGCTTTGATTTCGGTTGCCATTACTTTGTTTCTCCTGATTGATCAGCTACGATCGCTAAAGCGTCATTCACGAGCTGAGCTTGTTGTTTTGCATGCAAATATGCTGAGCCACATGCAGGTGCAGCTGATGCTTCACGTCCTGCATAACTAATGCGAATTTGTTTACCAGATTTGATGATATCGTCATATAAACGAGGAGCGATGAATAACCAAGCACCTTGGTTTTTCGGTTCTTCTTGCGCCCACACCAATTCTGACACATTTGGATAAGCTGCGAGAACTTCAGCCAAACGTTTTTCTGGGTAAGGATACAATTGTTCAACACGAACAATAGCAATATTGTTTAAACCTTGTTCACGACGTTTTTCAAGTAGGTCGTAATAAACTTTACCACCACAAAGAACAAGACGTGTAACATCTGATTTGTTGATTTGATCAACTTCATCAATCACAGTTTGGAATGTACCAGTCGCAAGCTCATCTAAGTTTGAAACAGCTAACTTATGACGAAGTAAAGACTTAGGAGACATTACAATCATTGGCTTACGAATTGGACGTACTGCTTGACGACGCAATGCATGGAAAATCTGAGCAGGTGTAGTCGGCGTGATCACTTGCATGTTTTCTTCTGCGCAAAGCTGTAAGAAACGCTCTAGACGTGCAGATGAATGCTCTGGACCTTGACCTTCGAAACCGTGTGGTAACAACATGGTTAAACCACAAACACGTTCCCACTTCGTTTCACCAGATGCGATGAACTGGTCAATAACCACTTGAGCACAGTTTACGAAGTCACCAAACTGAGCTTCCCAAACGATTAAGCTTTTCGGCAATGTAGTCGCATAACCATATTCAAATGCCAATACTGCTTCTTCTGAAAGCAATGAGTCATAGATTGCAACACGTGGTTGGTTTTCTTTAACGTGACATAAAGGAATATAGACAGAACCATCTACTTGGTTGTGCAATTTAGCGTGACGATGTGAGAATGTACCACGACCAACGTCTTCACCAGTTAAACGAACTAAATAACCATCGTCTAACAAAGTTGCATAAGCTAAAGTTTCAGCTGCACCCCAGTTTAATGGAACTTCACCAGTTTGCATCTTCAAGCGATCATCAATCACTTTAGATACTTGGCGTTGCATCACAAAACCTTCAGGTAATTTACGCATGCCCTCACCGAGCTCTTTTAAGCGCTCAATTGGGAATGTCGTATCCCAAACATCAGTGTAGTCATGACCCAAATACGGGCTCCAATCGACATACATTTTTTTGTTTGGTTCAAGTACCAAAGCGTTAGCAACATGATTACCCGCTTCTAGGTCTGCACGATAGTCTTCGATCATTTGATCTGCAGTTGCACGATCAAGTACTTTTTCTTGTACCAATTGATCAGCATACAATGTACGTGTTGTCGCTTTTTTATTGATGATTTGATACATCATTGGCTGAGTTGCAGCTGGCTCATCCGCTTCGTTATGACCACGACGACGGTAGCAGAACAAGTCAATGACAACGTCTTTACGGAAAGTATGACGGAAATCATGTGCCAATTGAGCGATATAAACAACTGCTTCAGGGTCATCACCATTGACATGGAAAATCGGCGCCTGAATCATTTTTGCGATATCAGTACAGTATTCTGTAGAACGTGCATCACGTGGATCAGAAGTCGTGAAACCAACTTGGTTATTCACAACGATGTGCACAGTACCACCTACGGTATAACCGCGGGTTTGTGACATTTGGAAGGTTTCTTGGTTTACACCTTGACCTGCAAATGCAGCATCACCATGTACAATTACAGGTAATACGTCATCACCACCAATGTCTTTACGACGTACTTGGCGAGCACGAACAGAACCTTCAACCACTGGTCCAACGATCTCTAAGTGAGATGGGTTAAACGCTAGTGCTAAGTGAACCTCACCACCTGGTGTCATTACGTTTGAAGAGAAACCTTGGTGGTATTTAACGTCACCAGAGCCTTTTTTATGTAGTGCTTTACCTTCAAACTCACCGAATAGGTCAGCTGGGTTTTTACCCATGATGTTGACGAGAAGGTTGAGACGACCACGGTGTGGCATACCAATCACAACTTCTTTACAGCCAACTTTACCTGCACGTTGAATGATTTCGTTAACCATTGGAATAAAAGACTCACCGCCTTCTACACCAAAACGTTTAGCACCAACGTATTTATTGCCGAGGTATTTTTCTAAACCTTCAGCAGCAGTTAAACGCTCTAAGAAATGTTTTTTCTGATCAGCGCTAAAACCATATACACCACGATCGTTCTCAAGGCGCTGTTGGATCCAACGTTTTTCTTTAGTGTCCACGATGTGCATATATTCCACACCGACAGAACCACAATACGTTGCTTCCATCGCATTGACCATTTCAGATAAAGTTGCTTCTGATTTGCCAAGTGCTAAATTACCTGTATTGAAAACCGTATCTAGATCAGATTTGGTCAACCCATGTGTAGCAAGATCTAAATCAGGAACATCTTCACGTTTAGCCAAACCTAGAGGATCAAGGTTTGCTTTTTGATGGCCACGATTACGATACGCTGCGATCAATTGCAAAACTGCGATTTGACGACGTTCATGCTCAGTGCTGACTTCACTCTGCACCACGGGTTGAACGCGATTGGAGTTGCGACCTAATAATAGAAATTGTTCACGGATATTTCCGTGTGGCTGGTCGCCTTTAGGGAATTTATCAAAATATTGACGCCAATCCTCGCCCACCGAGGTTGGTGAAGACAGGTATTGCTCGTAAAGCTCTTCTATATACGCTGCACTATCAGCGGAAAGTTCAGTGTCAAGACGCAATGCGTCAGCAACTTCTTGCATTTGTGGACCCATTTCCTTTTGCAAAAATATTACAGGTTGCTTGTTAAGCAATCCCATGATTGACAATGCCAAATTGATCATATGACATTCACCCTTTTGGCGATAAACACCCAGGGCGATAGTGCACATCTAAATATCAGACGTGCGCAATGAATCATAACGCCTCCATTGGCATCATCACTCACTTTATACTCGACAATGTCGAGCAATTTTTTTTGCAAATTGGCTTAGAAAAAACAATTGAATGATTATTTTTTCTAAAACAGCTCACACGATTATTTACCCATTTGATCAAATCTTCATGTATCAAACGGCAAAAAATTGCATTTTAAAGTACCGCACTTTTTACCTCATGCAGACTTGCTAAATGCTAACATGAACTCAACAGCCTATTGATTTTATTGACACATACCACCTATAAATTTACTAAATACAGACATTGCATAAGTAACATACATATGATGTCCCATTATTAAATTTCAACCCCAATAAACTTAGTTAACGTTTTTTTGCACAAAAAAAAGGCGCACATTGCTTGAACGTGCGCCTCTTGATGTTAAATCAACCTACTTGGTCGAGTAACATACTACGAATGTGACCAATTGCCTTAGTTGGGTTTAAACCTTTAGGACAAACTGATACACAGTTCATAATGCCTTTACAGCGGAATAATGAGAATGGATCGTCCATACGGTTCAAACGATCTTGAGTCGCGGTATCACGAGAGTCAATGATAAAGCGATAAGCATTCAATAGTGCTGAAGGACCTAAGAATTTATCAGGGTTCCACCAGAACGATGGGCATGAAGTTGAACAACATGCACAAAGAATACACTCATACAAACCATTTAAGTGTTCACGCTCTTCTGGAGATTGTAAACGCTCTTTAGCTGGTGCAGGTTGATTGTTAATTAAGAATGGCTGAATCTTGTCGTACTGATCGTAGAACTGATTCATATCAACAACCAAATCCTTAATCACTGGCAAACCAGGTAATGGACGGATGATGATTTTCTCAGGCAAGTCATTTAAGTTTTCTAGACAAGCCAAACCATTTTTACCGTTAATGTTCACACCATCAGAACCACAGATCCCTTCACGGCAAGAACGACGGAAAGTCAATGATTCATCTTGAACTTTCAGCGCAAGCAAAGCATCAAGCAACATACGGTGCTTATCAGTGAGCTCAAGCTTGAAAGTTTGCATGTACGGTGCTTTGTCCTTATCAGGATCATAGCGGTAGATTTCGAATGTACGAGTACCTCTACTCATCTTGTTTCTCCCGATTAGAATGTACGTGGTGCAGGTGGAATTGGATCAACAGTCAATGGTTTGAAACGTACTGGCTTGTATTCAAGACGGTTGTCTATTGAATACCACAATGTATGTTTCATCCATTCATCATCACGACGTCCATAAGAATATGTCGGATGATCAGCTGGCAATTCATAATCCACAACTGTATGTGCACCGCGGCACTCTTTACGCGCAGCAGCAGAAATCAAGGTCGCTTTAGCAACTTCATATAAGTTTTCAACTTCTAGTGCTTCAACACGTGCTGTGTTAAATACTCTAGATTTGTCTTTCAAATGAATGTTACGTACGCGTGGCTCGATTGCAAGAATTTGCTTAACACCTTCGTCCAATAACGCTTGAGTACGGAATACACCAGCGTGATCTTGAACAATGTCACGAATCGCATCAGCAACGTCTTGAGCGTTTTCACCAGATGTAGAATCATCTAGCAAACGAATACGCTTCAAAGTTGCTTCTAATACGTTTGTAGGAAGTGGTTGATATTCATCACCGTGGTGTTTAGTCACATAATCAATAATGTGCTCACCAGCAGCTTTACCAAATACAACCAAGTCAAGGAGTGAGTTTGTACCTAAACGGTTTGCACCATGAACAGATACACAAGAACACTCACCAATCGCATAGAAACCTTTAACAGGTTGTGTATAGTTTTCCGTACCTGGTACAGGAAGAACAACTTGACCATGCATGTTGGTTGGAATACCACCCATTTGATAATGGATTGTTGGTACAACAGGAATCGCTTCTTTTGTAATATCAACGTTGGCAAATTTCTTACCAATTTCAAATACAGAAGGAAGACGCTTCATGATGGTGTCAGCACCTAAGTGAGTCATATCGAGAAGGATATAATCACCTTTAGGACCACAACCGCGACCTTCTTTGATTTCTTGGTCCATTGAACGTGATACGAAGTCACGTGGTGCCAAATCTTTCAAAGTTGGTGCATAACGTTCCATGAACGGTTCGCCATCTTTGTTACGTAAGATCGCACCTTCACCACGACAACCTTCAGTCAACAATACACCCGCACCTGCCACACCAGTAGGGTGGAACTGCCAGAACTCCATATCTTGCAATGGAATACCCGCACGTGCAGCCATACCTAGACCATCACCAGTGTTGATGTAGGCATTTGTTGATGCACGGTAAACACGACCAGCACCACCAGTAGCGAATAAAGTTGCTTTCGCTTGGAATACAGCAATATTACCCGTTTCTTGGTCAATTGCAGTTACACCAAGAACTTCACCATCTTCGTTACGAATTAGGTCAAGTGCAATCCACTCAACATAGAATTGAGTACCCATTTTCACGTTGCTTTGATATAGCGTATGCAAAAGTGCATGACCAGTACGGTCAGCTGCTGCACAAGCACGTGGAACTGGTTTATCACCATAGTTAGCTGAGTGACCACCGAAAGGACGCTGATAGATTGTACCATCTGCGTTACGGTCAAACGGCATACCTAGATGCTCTAATTCATAAACAACTTTTGGCGCTTCACGGCACATAAATTCGATTGCATCTTGGTCACCTAACCAGTCAGAACCTTTTACTGTGTCATAGAAGTGATAATGCCAGTTGTCTTCTTGCATATTACCCAAAGATGCACCGATACCGCCTTGAGCAGCAACTGTGTGCGAACGTGTTGGGAATACTTTAGTGAGTACTGCAACTTTCAAACCCGCTTGAGCAAGCTGGTAAGAAGCACGCATACCTGAACCACCACCACCGACGATAACAGCATCGAAAGTGAGGTTTTGAATATTTGAATAATCTTCTTTAGGGGTTATCGCGCCCATGATCTTTTCCTATCAGTTCGCCCAAAAAATCTGGATAGCCCAGATGGCATACGCAAACACTGCAATAATGACAGCCGAAGTCAACACCAAACGTAAACCTGATGCTGAAGGACCCATTTGACGAGTTGTTACGTAGTCAGTAAATACCTGCCACATACCAATCCATGCGTGTGCGATAAGTGATAAGACTGCCAACAATGAAAGTACTTTCATTGGTAAAGTCATCATAAAGCCAGACCATTGTTCATAGTTAAAACCACCATTACAGATGATCCAACCCAAAACAACTACTGTATATACTGAAAGTACAACAGCACTTACGCGCTGAATATACCAATCACGAGAACCTGACCCTGTTAATCCTGTAGCACTTTTCATTAGAACATAATCCATACAAAGGCCGCGACAATACCAACCGCAGACAAGATTAATGAAATTGTAGCTGCAATACGACCACTTTGAAGTTCTTCTGCAACTCCAAGGTCTGCTAACAAGTGCTTGATACCATTAACAAAATGGTAAATCAAACCAGCCACAAAAACCCAAACGACAAAGCGTACAATGAGATTTCCAAATACGACAGTTTTAACGTACTCAAATCCATCTGGTGAAGATAACGACTTATCTAAAATCCATAGTAATACTGGAACTAATAAGAATACGATTACACCTGAGAGGCGGTGTAGAATTGATGCAATAGCCACGGGTGAGCGTAAGTTTACCGCTAACACTTGACCCATGGACAAATTGACAGGTCTGTTGCTTTTCACAGCGGGCATCCTGTAAGTAAAAACTCCGACTGGAGTTTGTTAGAATTAATTCGAAGGAAAGCTGGCATCGTCAGGCAAGCAAATGCCTAATCTTTTAAAACGACACTGAATTATAAAGCGTCAGTAGTTAAATTTCAAACTATCTCGTTGCCAAGCCTTGTAAAATATCGACAAATAAGAATCATTTACAATTACAACTTCACCCTTCGACTTCGATATTTTGAACAATTGTACTGTAAAGCAATTGGAAAACGTGCTGATTCATCTCAAATAAATTTAATAATGTTCTCGCCACAATTTTTACATTTTAAAAACATATTAAACTAAAGAATAAATTTTACACGCCAAGACGCTAAACCAACCAACTTTTCTCAATGAGATTTATTTTAAAAATAAAAAATATAAGCAGCAGTAGCTGCGCACTCCCCCTCTTTTTCGAATCTGTGCTCTAAGATTTTTTTGTTGTTTTACGCTGTTGATTTATACAAATAAAAAAAAATTAAGCTAAGTTTGTCGATTAGTTCACAGCTCAATTGTGCTATTTTTAGCCAAAGAATTTTAAAAATGAAAAAAAATATTTCAGCATTTATATCTTTTCATCACCACCTTAAAAACCTTTGATTTCGGCTGAAACACCCTGCCTTTTGTCGTTTCAAACTTTTGTTTTTTTTAAAGGGCTCAAAATTCAACCCATTTTTCTTTTGAAAAAATTTTTTTATTCATCGCGTCGCCAATAATTTTCTGCACCAACTTTGTAATTTGACTTATTATATCGTGTCGTCGCTATAGCAAGATATTTAGACCAGCATAAAATGCATGCTGAAATATGTGTAATGCGCAGATATTTATCCCTAAGTATAATTGACAAACTTGCAGCGACTACTTAGCTTATAGCAACTTTTAGATCCATCTGATTCAACAACAAAATTGAACATTTTGAATTAGATACAATATCCACCAGGACAGGAGATATGTTGAATGTCTGAAGCAACTGGCAAAAAAGCCGTACTCGAGCTTGATGGCAAAAAAATTGAATTACCAATTTACAGCGGCACATTGGGCCCAGATGTAGTTGACGTTAAAGACGTATTGGCCTCTGGCCATTTCACTTTTGATCCTGGCTTTATGGCTACTGCTTCATGTGAGTCAAAGATCACTTTTATTGACGGTGACAAAGGTATCCTTTTACACCGTGGTTATCCAATTGATCAACTTGCAACTCAAGCGTCTTACCTTGAGACTTGCTACCTCTTGTTAAATGGTGAACTTCCTACTGCTACTCAAAAAGCAGACTTTGAAGTTAAAGTAAGCCAACACACAATGGTTCATGACCAAGTAAGCCGTTTCTACAATGGTTTCCGTCGTGATGCTCATCCAATGGCTATAATGGTTGGTGTAGTAGGTGCATTATCTGCGTTCTATCACAACAATCTTGACATTGAAGATGTTAATCACCGTGAAATCACAGCGATTCGCTTAGTTGCTAAAATTCCTACGCTTGCTGCGTGGAGCTACAAATATACTGTTGGCCAACCATTCGTATACCCACGCAATGACTTGAGCTATGCAGAAAACTTCCTTTACATGATGTTTGCTACACCAGCTGATCGTGATTACAAAGTTAATCCAGTGCTTGCTAAAGCAATGGATCGTATTTTCACATTACATGCTGACCATGAGCAAAACGCATCAACTTCAACTGTACGTCTAGCTGGTTCTACTGGTGCTAACCCGTATGCGTGTATCGCTGCTGGTATTTCTGCACTTTGGGGTCCTGCTCACGGTGGTGCAAACGAAGCTGTACTTAAAATGCTTGATGAAATTGGCAGCGTTGAAAATGTTGCTGAGTTCATGGAAAAAGTTAAACGTAAAGAAGTTAAACTCATGGGCTTCGGTCACCGTGTTTATAAAAACTTCGACCCACGTGCTAAAGTCATGAAACAAACTTGTGACGAAGTTTTAGCTGCACTGGGTATCAACGATCCTCAATTGCAACTTGCAATGGAGCTTGAGCGTATTGCATTAAGCGATCCGTACTTCGTTGAACGTAAACTTTATCCAAACGTAGACTTCTACTCAGGTATCATCCTTAAAGCGATTGGTATCCCAACAGAAATGTTTACTGTAATCTTCGCTCTTGCACGTACAGTAGGTTGGATCAGCCACTGGTTAGAAATGCACAGCGGTCCTTATAAGATCGGTCGTCCTCGTCAGCTTTACACTGGTGAGACTCAACGCGACATCAAACGCTAAGTTTTTAGACTCAGTGTTGAAAAAGCCACCTCTGGGTGGCTTTTTTTTATCATATTGACTTGATCTAATTCAAAATAAGCAGCAATAACTCCATTTTGAAAAAAAATATAAATAAATACAAATCGAGCTATTTTTAATGATTTCAAATATTAAAAAAACTTAAATTACAGCTGACATCATTGATAGTTTACTCATAATTAAAAATTAATGTGTAGAGCACCAACAATCCACCCTGATAAAACCAATTAAAGAAGGAAAAATTGATGAATGACAAATCGCAAAAGCTAAGCTCTATTTTAAATTTAACTGGCTTGTCATATGCTAGGTGACGATATAATTTTTTTAAATCTATAATCATATGCTTAAACATCGTCTATTTTTTTCTTTAATCATTTACTTAATCCCTTTATTAAAATTAGATTTTTTTATTTGCCGAAAACTTACAGTCGGAGAAATTAAGTTATGTAATTTGGTATTTGGCGATCTTATAAATTATGATTCAGTGCAAGTCATGAACCAATGTTTTCTACCCTGGCAGCCAGCAGGTATTATTATGGCGCCTTGTGGTGCAATACATTTACACCCAAATGATTATCGTGATGACTTCTCTGTGCAATCCTTATCAGAACGTGCAATCTTCATTCATGAGATGGCGCATATTTACCAATACCAGCAAAACATAAATGTATTGCGCCGAGGCATGATATTACAGATTGCATATTATTTAAGTTTTAAATGCTACAACCCCTATCGTTACCAACTTAAATTAAATAAAAATTATTTTTGCTATAATATTGAGCAGCAAGGAAACATCGCGAGCGATATCTACCTTGGAAAGATTAAAAACATCATAAAAAAATAGATAAAAGACTTTTCCATAATCAAGTGTTTAAAAAACAATACTGTTAAAAAAAATTACATAAAAAATAAATATTTATTTTTATTTTTTTTGTACTTTATTTACCAGATGGTAAATATGTTTTTTTACTCACCAACAAATAGCATTATAAAAGTGAATAATCTTCATTCAGTGCTAGCTTCTTAATAAATTTTAGTTAAAATACTGAGTGTTTCTCATTTTTGCATTGCAAAAAAGGTATATTTAATAATCAGTTATTGGTTATTAAACCCCATGATTTGGCTGTATTATTTTAGCATGTGCATCTGCCTCATAACTAAAGCTATAAAATCAAGCAGTTGTGCCCTTAATCCACAAGGTATAGGATTTTACTTAAATGAAAAGTTTTAAAATTGCCCTTGCACAATTCTCCCCGGCCATTGGCAATATAGACTCAAATGTTCAAAAGATGATTAATCTGGCGAATGATGCTAAAAAACAAAATGCAGATCTGGTTATATTTCCAGAACTCTCAATGATTGGATATCCTTCCGAAGATTTATTATTGCGCCCAAGTTTAAGCAAACGTACTGCTCAAGCATTTAAACAATTAAGTCAAGTTAAAGATATCGTCATGGTTTTTGGTTTCGTTAATTTGAATGACCAAGGCCAACGTTATAATTCTGCTGCCGTCATGAAAAACGGCGAGATCCTCGGTATATATAACAAACAAAATCTACCGAACTATGGTCTATTCGATGAAAAACGTTATTTTGATACAGGTAATCAATATCTCGTTTTTGAGTACTTAGAACACAAGTTTGGCGTACTTATTTGTGAAGACCTCTGGACCGCATCAACTGTTCATCAACTTGCACTACTCAATGTTGATACAGTTCTCGTGTTAAATGCTTCACCTTATGAAGTAGGTAAACCTTTACACCGCATTCAAACCATCCAAAATCTGACTCAACAACTTAAACTTAATGTTGTTTATTGTAATCAGGTCGGTGGACAAGACGATATTGTGTTCGATGGCACCAGTTTTGTGATCAATGCTCAAGGTGAAATGACTTATCGCGCACCAAGTTTCCAAGAATGTTTACAAGTCATAGACTACGATCATGAGCAAAAATCATATCGCAGTATTGAACCTGCAGCGACACTTGATACCATGGCTGAGATTTATCAAAGCTTAGTTATGGCAACTCGTGATTATGTACAAAACTCAGGTTTCCCAGGGGTACTCATTGGGCTATCTGGTGGTATCGACTCAGCTCTGACACTTGCCATTGCTGTTGATGCACTTGGTGCAGATAAAGTACAAGCACTGATGATGCCATATACTTATACAGCGCAAATCAGTGTTGAAGATGCCAGTGAGCAAGCTAAAAATCTAGGTGTTGCTTTCGGTATTGCTGAAATTAACCCGATTGTAAACAGCTTCATGCAGACCCTGTACCCGTTCTTCGGTAACAGCTCTACAGATACAACTGAGGAAAACCTACAGGCACGCTCACGTGGCACGCTCCTTATGGGACTTTCTAATAAGTTTGGTAACTTAGTCCTCTCTACAGGAAATAAATCAGAACTTGCTGTTGGCTACTGTACTCTATATGGCGATATGGTAGGTGGTTTTGCTGTCCTCAAAGATATTTATAAGAGTATCGTCTTTGAACTCGCCAAATATCGTAACAGCATTAGCGAGACACCTGTTATTCCTGAACGTGTAATCACTCGTCCACCATCGGCAGAACTTCGTCCTGATCAAAAAGATCAAGACTCATTACCGGCCTATGACGTTCTAGATGCGATTCTTTACGCGTATATCGAAGAAGACTTAAGTCAAGATGACATTATCGCGAAAGGCTACGATAAAGCGACTGTAGAGCGTGTTATTCAACTGGTTGACCGCAACGAGTATAAACGTCGCCAAGGTGCAATTGGACCACGAATCACTTCTCGTGCTTTTGGTCGTGAGCGTCGTTATCCGATCGTTAATGGTTGGAAACCTGGAATCTAATTTAGCTTTTCGCAATATCTATACCCAAGCACATGCTTGGGTATTTTTTTATATTAATATATAACTCAATTTAATTTACACATAAAAAAAGACCACGTTTGAGAACGTGGTCTATAAAAATGGTGGCTATGACGGGACTTGAACCTGTGACCCCCGCATTATGAGTGCGGTGCTCTAACCAACTGAGCTACATAGCCAAAAACTGTGAGCGCATTATCTAAAGATCCAAGCCTATCGTCAAGTGCTGTTTTTATCTTATGATTATTGTTTATACAAATACTCTTTATTTGATTGTTTTTTAACTTATTTAGCTATTTTTCACGCCAAATTTACCCTTGAGTTCATCCGTTGCTCCATTCAATGTACTCAGGTTATTTTTACATACCATAATTTACCTACAGCAAAAAATGAGTAGCTTTATTTTTCAGACAAAAAAAAGACCACGTTTGAGAACGTGGTCTATAAAAATGGTGGCTATGACGGGACTTGAACCTGTGACCCCCGCATTATGAGTGCGGTGCTCTAACCAACTGAGCTACATAGCCAAAAACTTGTGCGCGCATTATCTAGCGTAAAACAAGATAGGTCAAGCACTTATTTCAAAAATTTTAAGAAGTGAGCCGATAAGCCGGGTTCTGTCGAGAACGATCATTCCTCTAGGCGTACAATTACTCATACGCTCCAGCAACCTACCCGAATCCAGTACGGGCCGTACCTCAGGATTCCTATTTGGTCTTGCTTCAGGTGGGGTTTACCTTGCCATGAACTGTTACCAGACATGCGGTGCGCTCTTACCGCACCCTTTCACCCTTACCACAATGTCGAAACATTATGGCGGTCTGCTCTCTGCTGCACTTGCCGTCGGCTCACGCCGCCCAGACGTTATCTGGCACCTTGCCCTGCGAAGCCCGGACTTTCCTCCCCCGTTTCGGTCACGAAGACTTAGACGGCAGCGATCGTTTGGCTCACTTCAGGGCTGGCATATTAACAAAGTTTGTTATGAATTACTTGTGTTTTTTTGAGCAATCAGTTTTTTATATTTTTCCAGTAGCTGTTCTTGGCTTTCCGCATGATTAGGGTCAAGTGGAATACAGTCTACAGGACAAAATAACTGACACTGTGGTTCATCGAAATGTCCCACACACTCAGTACACAAGTTTGGATGAATCTCATAGATCAGTTCACCCATGTAAATTGCCTCATTTGGGCAAACAGGTTCGCAAACATCACAATTGATGCATTCATCCGTAATATATAAAGACACCTTACCAACCTTTCCGATGTTTATTTTCAAATGCCTCGACCACGACAGGAGGTACGAAGCGAGTCACATCTCCTTTCAACCGCGCAATTTCACGCACCAGCGTAGAGGAGATAAATGAGTATTGCTCAGATGGCGTCAAAAAGACAGCTTCAAATTTTGGATCCAATTGGCGATTCATATTGGCGAGTTGGAATTCATATTCGAAATCTGAAATTGCTCGAAGGCCGCGTAATACTGCAGTGGCCTTTTGTTCTTGAAAAAAATCGACCAATAAGCCATCAAAGCCCACAAGCTCGACATTAGGCAAGTGTTTTAAAGATTGTTGAGCCAATTCAACCCGTTCTTCTAGGGTAAAAATAGGATTTTTATGGTGACCAATGGCAATTGCGATAACAACCTCGTCGAACATTCTTGCTGCACGACTCACTAAATCGACATGACCATTGGTGATAGGATCAAAAGTCCCAGGATAAATAACGCGAGTTTTACCCATCTAAAAAGCACTCTGACTAATTTGAAACCCTATTCTAACAAAAAGTTATTTATTGGCGAATCTTTAGCTGCATTTTGAAAGCACTTCACCTCTGCTGCGCTTTAAGGCAAAATAGAACTATTCTTGGAAATGTAGTCTTATGTCAAAAAATATTGTCGTAAAAAAGAATAATTCTGGCACCATTGCACAAAACAAACGTGCACGCCACGATTATTTTATTGAGGAAAAGTTTGAAGCTGGGCTTTCATTGCAAGGCTGGGAAGTTAAATCACTTCGTGCAGGTCGTATGACCATCACTGAAAGCTATATCCTATTTAAAAATAATGAAGCCTTTTTATTTGGTGCGCAAATTCAACCTTTACTTTCGGCATCAACCCATGTTGTTCCTGAAGCGACACGTACCCGTAAACTTTTGCTCTCACGGCGTGAAATTGAAAAGCTTATGGGTGCTGTCAACCAAAAGGGTTACTCATGCGTACCTTTAGCCTGTTATTGGAAAGGACATTTAGTTAAACTGGAAATTGCGTTGGTAAAAGGTAAACAACTGCATGATAAACGTGCAACTGAAAAAGACCGAGATTGGCAACGTGATAAAGCGCGTATTTTTCATAAATAATACAGCGAATAAAAAAAACCTCGAAATCATTCGAGGTTTTTTCTTTTAAAGCTTTTCTTTTGTAAAATTAGGCAATAAAAACAAAACTAGCCATTCGTCCTGTTTTTGGCTGACGCCGATAAGAGTAATAGTCCTGCACTTGAGTATATGTGCATTGATCCCCTCCCAATATCAATTCCACGCCTTGCTGCACCAAGATATAACGCGCAATCGCATAAAGGTCAGCATAGTACTTACCATCTTGTTGCCCAGCTTGAAAAGCACTCACTACAGCAGGATATTTTTCACAAAATGTATTACGCACTTCAGCACCAACCTCAAAACATGGTTGACTAATCGCAGCCCCTAACCATGCCCAAGTAGCTGAGCTCTGCATTTGGTGACATGTCTGCTCAATCACGCCCTCTGCCAAACCACGCCATCCTGCATGTAAGTTGGCGACCTCAGTCCCAGTAGCATTACCCAACACCACAGGTAAACAGTCTGCCGTCATAATCATCAAGCCTTGTCCAGATTGTGATGTTAACAAGGCATCACCTTCTAAAGCTTCCATTTCGGCATGCTGATCAATCTGATGGCAAATCGTACTGTGTGTTTGATTCAACCAATGCAAACGTTGTGCTCCATATTGAGCCAACTCATCAAGCAAAAACATTCGATGCTGTTGTACTCGTTGCGGGTCATCCCCCACATGCAAGGCTAAGTTAAACCCTTGCAGTTCAGGATGATGACTTGCTAAAGCACGCTGATGTTGAATTTGAGTTTGCCCGACATAAACACCCTGCGGTAAACCTGAAACAAATTGCATGTGATTTATCCTTTTGCTGGTGATTGCCTAAAGATTACTTAGTAAGCCTTATTTTCTTTGCGTAAAATCTCAACCAATTCAGCAAAATCTTCAGACCACGGCGCTTCAAAAATCATTTCTTCTTTGCTACGTGGATGAATAAGACCTAATTTTGAAGCATGTAATGCCTGACGTTTAAATTGGCGTAGGAATAACGTGAATATTTCAGATGCACCAGCAGGAACACGTACACGGCTCACATAAACTGGATCACCCAATAAAGGGAAACCAATATAGTTAAAATGCACACGGATTTGATGAGTACGGCCTGTTTCTAGCTGTGCTTGAATCCGTGTGAAGTTTTGGAAACGTTCCTTGACGTTATAGTGGGTGATTGCATCACGACCACCAGGTAGTACTGCCATTTTTATACGATCTACAGGATGACGTTTAATCGGCTCATCAATCGTTCCACCTGCAATGACATTGCCATAAACTACAAGATCATAAAGGCGATAAACTGTTTTTTTAGCCAACTGTTTAGAGAGTGAAAATTGAGCTTCTAAAGTTTTCGCTACAACCAATAGACCACTGGTGTCTTTGTCGATACGGTGCACAAGACCTGCACGTGATAGCTCTGCAGATTTAGGGTAATGGTACAAAATCGCATTGACCAATGTCCCATTAGGATTCCCAGCTCCTGGATGTACAACCATACCTACAGGTTTATTGATGACCATTATATCGTCATCTTCATAAATGATATCTAAAGGAATATTCTCAGGTTGCGCCGATGATTGAACCTCAAGCTCAACCTCTAAACTGAGCTGCTCATTGCCTTCACAACGATATTTGGGTTTAACGACTTGACCATTGACTAATAAATGGCCGTCTTTCATCCACTGTTTTAATTTCTCACGGGAAAATTCATTCCAAACGGCAGCAGCAACTTGATCAATGCGTTGCCCTAGATAAGATTCATCTAATTGAAATTGCAACGACAAACGTGTTGCAGTTGACGTTGAATTATGGTTATCTGCATCCTCAGAATCTTCAAGTAAGTTGAAATCGTTTTCTGAGAAATTAGAATTAGAAGATTGTGCTGAAGTCATTTGCTCATTGGGATAAAAGTGGTTTAATAGCGCAATTGTAGCCTATTGCCCCCATCAAAAGAGGATTTTTTATGTCTCTACCTCGTTATAAAATTACAATACTCGCTATTTCAGTCAGTTTGGCTACGACATTGGTGGGCTGTAGTAGCAATCCAAGCAAAAAAGAAGTGGTTGATACTGGTCCTCAAACGAGTGAACAAGCTTATTTTGTTAAAGCACAAAAAGCCTTAGATCGTAAGCAATATAGTGAAGCTGCAAAATCGTTAGAAGCGATTGATACCTACTTCCCTACTGGCCAATATGCACAACAAGCGCAATTGGAGCTGATCTATACCAAATTCCAGCAAAAAGATTATGAGGGTACTTTGGCCCTAGCGGATCGTTTCATTCAAATGAATCCACAGCATCCAGGCGCAGAATACGCTTACTATGTGCGTGGGGTAGCCAACATGGAACAAAACTATGATGGCTTGATTCGCTATACATCTTTACGCCAATCACATCGTGATGTTAGCTACCTAAAAGTGGCTTACCAGAACTTTGTCGATTTTATCCGTCGTTATCCAAGTAGCCAATATGCAGTCGATGCTGCACAGCGTATGAAGTTTATTGGCCAAGAAATGGCTGAAAGTGAAATGAATGCTGCGCGCTTCAACCTAAAGCGCCAAGCATGGCTTGCTGCACTTGAACGCTCACAATGGGTCGTAGAACACTATCCACAAACACCTCAAGTTCCAGAAGCATTGGCGACAATTGTCTATGCTTATAATAAGCTTGGTGATAAAGATAGTGCTCAACAATATGTTGAAATACTTAAACTCAACTACCCTAACCTTGTTAAAGCCAATGGTGACGTCAATCTGCGTGCTGCACGTCGTGAAGGCAGCTGGATTAACCGTGCGACACTCGGTCTATTTGGTCGTGAAGCAGCAACTACTGCTGAAGAAAATGCTCAGCAAACAGCAACACCAGAGCAAAGCGATGATGCAGTACAACGTAGCTGGCTCAATCGTTTAAGTTTTGGCACCTTAGATAAAGCTGAAAAATAAGTCATATGGTCTGACTTCATGGTCAGTCCTGCTATTAATGATGATTAAAAGACGAGTTACTGCTCGTCTTTTTTATGCTTCGATATTTTTATTGAGCGGAGTAAGTTACACTGCACATCGGCAATTTTTTATTTTTATACAAGATCTGGCTTCTCGTTTATGGCAATTCCTCAACATACCATTGATCAAATTCTGGATCGTACCGATATTGTCGAGCTTATCGGTCAACGGGTTAAACTTAAAAAAACTGGCCGTACTTATTCGGGCTGTTGCCCATTTCATCAAGAAAAAACCCCTTCTTTTCACGTTTATCGAGATAAACAGTATTATCACTGCTTTGGTTGCCAAGCCAATGGCAATGCGATTCGCTTCCTCATGGACATTGACCAACGTAACTTTGTTGAGGTCATGAAGGAATTATCCAGTCAAACGGGGATTGAACTGCCACAAGAGCAGCATGACAACAAAAGGCTATCTTATACTCGAGAAAAAGTTGTAGCCAAAACTACGCCAGCGCCGAGTCCTGTATCTACAACATTGACGGAGCCAACAGCCAATACCGATCAAGCTAGCGCGCCAATAGAAACACCACCTCTTGATTTTGCTATAGATCCCTTTGAACAATTTCAACCTCAGTATGCAGATCCTGAACATGATGTGTTCTTTGATATATCACCAGAGCAACATGTTGAAGCAGATGGTAATCTCTATGACTTACTCGAAAATATTGCTAATTTCTATCAGCAGCAATTGCCTTTAAGCAAATCAGCACAACGTTATTTTAAAAAACGTGGTTTAAGCAACGAAACAATTCAATACTGGCGTTTAGGTTATGCACCTGATGACTGGCAACATTTACAGCATGCTTTTCCTCAAGATATCCAAGGCCTCAAATTACTTGGATTAATTCGAACCAGTGATAATGGCCGTGATTTTGACTTACTTCGCGATCGAGTCATTTTTCCCATTCGAGACAGTAAAGGACGTGTCGTCGGTTTTGGTGGCCGTGCACTCAATGATGAAATTAAACCCAAATACATCAACTCCCCTGATTCTGAGGTGTTTCATAAAAACCGTTTACTTTATGGTCTCTATGAAGGACGTAAACAAAAAGCCCATGACTGGTTAATGGTTGAGGGTTATATGGATGTCATCGCACTACAACAATCAGGTGTATATGGTGCAGTCGCGACACTCGGAACAGCCAGTAATGAAGAACATCTCAATATTTTATTTAAGCAAAATAATCAACTGACTATTGCCTTTGATGGCGATGCTGCGGGGCAAAAAGCAGCTCGACGTACTTTAGAAATCGCTTTACCTTTATTAAGTGATGGTCGTGAACTTAAGTTCTTTGTTTTACCAGATCAACATGATCCAGACTCATTGATGCGACAAGAAGGCTTTGAAACCTTTAACCGTCTTTGGCAACAGTCTCCACTACTGTCTGACTTTATTTTTGCTTTGCTCAGTCAACAGCATCAGATCACCACGCCAGAAGGGAAAAGCCAAGTCATGGCTGAACTCAATCAATTGACTGAGCTGCTGCCTAAACATGGTTCATATCGCTATCTACTCAAGCAGTTCTTTAAAGAAAAATTAGGCTTCAATAAGAAGTGGCAACCTCAAGTCAGTTTAGATGCCTCGCTGTCATTTAATATACGCACCAAAGATGAGGATTTTGCCACTGCGATTTTGATCCACTATCCGTATTTGTATAGCCATTTCGAAACGCTTCGCGCGATCATCCAACCCGATCAACTCTTAGCCCAAGTTCTCACGACTATTGATCGAGTATTTGAACAGCTTCCCGATGACCAAGAGCAAGCCAGTTATTTTATTTTAGGTGCATGCAGTGCTTATCATTATGAACTCAATGAGATCTTGCAACGTACTCATATTCATATGCTCATACAGGCACCAGAAATGGCAGACCAGCAAGCCAAAGAGTATGCACTGGCATTACAAGAAAAGTATCTAAAGCTTAAGTTAAAGTCGCCATCATCACTGCGCGAATCAAGACATTTACGTCAACAACTCAATGAGTTAACCAAGCAAATTAGTCTCAAGTTGATTCAGTAGTATTCAATTATTTGCCGTTTTCTTGGTCAAGTTTAGACTTACGTCGATTTTCTAAAATCTCAGGCAAGCTTTCTCGTAGCCATTCCATATGGCTTGGGTCTTCATGTTGAGCGGCTTGACGTAATAAAATTGAGGTTGGATGTAGCAGTTTTTGCGTCAGACGATGGGCAAAAGCCTGTAATACCTGTTCAGGATCGGCATCAGACTTTAGACTCTCCAATGCGTGTTTTAATTCTTGTTGCTCAAGCATTTCTGCTTGTTCACGATAGTGGCATATCAAATCAGCAGCAGCGTCAACTTTTTGTTGAATCACTAGCTTAGAAACTAATTGATTGACCATCACTTCTGCTTCAACAGCCGCTTGGCGACGTTGTGCAAGGTTTTCATCTATTACGCTTTGTAAGTCATCAACACCGTAAAGATAAACACCATCTAGACTTTCAATTTTTGAATCAATATCACGGGGTACAGCCAGATCAACCATTAACATTTGTTCATAACGACGTTTTTTTAGTGCTGCTTTTACATCTGAAAAAGCAATAACTTGATGCAAACTGCCTGTACAGCTAGAAATCACATCGGCACGATGTAAGTTTTGTGCCAATTGATCAAAAGGAATAATTTCAACACTGACACGATGAGCGATTTCTTGAGCAAGTTTTTCAGCACGCTCACGACCACGGTTACAAATTAAAATTTTGGCCACACCCATTTCAGCCAAATGCTTCGCCACCAAGCTGTTCATTTCCCCTGCTGCAACCACCATCACGGTGAGTGTAGAAGCTTCAGAAAAAACTTGTAATGCCAACTGCGCCACTGCGTATCCCATAGAGACCGCATGACTTCCGACTGCTGTCTCTGAACGCACACGTTTTGCGGCATAGAAAGCATATTCAAAAATTTGATTGAGTTGTTGCGACACCACACCAACATCTTTGGCACAAGATAAGGCGGTTTTAACCTGACCCAAAATTTGAGGTTCACCTAACATGAGTGAATCAAGGCCACTCGATACACGCATTAAATGACTAACTGCTTCAGTATTTTCGTAACAATACACATGATTAGATAATTGTTTTACTTCAATCTGATTTGACTCCGCCAACCAATTTAATAAAATGTCTGCATGATCTGCCATCGCATAGATTTCTGTGCGGTTACAGGTAGACACCACCACCATGTCATGTAACTCATGGTGATGACTTTGCTGTGAAAGCAATTGATTTAAGCGTTCTGGGTTAAACGCGACTCGCTCGCGTAACTCAACAGAAGCAGTTTGGTGATTGACGCCTAATGCAAAGAAAGACATATCAGATCATCATTTCACAAAAATTATGCTATTGTGCATCATTGGTGTCATAAATAAATATTACTTGGATCAAATTAAATTGCGTTATTTCAGCAGCCGATTCAACAACATGGCAATAAAGCGTTATTCTACCACACTCTTACTGGTAGGAGGCATGACCTCGGCTGCTCATTCACGAGCTACCGAGCAAATTTATCATATTCAATCAAATAATGATGCAATATTACAAAGTATGGTGGCAGAATTTGCTTTGGCAAATGGAGATATTCCCACTGCATTACACAATTATACGGTATTAGCTATCCGAGGCAACTCAACCAGTATTAAACAACGTGCATTAAATATCGCGATCGAACAAGAAAATTTACAGTCTGCTCTAGATATTGCACGTCATTGGGTCGTTCAAGAACCCAAAGATGTACCTGCTAAATTTTATTTGGCCCATATTGCCCTCAAAGCGCATGAGTATGAATTAGCAGCACAAACACTCAACAGTATTTTAACGATAGACCCGAATGCGGATCTGGAAAAAATTCTTGCGGGAATCATGCCAGACTCAGAAGTCGATCGTAATAACCTACTCAATACTTTAAAAGCCAGTCAAAAAAAGGATAACCCATCTATTTTGGTTTTGATTGCAGGTCTAGAGGCACAAAATGGTCATTTAGAACAGGCTCTGCAAAGTGTTAATAAGGCACTGCGTAAACGTCCTAAAGTGACGAGCTTTATTTTATTTAAAGCGAATCTGCTTACTGCCCTTGGCGATCAAGATGAAACAGAACAATGGTATGCAAAAAGTAGTCGCAAAAATAGTCGCAATCTAGAAGTACGTTTAGCTGAAGTGCGTTTTCTCATTAAACGTGAAAAACCAGAAGAAGCCTTAGATAAATTACAAAAAATTATTTTGATTTGGCCTGACTCAGACGAAGCTTTGTTTATTGCAGGTTTGACCGCTATCGATCTAAAAGACTATGAACTTGCAGAAAAATATTTAATCGAATTGCGTGATTCGGATCAGTACCAAAACGAAGCCTACTACTATCTAGCGATTAATGCTGAACGTAAGCAACAACTTGAAACAGCTAAAGCCTATTATCGTTTAGTCGATGGCAATCTTTATACCGTTTCTCGTCGCAACTTAATTTCGATCTATGCCCATCAAGAAAGACTCAATGATGCATTACGCTTTCTCACCCAAGAACGGGTGAATTATCCACAGCATGCTAACTTTTTATATTTGGCTCAAGCAGAAATATTAAAAAAAATGGGCCATAAGCAGGCTGCCTTAAGCTTACTCAGTGAAGCTGTTGAGAACTTGCCTGATGACCCTGAAATTCTTTATGCACAAATTTTATTACTTGATCCATTTGAGGATCGCAAACACTTAGATCAGGCATTGAAAAAACTGCTTGAACTCGAACCGAATAGTCCAACTTATCTCAATGCTTATGCTTATACGTTGGCCTTACAAAATAGACGCCTAGATGAAGCGCGCTCATATGCAGAACGTGCACTCAACAATGCACCTGAACAAGCCTCAATTTTAGATACCTTAGGCTATATCACCTTTTTACAAAATGATTTTGATACCGCCGCTAAAGTATTGGCTCAAGCTTATAAACTCAATCCAAGTTTAAATATTGGTATTCGCTACGCAAAATCGTTATACATGCAGGGTTCGTTGGGCGAGTTTAATGTCGTTTTACAACAACTCAATGAAAACTATAAACATGATCCACAATTAGCGCAGTTAGATTTATTAGTGTTACCCCACAAACAAAAAAAGAGTTAAATTTAATGATGTTTCAAGCACAAGTGAAATACCTTGCGGCCGCATGTGTAGCACTTAGCCTGCTCAGTGGTTGTCAAACTGTAGGCAAAAAACCAGCCATCAACACTGCGCCACTCGAAGCTGGTCAAGATCCAACTAAGCAATTTAGTTTAGAAGGGAAAATTGGTGTTAAAACACCAAAGCAAAGTGGCAGCGCCTTCTATACTTGGCAACAAGACCAAGATCAATTTAGCATTCAGCTCAATGGCATCTTAGGGATTGGAAAAACCATCATTGAAGGCCAGCCAGGTCAGGTCACTTTAGACAGCAGTAAAACTGGACTGATCAGTGCAACTACACCAGAAGAATTATTGGAACGGGCTACAGGTTGGATAGCACCTATTACCTATATTATTGATTGGGTAAGAGCTCAACCCGCAACAAACGAAGCCGAACTTGAACGTGATGAACAGCAACGTTTAATTAAAATTAACGAAGCTGATTGGAATGTTGACCTCAGTTATGCAGATCAAGACACCTTGCCGAACAAACTGATTATGCGACAAACTTATCAAAGTGGCGAAGAAATCAAAATCACCCTGTTGATTCAAAAGCGCTAAAAAGTCATTTTCCTTTGTAATGAAGAAGTAATTCAACATGATACGTGTGCCGGCTCCAGCCAAACTCAATTTATTTTTGCATATTACTGGCCGTCGTGCTGATGGATATCACCTACTACAAAGTATCTTCCAACTGATTGATCTTTGTGATTGGTTACAATTTCACCCCCGCGATGACCAAAAAATCACGCTGAGTGGACTCGACCATGTCAATTCACAAGATAACTTGGTGTACAAAGCAGCGGTAAAAATCCAGCCATTTGCACAAAATTTCTGCGGCGTTGACATTGCGATTGAAAAAAATATTCCCATGGGTGCAGGTCTAGGTGGTGGATCTTCTGATGCAGCAACTACCTTGATTGTGCTCAATCAACTTTGGCAATGTCGTCTAAATTTACAACAACTTGCGGCACTTGGGCTCGAACTCGGTGCCGATGTGCCGTTTTTTATTCATGGTCAAAATGCATGGGCAGAAGGTCTAGGCGAACAACTTAAATACATCGATTTAGTTCAGAAAAAATACATTGTGCTAAAACCTGATTGTTTTATCAGCACTCAAATGCTTTTTTCACAAAAAACGTTGACAAGAAACTCGAAGCCTACTACATTTTGCGCCTATCAGTTAACGCCTTCTACTTTCGGCAATAACTTTGAGCCAGTGGCAAGAAGTTTATATCCTGAAGTAGATGAAGCAATGCGATATCTCGACCAGTTCGGAGTTGCAAAGCTTACAGGTACAGGTGCTTGTGTTTTTACTGAAGTCAATGCAGAAATGAATATTGACGAGATTATAGCAAACTCGCCTTGTACTGCGTACTTGGTCAATAGTTTAACAGAGTCTCCGATGTTGAGTTTCAAGTTGATTGGAAATTAGGGGCGTCGCCAAGTGGTAAGGCAGCGGGTTTTGATCTCGCCATCCGTTGGTTCGAATCCAGCCGCCCCTGCCAATTCAAAAAAGACAGTTCAGGTTTCACTATTTTGCATGCCATTTTCGGCTTGACAAAAATTTTGAAAACCAGTAAAGTTCTGCCGCATTAGGGGCGTCGCCAAGTGGTAAGGCAGCGGGTTTTGATCTCGCCATCCGTTGGTTCGAATCCAGCCGCCCCTGCCATCTCTTTCATATATACCAACCGCCAAGGGTGCTTCATGCCCAATCTTGTCGTTTTTAGTGGAACTGCTCATCCACAATTCGCCCAAAAAGTCGTAAGCCATTTGCATATTCCTTTAGGTGCTGCATCTGTAGGTCATTTCTCTGATGGCGAAATCGCTGTCGAAATTACTGAAAACGTACGTGGTAAAGACGTATTTGTTGTTCAGCCTACTTGTGCTCCTACCAATGATAACCTTATGGAAATCTTGGTTATGGCAGATGCCTTGCGTCGTGCGAGTGCCGGTCGTATCACGGCTGTAATTCCTTACTTTGGTTATGCTCGTCAAGATCGTCGTCCACGTTCAACTCGTGTACCGATCACAGCAAAAGTTGTAGCAGATATGTTGACCACTGTCGGTATCGACCGTGTTGTCATGATTGACCTACATGCTGACCAAATCCAAGGTTTCTTCGATATCCCTGTTGACAACATTTATGGTACGCCTGCGTTATTGGCTGACCTACGTCAGCAACAACATGACAACTTGATGGTGGTATCACCTGACGTTGGTGGTGTTGTTCGTGCACGTGCTGTTGCTAAACAAATGGGTGATATTGATCTTGCAATTATCGATAAACGTCGTCAAAAAGCTAATGAAGCGCAAGTTATGCACTTGATTGGTGATGTGAAAGGACGTGATTGTGTCATCGTTGATGATATGGTCGATACTGCAGGTACACTTTGTAAAGCTGCTGATGCGCTCAAACAATTTGGCGCTCGTCGTGTTGTTGCTTATGCAACTCACCCAGTTTTATCTGGTAAAGCACTCGATAATTTACGTAATTCTGTAATTGATGAACTTGTTGTCACTGACACTATTCCTCTTTCTGCAGAAGCACAAGAGCATCCAAAAATTCGTCAAGTTTCTGTTGCAAGTATGGTTGCAGAAACGATTCGTCGTATTAATAACGAAGAATCAATTAGCGCAATGTTTGATAGTTATCTCTAACAGCGTTAAATCTTTAAGCCCTGATCTCAAATCAGGGCTTTATCACACTAAACTGGTCGAAGGTTTAGTCTAATTAAACTCAATGAGGATTTGCTCATGGCAAACTTTACATTAAACGCTCAAGCACGTGCTGAAGATCTACAAGGGAAAGGTTCGAGCCGCCGCCTACGTCTTCAAGCGCAAGTTCCAGCAATCATCTATGGTGGTGATGCTGAACCTGTAACTATTACTTTAGAACTTCGTGAGCTTGTTAAAGCTCTAGAAAGCAATGCTTTCTTTGAAGAAGTAATCGAAATCAAAATCGGTGACAAAGTAGAAAACGTTAAAATCCAAGCGATGCAACGTCACCCTGCTAAAAACACACCAATGCACGCTGACTTCAAACGTGCTTAAGTGTTAAGAAAGGCGTCAAATTCGTGTCGAATATTTCGCTAATCGTCGGTTTGGGCAACCCTGGAAAGGAGTATGCCCAAACTCGTCACAATGCCGGATTTTGGTTTGTTGAGCAAATCGCAGACCGTTACAACATTCCCCTCAAAGTAGATACAAAATTCCATGGCCTAAGTGGGCGTGGTAATGTCGAAGGCCACGATGTGCGCCTCCTCCTCCCAAGCACTTTTATGAACCGTTCTGGTCAAAGTGTTGTTCCTTTTGCTAAGTTTTATCAGATTGCCCCTGAATCAATTTTAATTGCTCATGACGAACTGGATATGAATCCAGGTGTTATTCGCTTAAAATCTGGTGGTGGTCATGGTGGACACAATGGCTTAAAGGATATCGTGCCTCATATCGGCGCAAACTTTCAACGCTTAAGAATTGGTATTGGTCATCCTGGCGCCAAAGAATTGGTTTCTGGGCATGTACTCAGTAAAGCCCCTAGTAGTGAACAAAATTTAATGGATGATGCCATTCATCATGCATTATCTCGTTTATCATTACTGCTAGACGGCCAAATCCAACAAGCCATGAACCAAATTAATGCTTATAAGCCTTAAATTGCCTTGCAACTGTTTAGTCTGACGCTTAAGACTTGTTATTAGATAAACTTAAGCGCAAACTGCTGCGGTTCGAACTACAATCAATTTCGGATACGACAATAACACTCGGCATTTGACTCAAACTCAAGTCTAATCAGGAGACGCAAACCGTGCTATCTCGTTTATTAAAATGCAAAATCCATCGCGCAGTCGTTAGTCATGCAGAACTACATTATGAAGGTTCATGTGCAATTGATGGCACGCTTATGGATCTTGCTGGCATTCGTGAATATGAAGAAATTCATGTATGGAATGTAACCAATGGCAAACGTTTTACTACTTATGCGATTCGCGGTGAAAACGACTCAGGCATCATTTCTGTAAATGGTGGTGCTGCGCATCAAGCAGAAGTCGGTGATCTAGTGATTATTGCAACTTTTGGTGATTTTACTGAACTGGAAGCAGAACAGCATAAGCCACGTTTAGTGTATGCAAATCCAGACAATACAGTTAACCACACAGCAAATTGCATTCCTGTGCAAGTCGCGTAAAACATATTTTAAATGTTCATATGCCTCGGATATTTTTTCTTTAAGACTTCAAATTAAAGTAAATTTTCGAGCTAAAGTCCGATGCTATATCGGACTTTTTCATTTCATTAGCATATTTTCTCCAATATATTTGGCTATTAATTATACATTACTGACTCACCAGCCCTCGCCTTCTATATTTATCCGCGTATACTAAATGCATCGCTTCAGGGCGGGGTGTAATTCCCCACCGGTGGTATTTTAAATACTCTCTATTCAAGATGATGATTTAATCAGCCCACGAGCCGATCAGCATGTGCTGATCAGCAGATTTGGTAAAAAGCCAAAGCCGACGGTATAGTCCGGATGAAAGAAGACGAGATCGTAAGTCGCCTTTTCAAAGAAAGGTTACTGCTGCGAACCTGTTTCCATCAAGTCCTGAAATGTTCCCACGTACTATGAAATTACGAGAGCGTTTCAATGTCTAGTTTAATCCAATCTGAAATTTTCTTTGCAGCCCTTAATCCTGCAGAACAACGTATGCAACAAGCCCTTCAAGATTTACGTCAAGGTAAACCTGTCGTCGTTATGGATGACTTTGACCGTGAAAATGAAGCCGATCTGATTGTTGCGGCTGAAACCTTAAATGTTGAAACCATGGCACGTATGATTCGTGATGGTTCAGGCATTGTTTGTCTATGTCTTACAGAGGAAACAGCTGACCACCTAGAACTTCCACCAATGGTCAGTGATAACTCAAGTCAATTCCGTACTGCATTTACAGTCACGATCGAAGCTGCCCAAGGCGTTACCACAGGTGTTTCAGCACAAGATCGAGTAACAACGATTCAAGCGGCTGTACGTGATGGTGCTGTTGCAAGCGATCTCAACCGCCCTGGACATATTTTCCCATTGCGCTCACGTGAAGGTGGTGTATTGACTCGTCGCGGTCATACCGAATCTTCTGTAGATTTAGCGCGTATGGCAGGTCTTAAACCAGCGGGTGTACTCTGCGAACTCACCAACCCTGATGGCTCAATGTCAGCAGGTATTCAAGTGTTGTCTTATGCACAGACTCATCAACTTACTGTCATCAGTGTTGAAGAAATCGTGCAATACCGTTTAGCACACAATATCTAATCAGATAAATCTAACAAAGCATTTGAGCCTAGGGAGATCACTGCCTAGGCTCAATTTATTTAAGCCAAGGCGTGCTTAATTTAATCGAGTTGGCCACTTCTGTTTTGAGAACACATTATTTACCACATAAGCAATCAGCACCAAAATGACGGCACCAAGCAGCACAGGGAAAAATAAAAAGTGCCAAGAATAATCCATTTGATGTGCAGTTAATAAAATCACCAAAGGATTTGCCCCAGCAGGTGGATGCACGCAGGCAAAATATTGCATTACAGCAATCGCAACCCCAACAGCAAGCGCAATTGCCCAAACACTTGTACCCAATAGTTTTAGGGCAATTAAGCCCACTGCTGCAGAAAGTAAATGTCCTAAGATCACGTTACGAGGCTGTGCTAAAGGTGATTGGGAAACCGCATAAAGCAATACGCAACTTGCACCAAAAGGGGCCATAATCAAAGGTTGTTTTGACCACTGACTCAGCAGCAGTAAAACTAAAATACTTAGACTCGCACCCACTAACGCACGCAAGATCTCTGCATTGCTGGGTCTAACTTTTGGCTTAAGATGAAAAATTGACACGTATAGCCCCCGATACTTGCTTGATTCAGCATATTTAATTAGAATGAGAAAAATAGTACAGATCTGTACTAATTGCAACATGGATTTTAACTTATGTCTAAATCAGCTCAAAAAATATTGCATACTGCAGAACAACTGTTTAATCAGCACAGTTTTGTCTCTGTTGGAGTGGATTTAATTCGCGACCAGTCAGGTTGTTCAAAAACAACGCTTTATACTTACTATCAAAATAAACAACAGTTAATTCTTGCCGTACTCAAACAGCGTGACCAACAATTTCAAAAGCGTTTACTCGAGGCTGTTGGCCAACACACCGGTCAACACGCCTTAGATGCGATCTATCAATGGCATCTCAATTGGTTTCAAACAGATCAATTTAAGGGCTGTCTTTTTGTCAGAGCAGTTGCCGAATCAACTGCCGAAGAACAAGAGATTCAAATGCTTGCACAAGCACATAAAGACTGGTTAAGACAATTCATCTTAAAACAATGCCAAGAACTGGTGTATGCAGACGAAATCGCGTTACTTTACTTTAATCAACTTGAAGGCCTGATCAGCCGATTTTTAGTCGATGGCTTTGATGAAAGCATTGCATTACAAAGCAAAAAACAACTCGATTTTTTTATAACGGCTTTGCAAAACATGAAAAGCTAAGGCGACACAAACATTAAGTTCTAGGCGCTATTCACATGACATAGATACAAAAAGTGCTGAATTAAATTTTCAGCACTGGCCGTATCAATATTGAAATGAAAGTTCGTGATATATTTTGATTCTTAATTACCAAATATCGTCATATATATGCTGTAAAATGCAACTAACAATAATATTGCACCACAAGCCCCCAATAACTTGTGATACCAACGCGACTTCGATAATCGGTTGAAAGCTAAATACACCACTGTCAGTGTAGAGAAGTCGAGAATAATCCAAGTGATGGTTAAGATCATTAGACTTAAATCGATATCACTGCTGACCTGAATAAATTGTGGGAAAAAAGCAGCAAAGAAAATAATATCTTTAGGGTTAGAAATCGCGACTAAAAAACCTTGTTTAAAGCCACCACTTAAAGCACGAGAAGGCTGCAACTCACCTTCTGCTGTTGTTGATAGTGCTTCTTGAATAATTTGATAACCCAAATAAGCAATATAGACACAGCCCAATATTTTCACTATGGCAAACCACTGTGGATCAATCTTTAAAAAACCTTTTAAGATTAATACAGAGATTGCAATCAAGATCAAAGAAGCGAGATTGGTCCCGACAATGGTCTGTAAAGCCTTGCGATAGCCCCCTGTTAACCCAGCACTTGCCACAAGCAACATCACTGGGCCAGGCGTGGCAATCATGACCACTACAGCCAATATATACAGCAATAATTCACTAAAATTCATCCACGTCCTACAACTTGATTACTATGAACATTTATATTGGCTTAGAGTAACTCTTCTTCTCCCCAGTGCAATAGATTTTGCTTAATCGCATCTGCTCGAAGCCATGCAAAATCATAACTCGCTGTCGCTAAAGCCAATATCCGTTGTTCAAATAACTGCCAAGTGGCTTTTACCTGCGTAGACTGAAGACCTAAACCACTTTCATCTGCAAAATTCTTATTTTTTTCACAGAGCTTTAATGCTTGATACAATAATCGGCCTTTACTTGCCGTAGCTAATACACGTACACGTTTACTTTGAATAAAGCGCTCCACTTGTTGCATATCAGCCAGCGCCAACATCGGGACTAAAATCTGATCCAACTGCGCATCCAAACGTGCCCAAACTGCCATTCGCTCTGCTTCACCATAGCCATTCCATTGAATGACTTCATGGCTAAATCGTCGACATCCACGGCACACGCTATCCCCAAATACCGTTGAACAACGTCCCGCACAAGGTGTTAAGGTTGGTATACGTCGCTGATTACTCACAAATTCCCCTTTTCAATTCCATAATATCTTTAAGAGATTCTCGCTTCTAAAACAAATTCGCGTTAGAATATGCGCCAAATTTTACCTATCTTAATACATTTGGAGTACTCCATGAACGCTACTGTAGAACAGCTTGCACCTGTAGAACAGCAGACGAGCACTACTTGGGTTGTTGCCGCGCTTTATCAATTTAAAGAAGTCGAAAATGCTGCTGAATTACAACAGCAACTTCTTGCGCTGGTAAAAACCATTAACCTGTGCGGTACTCTAATTGTTGCAGATGAAGGAATCAATGGGACTGTGGCTGGCGATCGTGCAGCCATTGATACTATCCATCAATTTTTGTTGGATCAAGGCTTTAGCACTATGGAATACAAAGAGTCTCTAAGTAGTGATAAACCATTTCGTAAAATGAAAATCAAACTCAAAAAAGAAATCGTTACTCTTGGTGTTGAAGTTAAACCTCGTGATCTAGTTGGTCACTATCTTGATCCTAAGCAATGGAATGAACTCATTGCGCGTGATGATGTCATCTTGATCGATACACGTAACGATTATGAATACAAAGCAGGAACTTTTAAAGGTGCGATCGATCCGAAAACTGAAAGTTTTCGTGAATTCCCTGAATATGTAAAACAAAACCTTGAACAGCACAAAGATAAAAAAGTAGCGATGTTCTGTACAGGTGGGATTCGCTGTGAAAAATCAACCTCTCTTCTTCTTCAAGAAGGCTTTAATGAAGTTTATCACCTAAAAGGCGGTATTTTAAAATACCTAGAAGAGACACCTACAGAAGAAAGTTTATGGGAAGGTGAATGTTTTGTATTTGACGGCCGTACAGCTGTGACGCACGGTGTTGAAGAAGGTGTAAATAGTAAATGTCATGCGTGTGGTTGGCCGCTTAGCCCTGAAGAAGTTGCACTACCTAGTTATGAACATGGTGTATCTTGTGTCTATTGCATCGAAAAAACGACTGATAAGCAAAAAAGTGGTTTCCGTATGCGCCAATCACAAATTGCAGCAGCAAAACGTAAACGTCTCTAATACGTTGACAAGATTTTAAAGTTAAAAAAACCGCAGTTCATGAACTGCGGTTTTTTTGATTAACACAACTTATTGGGTGTTGATCTTATTCTGGGCTGTGATACATCAAATAAATTTCGTTTAAATTTTCAGGAATTTCTTCAGCGATTTCATCCATCAACTGACCATTACGGCGGAAAGATTCCATTTGAGGATCTTCTTCGTCGATACCGCTAAACACCATCATTGGAAGTGTTAAATCAACCAACTGCTCTTCAAACTCAGGTGTAAACCATGCATCTTCGTTTAAGAACATCGCGTCAACAAAGCCAACGCTCCAATCCCCTAAACTTGATTCAACTGAAGCTTCTTCAATTTCAAAAGGAAAATCAATTCCTTCTTCATTGGCTAAATTTTGACGTAATTCTGCAAGCCAAAGTTTAACTTGCTCAATCACTGACTTAGGAACTTTATTCTGATTATTATCAAAAAGTTCATCTAACCAGCGATCAAATTGCGGACCAACAGCAATGGCAGACAAAAAACCATGAGTAGCAGCAAAATCTAGACCATACTCATTTTGGTCACCATCGAGATAATCACTTAGTACGTCTAAATCCAAGACACTCATTTCAATTCCAGCGTAGTTTTCAATAAGTGGATAGCATAACATTTTCATTGCTAACTGTAATCATCACAAAGATGACAATTAGCAGGCGAATGCAAGAAGTTGTAGATACTTCATACAAAACGATCAAATCTTGATGCTCTATTGATTCTAATAGCTCTTGCTTAGCATCATTTTTAATTGATTGCACATGAAAACATCACGCTTTATTCGTCTTCATCTTCGTCATCAAAATCGTAATCATAATCTTTTAATTCACGATCTAGTCGACGTTGTGCAAGTAACTCATCAATTAGTCTACGTTTTTCCAATGATTCTTTAGCACTTAGCTTACCAGTTGACTCATCAAAGCTTACATCATCGTCGCCAAAATTATCATCTAATTCAAAATCGGTTGAAGACACAAGTACTACCTCGGTTAAAAAAATTAAATGGGCCTAGCCGCTATTTATATTTGTTAAATATACTTGTCAAGGATTATTTTGAAATTTGATAAATAACTAGCACATTCTTCTTTATTTGGCTTTTTTTTAAGGTAGGAACTGTGTCATGATGCAACACTTACACAATTCGATTCAAAACAATGAATAATTTTAGTGTTGGACTTGAAATCACCGAACATGGCCCCAACCTATCGAACAACAAATGTTAAATCCAAATAGATTCATAACATGTTAGCGTACTAAATTATCATGATTAATTTTAACTAAATTGTGCTATCATGCACGGTTTTCGACTGCCACAGATTCAACAAAGAGTAAGCAAAAGATGAGCGATATGCATTCCCCTACTTCACAGGTAGCGGCTCTGATTAGCCGAGGCAAAGAACAAGGTTACTTAACCTACGCTGAGGTTAACGATCATCTTCCAGACTCCATCACTGAAAGCGAACAGATTGAAGACATTATTCAAATGCTTCAAGACGTTGGTATTCCTGTACATGAGCGTGCGCCTGAATCTGACGACACCATGTTCGAAGGCAATACCGAAGGTACTGATGAAGTTGCAGAGGAAGAAGCTGCTGCCGTATTGGCTTCCGTTGAAAATGAACCTGGTCGTACTACAGACCCTGTACGTATGTATATGCGTGAAATGGGTACGGTTGAACTCCTTACACGCGAAGGCGAAATCAGCATCGCAAAACGTATCGAAGAAGGTATTCGAGATGTTTTGCATTCTATCGCCTACTGGCCAAATGCCGTTGAAGTGGTATTGACCGAATATAAAGAATACCAAAATGGTGAACGTCGTTTAGCCGATATTCTTTCTGGCTACCTTGATCCTGAAACCAATGAAGAAATCCCTGAAGTCATCGTTGAAGAAGAAGAGATCGACGAAGACCGCAGCACTGCGAGCAAACCGACCAAAGACGTCAAACTAGATGACGACGAGGAAGAGGAAGAAGAAAGCGATTCAGAAGACGAAGCTGAATCAGGTCCAGATCCTGAAATTGCCCGTGTACGTTTTGAAGAACTTGAAAATGCGTGGAATCAAGCGAAGCAAGTGATTGCACAACATGGCCGTAATAGCGATGTTGCCAATGAAGCAATGCAATCTCTAGCCACCATCTTTATGATGTTTAAGTTTACTCCACGTCTTTTTGATACCATTTCAGAAATGATTCGCGGTACTCACGAACAAATCCGTACATCTGAACGTGAAGTGATGCGTTATGCAGTACGTCGTGGTCGTATGGATCGTACTCAATTCCGTACCTCGTTCCCGACTCAAGAATCAAATCCAGCATGGTTAGACGAACAAATCGCTAAAGCTTCTCCAGAAGTCAAAGCCCATTTAGAAAAAGTTCGTCCAGATATCTTAGCGTTCCAACAAAAGATCGCAGATATTGAAAATGACTTAAGTCTTAACGTAAAAGAAATCAAAGAGATTTCTAAGCGTATGGCAATCGGTGAAGCGAAAGCTCGTCGTGCTAAAAAAGAAATGATTGAAGCAAACTTACGTTTGGTAATTTCTATTGCGAAAAAATATACCAACCGTGGTTTGCAATTCCTCGACTTAATTCAAGAAGGTAACATCGGCTTGATGAAAGCTGTTGATAAGTTTGAATATCGTCGTGGTTATAAGTTCTCTACTTATGCAACTTGGTGGATTCGTCAGGCGATTACTCGTTCGATCGCGGACCAAGCACGTACAATTCGTATTCCAGTACACATGATTGAGACGATCAACAAAATCAACCGTGTATCACGTCAGTTACTGCAAGAAATGGGTCGCGAACCAACACCTGAAGAACTGGGCGAACGTCTAGAAATGGACGAAGTTAAAGTTCGTAAGGTCTTGAAGATTGCTAAAGAACCGATTTCAATGGAAACACCAATTGGTGATGACGAAGATTCGCACTTGGGTGATTTTATTGAAGATAGCAACATCACCTCTCCAGTTGATGCCGCTACATCTGAAGGTCTTAAAGAAGCAACACGTGAAGTTTTAGAAAACTTAACAGAACGTGAAGCTAAAGTACTGAAAATGCGCTTTGGTATCGACATGCCAACCGACCATACTTTAGAAGAAGTGGGCAAACAGTTTGACGTTACACGTGAACGTATTCGTCAGATTGAAGCAAAAGCATTACGTAAATTACGTCACCCTTCACGCTCTGAACACCTACGTTCATTCCTTGAAAATGACTAATCACTGATGCTGGATGGATCATTAGACTGCTAAGTGCTCGGCACTTGTATTTATCTGATTCACCCCCATTTTGATATTAAGTTTATAAAACGCCTGCTTAAGCAGGCGTTTTTCATACATTATGAGAGCAAGACTATGATCGACCGTACTCCATCTCGCGAATTGCGTGAAGACCTTTGGGTATTTCCTATGGACTACCCGATTAAATTGATTGGCGATGCTGGCCAAGAACTACGCGTAGCTGTGGTTGAAATTTTAATCAAACATTTTCCAAGCTTTGATGAAACTTCGCTGACTGTACAACCGTCTAGAACGGGTAAATACCATTCACTGACTGCACAGTTACGTTTTGATGAATTAGAACAAGTACATGCCCTCTACGCAGATTTGGCAGCTTGCCCACTAATTAAAACAGCACTGTAAACCCTAAAAGTGACTTTACGCTTTTATCCTACACCCCTATGTGCAAACAAAGGGGTGTACTATTATTTATCAGTTGACTCTCCATTCAACCTTTGTTGATTTATAATCAAATTCAGCATCACTTTGGAATAATCAATACAAATGAATGACTTTGCAAAACCTATTCTCAACATCAAACAGTATCGCGATCTGACTGACTACGCTCAGTTCTTTGTACAAATGAAAAGCTATACAGAACAGCGCGATCAAAATAGCCCAGATGAAATATGGTTATTGCAACATTCAGCGGTACTCACCCAGGGGCAAGCCGGTAAACCTGAACACATCTTGATCCCCTCTGATCTACCTGTTGTCCAAAGTGACCGTGGCGGTCAAGTGACTTGGCACGGCCCAGGCCAATTGGTCATTTATTTTTTGTTCGATCTCAATCGATTAGGCTGGAATGTACGTGCACTAGTCAGTTTTGCTGAACAACTGATGATTGATTTACTCAAGAAATATCAAATCGAAGCCTATGCCAAAGCAGATGCACCTGGTGTCTATGTCAATGAAAATAAAATTGGCTCGCTTGGTTTTAAAATTCGCCGTGGTCGTAGTTATCATGGACTTGCATTAAATATCGACTGTGATTTAAATGGCTTCCATACCATTAATCCTTGTGGTTATGCGGGGCTAGAAATGGTAAGAATTTGTGATCTTGTACAAAACTATCCAAGCTATACACAATTGTGCCAAGATGTCGTAGAGTATTTCAAACAACAAGATTTTTTTAGTCAAGTGAATTTAACAGACCTTTAAGACACTATCTTTTTTCATTAGACCCGTCTAGAGTAATTACTCTAAATCATAAGTACGATTAAACAAGGGACAGTAGCGTGATTTTTTCCAAACCGATAAAACCCACACTTGAAACCGCCTATGTCAAACTCATGATGGACGTCATTGGTCGTGGTTTAGTTATGGCCAGCCAAGTAGACACTGAAATCCAACATGAAATTGCACAATTCCCAGTCGGCTTTTGTCTATCCATGAATGTTTTCCCTAAGGGACCTGCTTTTGTGCTTGAAGTGAATCCACAAAAACAGCTGACATTGGTTAAACAACTCGACAAAAAGCCAGATCTCACGATCACTTTCAAGCATTTGCATCACGCTTTTCTGGTGTTCTCATTTCAAGAAAGTACGGCAAGATCTTTTGCCAATGATCGTATGATTGCAGACGGTGATGTAAGTCATGCCATACGTTTGGTACGCTGCCTCAACAAAATGGAGGCCTTAATTTTGCCTAAACTTGTCGCTGAACTCGCAGTGAAAGAATACCCACAACAACTGAGCTTTAAAGAAAAAATAAATAGCGCAGCAAATATTTATCTCAAAGTTGCCCAATCATATTTCAAAGGAGGTGTCTGACATGACCAAATCTTATTATGAGTTTTTTTGCCCAGTTAAAGTTATCGCAGGTCATGCAGCGCTTGAGCACATTCCTTTTGAGCTTGCGATCTTAGGTTCTAAGCGACCAATGATCATCACGGACAAAGGCGTGCGTAGTAATCAACTCCTTGCACCACTTGAAACTGCTTTTGCAGCAAGTGATATTGAATTGGCATGTATTTTTGATGATGTACCACCAGATTCAAGTTTAGAAACAGTCGCAACAGCAGCTGCTGCCTATCGCGAACACCAATGTGATGCGATTATTGCTGTCGGTGGTGGCTCTGTGATTGATACCTCAAAAGCAACCAATATCTTGGTCTCTGAAGGTGGTGATGACTTACTGAAATACTCAGGAGCCCACAACTTAACTCGACCACTCAAACCTTTTTTTGTGATTCCAACAACATCAGGTACAGGTTCAGAAACAACGATGGTTGCTGTGGTTTCTGATCATCAACGTAATATTAAACTTCCTTTTGCATCGCAATACCTTATGCCGCATGCTGCCATTTTAGATCCACGCATGACGCAAACACTGCCACCTCATTTAACAGCAATGACAGCGATGGATGCATTAACGCATGCTGTTGAATCCTATACTTGCCTAGCAGCTAACCCAATGAGCGATGCTTATGCAACAGCTGCGATCAAGAAAATTGCAAAGAATTTGTTTACTGTTCTTGAGTCGCCTAATGATGTGCAAGGACGTTTAGAGTTAGCTCAAGCCTCTACCATGGCTGGTGTAGCATTTTCCAACTCTATGGTTGGATTAGTGCACTCACTTGGACATGCGCTTGGTGCAGTTGCACACTTACCGCACGGACTTTGTATGAACCTCTTTTTGCCTTATGTACTTCAGTACAACAAAGAGGTCAATCATGACAAAATCGCAGACCTCCTCCTCCCCTTAGCTGGTGCGGACATTTATGCACAAACCCCTGCGGATGCACGTGCTGACAAGGCGATTGATGTGATTTTAACCATGCGCGATCGTGTCTATGACTTGACTAAATTACCACGCACATTGAGTGAAACAGGCCGTATAAACCAAGATCAACTTGATGAAGTTGCTGAAAAAGCACTCAACGATGGTTCTATTATATTCAATCCAAAAGAAACCAACTTACAAGATCTTAAAATGATTTTAGAAAAAGCTTGGTAATTTTAAAAAAATCAGCCAATATACCCCCAGTTCAAGCCTGATGTTTTTTCAAACATCGGGCTTTTACATTGTAACTTCAGAAAGGCGTGGATTTTTTTAATTGGCATAATTTCTGCAAAAAATCCAACAAAGGCGCTAGCAGATAAAATCAAATTAGATTAGATTAGCGCGCTTTGTTTATTCTTAGGGGGGGATCGTTCGTCTCAAACGGTCCTTAATCATTAAGACTGATCCTTGATCAACGACTATGAGGATTCCGCCGTTGACAAATATTCCTGGGACTCCACCTGCTGCTAAACTCAAAAAAAATCTCGTGCTATGGCACATTATCATTATTGGTTTAGCGTATATTCAGCCACTAACTTTATTTGATACTTTCGGTCTTGTATCAGATGGAAGTCAAGGCCATGTTCCAACCTCATATATTTTTGCTCTATTTGCCATACTACTTACCTCCATTAGTTATGGGCACATGATTAAGCGTTATCCATCGTCTGGTTCTGCTTATACCTATGCTCAAAAATCTATTCATCCCAATGTTGGATTTATGGTGGGCTGGTCGTCGTGGTTAGATTATTTACTCTCGCCATTGGTCAACATTATATTGGCAGATATTTATCTACGCGCCCTATATCCAGAAGTAAATAACTGGATCTGGGTCATTGCCTTAACGACAATAATGACAGTCATTAACTTATTTGGCTCTCGTTTTGTTGCACGCTTTAACAGCACCATCGTTGTTATTCAACTGGGTGTAATATTCTATTTTGTTTACCAAGTCTATGTATTGCTCACCCAAGGTGTTTACGCTGACGGCACGCTTAACCCAGACAAAGCTGCATTATGGAGTATGGCTCCATTTTGGAATGAAATGACTTCGGTCGCTGCCTTAATTGGTGGTGCGACGATTTTATGCTTCTCATTTACTGGTTTTGATGCACTGTCTTCACTTGCAGAAGAAACCAAAGATGCAGAAAAAACGCTTCCACGTGCAATTTTTGCCACGGCACTTATTGCAGGGATTATCTTTATCGTAAGTACTTACTTTATCCAGTTGTACTTCCCGAGTAATCCAAATATTTATTTCAACCCACTCGATGAATCACAGCCTGTTATGGTTGCAGCGATTGGTAGTATTGCTTTTAAAACCATGGTGCTCTACTTCGCTGTAGTTGCGGTTATGGCTTCAGGTATTTCTGCACATGCAGGTGTATCACGCTTGATGTATGTTATGGGTCGTGACGGTGTCATTAACAAAAAGATCTTTGGTCATATTAGTCCAAAGCTTCATACACCAACCTATAACATTTTAATCGTGGGTGTAGTTGCCTTAACTGCTGGTTTCTTAAGCCTTGAGCATATTGTTAACCTAATCAGTTTTGGTGCTTTGACAGCCTTTAGTTTTGTCAACTTCTCAGTGATATCACGTTATGCACTGCGAGATGGTCGAAATAAAACACCTGCCGATATCTTTAAGTATATCGTCATACCGACGCTTGGTTTTGCTAGTGTTTTCTTAATGTGGCTTGAGATTGATGAATCTGCATTAAAAATTGGCTTAATCTGGGCTGCAATTGGTGTTGGCTATCTGGCCTACAAAACACGTGGTTTCCGTTATCCTGCACCGCAGCATAATGAACACGAGTAATCTCACACTCTTCTCAAAAAAATAGGCTGTTAACAAACAGCCTATTTTTTTTGCTTCGTTATTTTAACCGACTTATTTTTGATGGATATCTTAATGCACTGTAAACTTATCTGTGATCAGTTTTACCCGTCGTGCATAAGCTTTCGCAGTCTCTAAGTCACCACTGGCTATTTCTTCAATAGATGCATCAGCAGGAGACTGCACGAGTAAACCCACCGAACCACCTAGGTTATTGATATCACTACGCTGTGCTGCTTTTGTGTTTGACGGAGCTAAACCTAAACTCACCCAAATTCCACCATGCTGTGATGCCAAGGTTTGAAAATTAATCAGTGTCACTTGTTTATCACCATTCAAACTAGCACTGTTAGTAAAACCTGCAAATATTTTGTCTTGCCACGCTCGACTAAACCACATTTTAGAACTTTGATCAGCAAACTTTTTAAACTGCCACGGCATACTGCCCATATAAGTCGGAGCACCAAAGACAATTGCATCCGCATCTTCAAGTTGCTGCCAAGCCTGCTCATCAATCTCACCTTGTTGATCAATCTCGATCAACTGTGCCTGAATTTCTTGAGCAAATGTTTCAGCAACAACACGGGTATGACCATAACCAGAATAATATACAACGGCGACTTTAGACATCTTGTTCTCTCTAATCAATTGAATAATTCATATAGTATATTTTAGAAACTAGATGTCAATTAGTTACCAAATGGTAACTGGTCATGATATGCTGTTCACATAACCATCATTCGGTGTGCTTCTCATGGAAAAAGCCTTAGCTTTCAATATTTACCATCCCAATTGTCCCTCTAGATTATTTTTTAGTAATCTTGCTGACAAGTGGGTGTTATTTATCGTAGATACACTACAAACTCAGCCTACTCATTTTAATGCGCTAAAGAAAATTATCGCTGGAATCTCGCCAAAGGTACTCTCACAAAAACTTAAAATGTTAGAACGAGATGGTTTTATCCAACGTGAGCTTCTCGATACACGCCCTATCAAAGTCATGTACTCTCTCACTCCACTTGGCCATGAACTGGCTCAAAGTGCTTTAGCATTTAAACTCTGGGCAGAGCGCAATATGCAACATGTGCTTGATGCACAGCAAAAGTATGATGCAGCAGAACAACTCACAGCAAAAATATAAAAAAAAGCAACGACAAATCGTTGCTTTCATTTAGCTTAGAACAAGATCTAGAGCAGCTTAAATAAGATCTTTAAAGCCCTGTTGACGCCATGCCTCATACACAATCACCGCTGTCGCATTCGACAGATTTAAACTGCGTGAATTCGGCGCCATCGGTAAGCGAATCCAGTTTTCGACAGGAAACATCATCCGCACTTGCTCAGGTAAACCACGTGTTTCAGGCCCAAGCAATAATGCCACAGGTCGATTCAACTCACTTTGATGGGGTAAAGCCGAGCCTTTGGTGGTCATTGGATAAATTGCATCGACGCTAATTCCCTGCTTTGCTAGCGCAGTCAGACAATCTTCAATCGTTTCCCAGATTTGCATACGTGCCCATTCATGGTAATCCAAACCAGCACGTTTAAGTTTTTTATCATCCAACTCAAAACCTAATGGCTTAACCAGATGGAGTTGAGCACCAGTATTGGCACATAGGCGAATGATATTTCCAGTATTACTTGGAATCTCTGGTTCGTATAAAACAACGTGAATCACTGTGCTTCTCTATTTTAACTTTAGACAATCGCTTGAGATTGCCAATTCAGTTTTTCATGTAATGACACCACTTCACCAATAATGGTCAAAGTCGGTGCCTGTATTTGATGTTCAGTTACTTTATCTGCAATATCAGCTAAAGTTCCGACAACGACTTTTTGTTCAGCTGTTGTACCTTTAGAAATCAGTGCAACTGGCATATTCGGACGCTGACCATGCTCAATTAAACGCTGACAAATTGTTTCAAGCCCAACAATTCCCATATAAAGCACCAAAGTCTGATGTTCATAGACCAATTCAGTCCATGGCAACTCAGGTGAACCTGCTTTTAAATGCCCAGTTAAAAACCGTACACTTTGTGCATAATCACGATGTGTCAAAGGAATTCCAGCATAAGCAGCACAGCCCGATGCAGCGGTTATACCCGGTACGACTTGAAAAGTAATACCTGCTGCAAACAACTCCTCGATCTCTTCACCACCGCGACCAAAGATAAAAGGATCACCGCCTTTTAGACGGCACACCCGTTTACCCTGTCCAGCATATTTTACCAATAAGGCATTAATACTGTCTTGGTCCAAGGTATGCTGTGCACGTGCCTTACCGACGTAAACTTTTTCAGCATCACGGCGGCACAAATCTAAAATTTGCTGAGAGACCAAACGATCGTAAATCACCACATCCGCTTGTTGCATTAAACGCAACGCTTTGAGTGTCAATAATTCAGGATCACCAGGACCTGCTCCAACCAAATACACCTCCCCTTTTGGCATTTTCCACGTGCTTAAAGCTTGCTGTATATAGGCTTCGGCCTGTTGATTTTGTTGTTGTAATACCCAGTCTTTAAAAGGACTTGCATAGAGCTCTTCCCAGAACACACGGCGCTCGTCAGGGTTCGGAATCTGTGCCTTCACACGATTACGCCACACACCTGAAAATTCAGCCAAACGGCCAAACTGATGTGGAATCAGACTTTCGAGTTGGGTTCTGAGTTGTCGACTTAAAACAGGTGAAGTGCCGTTACTTGCAATAGAAACTACAATAGGTGAGCGATCAACAATTGCAGGCATCATAAAGCGACAGTTCGGAATATCATCAACACTATTGACTAACACATTTAAGGCTTCACAGCGCTCAAAGACCTGTTGATTGACTTTTGCTTGATCTGTAGCAGCGATCACTAAACGATAGTGCGCCAAGGCTAAATCATCAGCGTACTGCTGCTGAATATATTTCCCCTGAGTCTGCTCAACCAATTGAAGTAAATCAGCAGTAATCTCAAGGGAGACGACATCAATCACAGCGCCAGCTCTTGCCAGCAACTGTGCTTTACGTAAAGCAATCTGCCCCCCACCAACAAGCAAACAAGGCTGCTGATGTAGTTTTAATGAAATTGGAAAAATATCCACGGTACAACACAACCTTTTAGCAAAAAACAGGGGGCAATGGAGAAGTTAATCAATAAACTCAGCATTACGCATATATGGGCGTAAAACTTCAGGAATTTCGATTGAACCATCTTCACGTTGATAGTTTTCCATCACCGCCAATAAAGTACGACCTACAGCCAAACCAGAACCATTAAGCGTATGCACAAATTCGGTTTTCTTTTGGTCAACACGGAAACGCGCCTTCATACGACGTGCTTGGAAATCGCCCATGTTTGAGCATGAAGAGATTTCACGATAAGTATTTTGGCTTGGAACCCAAACTTCTAAATCATAAGTTTTGGTCGCACCAAAGCCCATATCACCACCACAGAGGATGATTTTGCGATATGGCAGGCCAAGCAATTGTAAAATGCGTTCTGCGTGTCCTGTTAACTCTTCTAAAGCTTGCATTGAGTTTTCAGGTTTTACAATTTGCACCATTTCAACTTTATCAAACTGGTGCTGACGAATTAGACCACGTGTATCGCGACCATAAGAACCTGCTTCACTACGGAAACATGGTGTATGTGCTGTATACTTCAGTGGTAAGCGCTCTGTATCAATGATTTCGTCACGAACAAAGTTAGTTACAGGAACTTCAGCCGTTGGGATCAAATAATATTCTTTCTCACCCTGCAACTTAAACAAATCTTCTTCAAACTTGGGTAACTGCCCTGTTCCACGCAAAGAGTCAGCATTGACCAAATATGGAACATAGGCTTCTGTGTAGCCATGTTGTTCAGTATGAGTATCCAACATAAACTGAGTCAAAGCACGTTGCAGCTTTGCCAATGGACCTTTCAATACGCTAAAGCGTGAGCCAGTCAACTTCGTAGCAGTTTCAAACTCAAGTCCGCCCATCCATTCACCGAGATCGGTATGGTCTTTGATGTCAAAATCAAACTGGCGTGGCGTACCCCAAGTTAAAATTTCAACGTTATCACTTTCATCTTTACCTGCTGGTACTGACTCATCTGGCAAGTTTGGAATACTCAGTGATTTCGCTTCGAGTTCAGCCTGAAGCTCATTCAGTCCAACTTCAGCGGCTTTAATCTCATCACCGATTGCTGACATACGTGCCATCAACTCAGAAGCATCCCCACCGGATTTTTTAATAAGACCAACTTGTTTAGCACCAGCATTACGCTCTGCTTGTAAAGATTCAGTCTTAGACTGAATTTCCTTACGACGTACCTCTAATGCTGCCCATTCAGCTGCATCTAGTTGTACACCACGTTTAGCCAAAGCTGCGTTTACAGCCTCAATATTATTTCTGAGTAATTTTGGGTCAATCATAATCAATCTATTTGAAAATAAAGCTCAACATAGTGTAAGCGCTTCACTATAAAAAATATAGTGATCTGATCATAACTCATTGAGTTAGCGATTAGGTTTCGCCTAGTTTTTCACTTAACTATGATCAATATCATGCATTAAAACCTAAATTCTGCCCGATAACTCAAGTTCAATCCGTAAGACACTGCACTCAAAAACAAAAAGCCAAAGCAAATGATTTCGAGAGCATATCGTGCTAAGCCCTAGAGTACTATGAAGAAACTCTGCTGAATAAAGCAGAAAATATGAAAAAGATTAGATTTCAACCACCATCGCAGCGGAAGTTAGACCGTTATGTACTATAAATTTGCAAGCTTTCCTCCCTTTAAAAAAAGGGAGGCATTTATTTGAGGATGTAATTGATTAAAACAATCGTGAGTATAATCAGCAAGCTGTGTGCTATTTCACTCTTAAAACATGCAACAAGTTCTCTTTAACTGATTGCTACTCAAACGTTTTCAATACAGCAAAGCAGTACTGAAATTATTGATCAATAATATCTGTACCCTTTGGCGGTGTGAAATTAAACACTGAAGCTGGAATCGTAGCATTGAGTTTCACATTATTAAAACGCACAGTCGTGGTTTGACCCAAAGAATCTTGCAAAATCATCAGTGCAGGTGTTTTATTTTCACCAAAACTAATCGTTAGATTTTGAAATGCCCCTTCGGTATTTTTAGGATATAAAGTGTAATACGTTTTAGTTTGGTCTGGTTGAGTCACACGATAAGCACGCATGATCTGGTCAACATTACCTGACAACAGCAGCGCTGGAGTATTGGCAACTTGTGCATCTAGGCTTTGACGTACAGCTTGTTGTAAGTCTGGATCATAAATCCATACTGTTTTACCTGTAGTCACAATGGTTTGCTTAGCTGGACTAAAGGTTTGCCAATAGAACTTACCAGGACGTTCAACTTTCATCTCACCTTTAAAGGTTTGATTCATATGCTGTGCAGATAATCCTTTCTTTTGTGGTGTACGACTAGCTCCAGCAGTTACTTTGGTACTTTGTTCAAAATTTGCGGTAAAGCTTTTTACACCTGTTAATTGGCGAACCAAATTCTGTGTTGCTTGTTGTTCTGAGGCTGCAGTCGCTGCAAATGCAACGCTACTCATGACTGGTGCAAGGAACGCCGTACCCAATACAGCCACAGATAATGTTTTAGCCAGCATTTTCATAAGTCTTCACCTAAATTCATTTATATTGATCTGCTATTTACCACACAGATGATCAATGCAAACGCTATCTTAAACCATTTTTTAAAGCTAATAATCTGGAATATAAGAAGTTTTGTATTGTTATATACCTTTAATGTTTAAATTTCTTCATCTTCGTGAAGAAAATCACGCTATTTCCCCTTCCGTTTAGACATAAAAAAACCCACTAAACAGTGGGTTTTTCCTGATCTAAAGAAACTTATACAGCTTCAACAGATACATAGCGACGGCCAAATTGACCTTTCACTTCAAACTTGATTACGCCGTCAGCAGTTGCAAATAAAGTATGGTCACGGCCCATACCTACGTTTGCACCAGCGTGGAACTCAGTACCACGTTGACGAACGATAATGTTACCAGCAGTCACAGCTTGACCACCGTACATTTTAACACCTAGCATTTTTGGGTTTGAATCACGACCGTTACGTGTCGAACCACCGGCTTTCTTGTGAGCCATGTCTCTTACTCCTCGTAATTAGCCTGCGATACCAGTAATTTTCAACTCAGTGAACCATTGACGGTGACCTTGTTGTTTACGGTAATGTTTACGACGACGCATTTTGATGATGCGGATTTTGTCGTGACGACCATGGCTAACCACTTCTGCAGTTACTTTCGCGCCAGCTACAACTGGAGCACCGATTTGAATGCTGTCACCATTTACAAGCATCAACACATCATCAAAAGTGATTGTTGAACCAGTTTCAGCTTTCAATAACTCAACTTTGAGAGTTTCACCCTCAACAACACGGTGCTGTTTACCACCGCTTTGGATTACTGCGTACATAATGTACTCCAAACTAACCCGTGTCGTCGTGCCGATAAAGGAATATATCGATCTTAAAACGAACGCCACTGGGGCATAAGGGTGCATATTTTAAGAGATTTCAAAACAAACAACAAGCAAATTTAATAAATAGTTTATCAAAGAACTAAGCGATTGATTTTAATGCAACTATCAATGTTAATTTTAACAAAGTTAAGCCATTCAATGGCATCATGTGTTAAAAATGAAATAGATTTTTAAAACAATTCCGTTACCATATTAAAACTTTGGGGGATTGTAGCCGTGTAAATCAAATTTATGCCCTACATCGCTAAAACTTGATGTTTACATTGATTCAATGTATCAATGTGCAACATATTCGTTTAGCACAAACAACTTTTTAACTATATTTACATCTAATACTCATAGAGGATGGTTTTACATGACTATCGACTTTAAACAAGATATTCTCGCGCCTGTAGCTACAGATTTTGCCGAAATGGATCAGCTTATCAATGAGGGAATTAGTTCTAAAGTTGCTTTAGTCATGTCTGTCAGTAAACACGTGGTAGAAGCAGGTGGCAAACGTATGCGCCCGATTATGTGTTTGCTCGCTGCCCACGCTTGTGGGGAAACAGACCTTAAGCGTTCACAAATGCTTGCTGCAATTATTGAAATGCTTCATACCGCAACTCTCGTTCATGATGATGTTGTCGATGAGTCAGGTTTACGACGTGGCAAACCCACTGCAAATGCTACTTGGAACAATCAAACTGCCGTTTTAGTAGGTGATTTTTTAATTTCACGTGCATTTGATCTATTGGTCGACTTAGACAATATGACCTTATTGAAAGATTTTTCAACAGGTACATGCGAAATTGCCGAAGGTGAAGTACTACAATTACAAGCACAGCATCAACCAGATACAGATGAAAATACCTATTTAAGTATTATTCATGGTAAAACATCTCGACTATTTGAATTGGCCACAGAAGGTGCTGCGATCTTAGCGGGTACACCACAGTATCGTGAACCACTTCGTCGCTTCGCAGGTCATTTCGGTAATGCCTTTCAAATTATTGATGACATCTTAGACTACACTTCTGATGCTGAAACATTGGGCAAAAACATTGGTGATGATCTCATGGAAGGTAAACCGACCTTACCACTGATCGCTGCGCTGAAAAATACGCAGGGTGAGCAACATGACATCATTCGCCGTAGTATCTCTACAGGAGGTACTTCAGAACTTGAACAAGTGATTGATATTGTTCATCGCTCTGGTGCTTTAGACTATTGTCGTAGCCGCGCGCAACAAGAAACAGATTTAGCGCTACAAGCATTACAAGCTTTACCTGAAAGTCCATATCGTCAAGCCTTAGGTAATTTGGCCAATATGGCGCTATTCCGAATTCAATAAAATGAGCAGACTTTCTTGCCTATGCATATTCACTTTAATGACCTAATTTTGAGCATGCAGGAACAGTTAGAGAACCCCTCTACTGTTCCTGATGAAAACTTATTGATTAAATTGGTGCAGCGAATCCGCCCAATTAATTGCAACGACAACAAAGAAATTCAAGAAAAAATCCAGGCACTTATTCAAGCCTTATTACGCCAGCCTGTTGCAACCTATACTTTACAAAGCTATCTACTCAATCTCATCAATCGCTATAAACAAACCAGTTTGTATGCTGACAGTGGCATTTTATCTTTAGATGGTTTTTGGAACCAATTGAGTCAACGTATTGGTGCGCATTTTTTACCCCTACTCAATGATGAAAGCCAGTTGCAAGATCTGCTGGCCAAAGTCTTTTATGACCGACATGACCGATTTTGGCTGGAAAATATTTCTGATCAAAGCTGGATTCAACTCTTTCGGCTGTTTCCGCTCTCACAGCAAACTCGCCCAGCCAGTAACAGTATTAAGCATGAAATTATTAAAGCCATCACTGTACTGTCTTATCGTATTAGTGGTATCGGCTTATATCCTGAGTTTATTAATGCTCAGCCTGAATTATCTGACTATGAATCACCTTTTTTAGTACAAAACCGTGAAATTGTAGAATTCATCGAATCCTATAAACGGGCACATCGTGAACAGGATCAACATCTGGCTATCCGTTTTCCAGATGCTTCTCAAGCGCTGGTAATGTTGGAACAGTGCCACGATGTTGTTTCTAAGATTCGCCGTGCAACCAAACGTATTGGGGTCAGTATTAGTCTGACCTATTTGTTGTCTTTACTTGAGCAATGTCTACATCGCACAGAGCAGTTACTCAATATTTTGACTGAAGAAGATGACATCCGCTACATTGCCATCGGTGAGTTATTAACTGATGTGGTAGAAGCTCACTCAAGTGAACACAGTGTACGTGCCCTTTTGGCAAGCAATAGCGAATTGATCTCTTTACAGGTGACTGAAAATGCCAGTAAAACCGGCGAACACTATGTAAGTACAGACAAAAAAGGCTTTTTCGCCATGTACCGCTCAGCTGCTGGTGCTGGTATGATCATTGCCACCATGGCCACGCTGAAGATTTTAGCTTCTCGTCTAACATTGGCACCAATGATGCAGGCATTTTTGTACAGTATGAATTACGCCTTTGGTTTTATGTTGATTCATGTTTTACATTTTACCGTTGCCACCAAGCAGCCAGCCATGACTGCCGCTGCTCTTGCAGCCACAGTACAGCATCGCAAAGGCTCTAAAACAGCACAATTGGCTGAACTTGCTGGACTCATTGTCAATATTATTCGAACACAGTTCATCGCTATTTTAGGTAATATCTCGATTGCGATACCCACTGCGGCATTAATTACCTTTTTCTGGCAATACGCCTTAGATGAACCTCTACTCAAACACGCAAAAGCAGATGCCCTGCTCCATAGTCTCAACCCGTTTACTTCCTTGGCGATTCCACATGCTGCGATTGCAGGTGTTTGTTTATTTCTATCCGGCTTGATTGCAGGTTACTTTGACAACCTTGCAATCTATAGAAAAATTGGACCTCGACTAAAAGCACATCAACGTTTTGCGCGACTCATGGGGCAAGCACGACTCGACCGTTTTGCTGACTACGTACAGCGTAACTTAGGTGCACTCGCCGGTAACTTCTTATTCGGTATTATGTTAGGCAGTATGGGGACTTTAGGCTTTATTTTAGGCTTACCTTTAGATATCAGACACATTGCCTTTGCTTCTGCAAACTTTATACAAGGCTTGCTGTGCATTAGTGGTACACCTGATATCGGCCTCATCATTGTTTCCTTCCTCGGTGTACTTCTCATCGGTCTGACTAACTTATTTGTGAGTTTCAGCCTCACTGTCGTCGTAGCATTAAGAGCAAGACGAGTGCGTTTTGAACAGTGGAAACCCTTGGCTAAACTGGTTTATACCCACTTTTTCACACGACCAATGGACTTTTTCTGGCCACCTAAAACCCCAGTTGATGTAGAAAGCAACACTAAAAACACACCGTAGATAACGATTTAACAACACATAAAAAAACTATTTATGTGCAACAAAATTTAAGCAAAATTATTGATATTAATTCGTATTTGTAACGCTTGAAAAAAAGTGTACCGACAAGTACACTTTAGCGATTAAATTAATCCCTACGAAATCGGTTAATTTTATTTAGGTCAAACAGATGCCTTATTCCTACGCCATAATAAGCGGTATTGGGTTCATCATAAGTTGTCTCTGGATGCTTAACCCGAGCATCCAAAATTATGATCAACTTGCAGTTGTATGGGCGAGTTTACATCGCACTACCTTTTTGGATGAAATTGCAGTAACTTTATCCATACTAGGGGGATCAGCAACAGTACTTCTTATTTGCGGCATATATTGTGTAAGGTTATTACGCTCTAAAAGCTACGATCAGGTGGCTTTTATTTGTTTGGCTGTTTTTGGCAGTGGCGCTATTGGCTGGATGCTTAAGTATCTCATTCAACGTCCGCGACCAGACGCAGCTGAAGCATTGGTTCAAAGCTATGGTGCCTCTTTTCCTAGTGCACATAGTATTTACTCGATCGTAATTGCCTATGTTTTACTGTTTATATTTCAGAAACAAACACATAGTAAAGTCATTATGATGATGATTGGTTTATGGCCAATCTGCATGGGGTTATCGCGAGTTTATCTTGGCGTTCACTATCCAACTGATGTTCTTGCCGGATGGAGTATCGGTTTAATGTGGATTGCATTATTGCAATGCGCATTTAACAAGTTTGTATACCTTAAAACAAATAACTTTTTAGATAAGATCTAAACGAGGTGGAATAATGATGTCAGCAAAGCTTTGGGCACCAACCCTTACTGCTTGTGCTTTAGCAACAAGTATTGCACTTGTGGGTTGTAGCAAAGATCCAAAGGATGCACAGCAAGCTGCTGCCGCACAGAAAATGCCACCGACTGAAGTAGGTGTCATTGTTGCTCAACCACAAAGTATTGAACAATCAGTTGAACTTTCAGGAAGAACTTCGGCATATCAAATTTCTGAAGTACGACCACAAACAAGCGGCGTAATTCTAAAGCGTTTATTTGCCGAAGGTAGCTTCGTTCGTGAAGGTCAACCTCTTTATCAAATTGACTCAAGTACTAACCGTGCAACTTTGGACAACGCTAGAGCGACTTTAGTTCGTCAACAAGCGAACCTCAATGCACTACGTGTTAAAGCCAATCGTTACAGTCAGCTGACTGGTATTAACGCGGTTTCAAAGCAAGAATATGATGATATTGTTGCACAAGTTAAATTGGCCGAAGCAGATGTTGCCGCTTCACAAGCCATCGTGCGTAATGCACAAATTGACTTAGGGTATGCAACTGTTCGCGCACCAATTTCTGGTCAATCTAACCGCTCTAGTGTAACTGCTGGTGCTTTAGTAACTGCAAATCAAGCCAATGCTTTGGTCACGATTCAACAGCTTGATCCGATTTATGTCGACATCAACCAATCAAGCGCTGAATTGCTTCGCCTTAGACAACAGTTAAGTCAAGGCAGCATTGACCGTAGTAACAACACCAAAGTTCGTTTACGTCTTGAAGATGGAAGTACTTACCCGATCGAGGGCAATCTACAGTTCTCTGATGCAAGTGTAAACCCAGATACAGGCACAATCACTTTACGTGCAGTGTTCCCTAATCCAAATCACCTGTTACTTCCAGGTATGTTTGCCAATGCACAAATTGTTCAAGGCGTCATTCCAAATGCTTACTTGGTTCCACAGCAAGCCGTAACACGTACGCCAACAGGCCAAGCACTGGCAATGGTTGTCAATGCGAAAGGTGTTGTTGAGCCTCGTCCTGTGACGACTTCTGGTGTAAATGGTCAGAACTGGATTGTGACTGCTGGATTGACTGCTGGTGATAAAGTCATTGTTGATGGTATTGCGAAGGTTAAACCAGAACAACAAGTTGTTGCCAAACCATATCAACCTAAAGCTGCAGCACCTCAACAAGCTGCGCCAGCGACCAAACCAGCTGCTCCTGCTCAACCTGCTGAGCAAAAGCAGCCTGCTGAGCAAAAAGCTGCGTCACAAGCATAAGGGGGAGTTTGAATGGCTCACTTTTTTATTCATCGCCCCATTTTTGCGTGGGTGATTGCATTGGTGATCATGTTGGCAGGTGTACTTACCCTGACCAAGATGCCGATTGCACAGTATCCGACCATTGCACCACCTGTAGTTACGATTTCTGCAACCTATCCAGGTGCATCTGCTGCAACAGTTGAAAATACAGTTACCCAGATCATTGAACAACAAATGAATGGTCTGGATGGACTGCGTTATATCTCATCTAACAGTGCGAGTAATGGTCAGGCTTCAATCAACCTAAACTTCGCTCAAGGTATCGATCCAGATATTGCGCAAGTTCAAGTTCAGAACAAATTACAATCTGCAACTGCACTACTCCCACAAGACGTACAGCGTCAGGGTGTAAAAGTTACTAAGTCTGGTGCAAGTTTCTTGCAAGTTATTGCATTTCACTCACCAGATAACAGCCTTTCAGCTGCCGATATTAAAGACTATGTGAACGCCAACCTATCAGAACCTCTTAGCCGCGTAGCGGGTGTGGGTGAAGTTCAGGTATTTGGTGGTTCATATGCGATGCGTATTTGGCTTGACCCTGCAAAAATGACCAACTTAAAAGTAACTGCAAGTGATGTAGTTTCTGCTTTAAGCGCACAAAACGCGCAGGTTGCTGTTGGTCAATTGGGCGGTGCACCTTCTGTGCAAGGACAAATGCTAAACGCAACTGTCAATGCGCAAAGTATGTTGCAAACACCTGAGCAGTTCGGAAAGATCTTCTTGAAAAACACCGCATCGGGTGCTCAAGTTCTACTTTCTGATGTTGCACGTATTGAACTCGGTTCAGACAACTATCAGTTTGACTCGAAATTCAATGGTAAACCAGCTGGTGGTGTTGCGATTAAATTATCAACAGGTGCCAACGCACTTGAAACTGCTGATGCTGTTGAGGCACGTTTGGCTGAGTTACGTCGTAACTACCCTGCTGGCCTAGAAGACACATTAGCGTTTGATACCACGCCGTTTATTAAACTCTCGATTAAGAGTGTTGTAAAAACGCTGATTGAAGCGATCATCTTGGTATTTATCGTAATGTTCTTGTTCTTGCAGAACTGGCGCGCAACGATTATTCCAACGATGGCTGTACCTGTCGTAGTACTTGGTACATTCACCATCATTAATATGTTTGGCTTCTCCATCAATACATTAACCATGTTTGCCATGGTACTGGCCATCGGGCTCTTGGTGGATGATGCGATTGTTGTGGTTGAGAACGTCGAACGACTTATGGTCGATGAACATCTCGATCCTGTCACTGCAACTGAAAACTCAATGACGCAGATCTCAGGTGCTTTGATCGGTATTACCAGCGTACTGTCAGCGGTATTTATTCCAATGGCGTTCTTTGGTGGTACAACAGGCGTGATTTATCGTCAGTTCTCTGTCACATTAGTGACTGCCATGGTCTTATCTTTGGTTGTTGCATTAACCTTTACACCTGCACTTTGTGCAACCTTGCTCAAGCAACACGATCCAAACAAACCTAAAAGCAATAACATCTTTGCTCGATTCTTTGATTGGTTTAACCGTAGCTTTGATAAAACTGCTGAAAAATACCAAAACGGTGTAGATCGTATGATTCACCACAAAGTATTTTCTGGTGTAGTCTATGCTGCTGTTATTGCTGTCATCGTCGTCATCTTTAAACTCATGCCATCTTCTTTCCTTCCAGAAGAAGACCAAGGTGTCGTATTTACATTGGTACAGTTACCTCCTAACGCAAGTATGGAACGTACAAGTAAAACGATTGATTCGATGACAAATTTCTTCTTAAAAAATGAAGAAAAAACTGTTCAATCTGTATTCTCTGTAACAGGCTTCTCATTCACTGGTGTCGGCCAAAATGCTGGTTTAGCATTTATTAAGTTACGAGACTGGGGTGAGCGTACTACACCTGAACAGCAAATTGATGCACTCATCAAGCGTGGTATGGCGTTAAATATGCTTGTGAAAGATGCAAGCTATATTATGCCAATCAAATTACCTGCAATGCCTGAACTTGGTGTGGCTTCTGGTTTTGATATTCAGCTTAAAGATGTTTCTGGCCAAGGCCATGAAAAACTTATGGCTGCGCGTAATATGATCTTAGGTATGGCAGCAAAAGACCCACGTCTTGCTGGTGTACGTCCAAACGGTCAAGAAGATACGCCACAATACCAAATCTACATTGATCAAGCACAAGCTGGAGCAATGGGTATTAGTTTGGCAGAAATCAATGCCACAATGAGTATGACTTGGGGTGGATACTACGTAAACGATTTCGTCGATCGTGGTCGTGTTAAAAAGGTTTATGTACAAGGTGAAGCCAATTCACGCATGATGCCTGAAGACCTCAACAAGTGGTATGTACGTAATAACAAAGGTGAAATGGTACCATTCTCAGCCTTTGCAACTGGCGAATGGACTTATGGTTCACCACGTCTAGAACGTTATAACGGCGTATCATCTGTGAACATTCAAGGTACTCCTGCACCGGGCGTCAGCTCTGGTGATGCGATGCAAGCAATGGAAGAAATCGTGTCTAAACTCCCATCAATGGGCTTAGCAGGTTTTGACCATGAATGGACTGGTTTGTCTTTAGAAGAACGTGAGTCTGGTGCTCAAGCACCTGCACTATTGCTTCTTTCATTATTGATTGTCTTCCTTTGTTTGGCGGCACTTTATGAAAGCTGGTCAATTCCGTTCTCAGTAATTTTGGTGGTACCGCTTGGTTTGGTGGGTGCTTTTGCATTGACCTATCTGGGTATGATCATCAAGCAAGATCCAAACTTATCATTTAACATTTACTTCCAGGTGGCATTGATTGCGGTCATTGGTCTCTCTGCCAAGAACGCGATCTTAATTGTTGAATTTGCCAAAGAGTTGCAAGAGAAAGGCGAAGATTTATTTGCAGCAACGCTACACGCTTCACGTATGCGTCTTCGTCCAATTATCATGACAACTTTAGCTTTTGGTTTTGGGGTACTCCCTCTTGCACTATCAACAGGTGCAGGTGCAGGTAGCCAGCACTCAGTAGGTTTTGGTGTACTTGGTGGGGTTATTAGTTCTACACTACTCGGTATCTTCTTTATTCCAGTGTTCTTTGTGTGGATCCGAAGTGTATTCAAATACAAACCCAAAACAATAACAAATCAGGAGCATTCATCGTGATGCAAAACATATGGTCTATTTCAGGTCGTAGCATTGCACTTTCTGCGCTCGCATTGTCTTTGGCAGCCTGCCAAAGCATGCGTGGCCCAGAGCCGGTCGCTCAAGTCACTATCCCTACAGGTTACGTCAACAGCAGTGCTGGCCAATCGATTGCGGAAAAGGGCTATAAAGACTTTTTTACTGATGCACGTCTATTGAAAGTAATTGATCTTTCTTTAGAAAATAACCGTGATTTACGTACTGCTGCACTGAATATTCAACGTGCTCAACAGCAATATCAAATCTCGGAAAATAATCAGCTACCTACAATTGGGGCAAGCGGTAGTGTGGTACGTCAAGTTTCACCTTCAGTTAACCCAAATAACCCCTACTCAACCTATCAGGTCGGTCTAGGTGTAACTGCGTATGAGCTTGATTTCTGGGGCCGCGTTCGTAGCTTAAAAGACAATGCATTAGACAACTTCTTAGCGACTCAAAGTTCACGTGATGCGACTCAAATCGCACTCGTTGGATCAGTAGCACAAGCTTGGTTAAGTTATTCTTTTGCCAATGAACAACTCCGTCTATCAGAGCAAACATTAAAAGCACAGTTAGATTCTTACAATCTCAACAAAAAGCGCTTTGATGTTGGTATTGACAGTGAAATCCCTGTTCGCCAAGCACAAGTTTCTGTAGAAACTGCGCGTAGCGATGTGGCAAATTTCAAGACTCAAGTTGTACAGGCGAAAAACCTACTTGATCTTCTGGTTGGACAACCTGTAAGCAAAGAGTTACTTCCAACTAAGGGTGTAACGCGTATCACTAACGACAAAACCTTATTTACAGGTATGCCGAGTGACTTGCTACATAACCGCCCAGATATCAAAACGTCTGAATATCAACTCAGTGCTGCTGGTGCCAATATTGGTGCTGCACGTGCACAGATGTTCCCGACGATTTCTCTAACTGGTACAGCGGGTTATGCATCAACAGATTTAAATAAATTGTTTAGATCAGGTGGTTTTGCATGGTCTATTGGACCAAGCTTAGATGTTCCTATTTTTGATTGGGGCACACGTAAAGCCAATGTGAAGATTTCAGAAACTGATCAACAGATTGCTTTAGCAAACTATGAGAAGTCAATCCAAACAGCTTTCCGTGAAGTGAACGATGCCTTGGCAACTCGTCAAAATATCGGTGATCGAATTTCAGCACAAAGAAACTTGGTTCAAGCGACAAACGTCACTTACAAGCTTTCTAACGCTCGTTTCCGTTCGGGTATTGATAGCTTCTTGACTGTTCTTGATGCACAGCGTTCTTCATACTCTGCTGAACAAGGTTTATTGTTATTACAACAAGCTGATTTAAACAATCAGATTGAGTTATACAAAACCCTTGGTGGTGGTATCAAAGCGACTACCGCAGAACAGGTGGTGTACCCTGCCTCAAGTTCTCAGCAACATTATGAGAAAAAATAATAGCGTAAGCTCAAGCTGCATCGCAGTATAAGCAATCAAAAACCCACTTCGGTGGGTTTTTTTATGGGTCTTTGCTATCAAACTATTGCAATTGACCATTAAGTTACCTATGTTTTCTTTATCTTCATCTTGAAAGTTCATCCTATGCAACTTAGCAATCTAGAAAGTGTTCCAGGCCATACTATTATTCGACAACTCGATGTTGTTTACGGCAGTACTGTACGTAGTAAGCATGTTGGCCGTGACTTTATGGCGGGATTAAAAAATATTGTGGGTGGCGAACTTAAAGGGTATACCGAACTTTTAGAAGAATCACGTCAAGAAGCAATGCAGCGTATGATCACTAAAGCCGAAGCTTTGGGTGCGAATGCAATAGTTGCTATACGCTTCTCAACCTCAAATATTGCTCAAGGTGCTTCTGAACTTTTTGTTTATGGCACAGCTGTAGTCGTTGAAGCACAATCTCCATCCATTCCAGACCCTTTTCAACAGATTAGTGAGTAAGCTCAAATCATGGAAGGTCTTATTTTTAAGGTTGTCGTCTTTTTATTCTTATTCTTCATTGGGTGGGGCTTTGGCCGTCATATCGAAAGATCGCATCTTCAAGCACTTGATGAAAAAGAACGACGTTTATCATATATACGTTTAGATACCAGCCGCTTTAAAACCTCAGATTCACATGGGCAATTACTTATCAGCAATGTTGTGATTTCACATGATTATTTTAAAATGGTCTGGGCTGCAATCCATAATTTCTTTGGTGGGCGACTGCTGACCTATGAATCAGTGACAGAGCGCGCACGTCGAGAAGCGATCATCCGTTTAAAACTACAGGCTGAACAACTCGGCGCAACACAGCTACTCGGGCTACGCCTAAATACCACAGAAATTGGTATGCAAGGTGGTATGGTTGAAGTTTTTGCCTATGCAACAGCGATCCTGCCAGAGACCGCCGCTCGCGAACAAGCCTATTAGCACACAGTGCCAAATTAAAATAGATTAGATAGAAGTGAAGCTGTCACTTTAAGTACAGCTTACTTCACTGTGCTTTTACGAATGACTTTATATAAAGCTTTAGGTGATAGTCGAGAAAGCATCACACCAAGTTTTTCTTTTGCACCAGCCACCACAATATACTCTTTACCGTGCATCAAAGCTTTGAGTACTTGTGCAGCAAAATCATCGGCGGATAATCCATTGGCAATCGCTTCGTCTTGATGGCCTTGCGCCTGTCCTGCCCCATTTAAGGCATTAAAAGAAACGTTGGTTTGCACAAAACCTGGAAAGACAACCGACACTTGTACACCCTGCTCTGCCACTTCAGCCCGAAGGCTATTGGCCCAAAGGTGAATGGCGGCCTTGGCTGCTGAATAACTTGCTCGATACTGCGTACCCAATAAACCAGCCACACTTGAAATAAATACCACGCGACCAGATTGTTGCTTAAGCAAAGTTGGCAATACAGTCTTGGTCAAAAAAACTTGAGAAAAGTAGTCAATCTCCATGATTGCTCGTTCAGTATGCATACTGGTGTCACTAATCAATGCGCGCTGACTTAAGCCTGCATTATTGATGAGCCAATCAATACGACCAAACTTCTCTAACACTTGAGCATAGGTGTGTTGCACCTGTGCTTCATCGGTAACATCCATAGCAAAACTAATATGACGTTCTGGTTGAAATAAATTTGCTCGAACTTGCTCAAGTACTTCAAACCGCCGCGCTGTTAAAATAACCTGAGCACCTTGCTTTGCACAGGCTTTGGCTAAGGCCTCACCTAGACCTGACGATGCACCAGTAATCCATACAACCTTTTTATCTAAACCATTCAAACCTTGTTTTTGCATAGCTGATTGTCCTTATTATTGAGTAACAAAGTGATTTTGAGGCTCTTGTTGCATAAAAGCAAAGAAATGATCCAGATAAGGTTCTGCCTGTATTGCAGTTAAGTGTGTTGTAACTTTTTCTAAGCGTTGATACCCCATATGGGTACACATATGGATGACCCCATCTAAGGTTTTGTTGAGCAGAAAATTAAATTTTAACAGTGACTTGGGCTTAACAATCAGTGCATGTACCCCAAGGTCAATAATCTTTATAAGATTTGTAAAAGTAATTTTAACCGCTTGATCATCACCCTCACGGATTCGATTTAAATTTTGGATTTGAGATTCAGCCAAACCAGTATCAATGGCATAGCATAAATAGTACTGCCCCTCACGCTGTCGTATACATGTAGCTAGATAATTCACCAAAGGACTTAGGCGCTGATTATTAAAAAAAGAAACAGCATAAGGCATGTACTGTTTGATACAACCAGCTATTTTATCAATCACTTGTTGAGAATTTTCACGTGACTGATGACTCGCTTCAGCTGATTCGCTATCAGCAACTTTACCTATTAACTCGGTAAAGACCTGATCCAGTACTGCACAGGCCAAATCCGCCAAAACAACACCTAAAGCTTTGGCTTGACGGGGTGCGTGTGCAGTATTTATTTGATCAGTTACTTGTTGAAAACGCAGATATAGCTCAGGTTGAATACGCAGATAAATCGCATAATTGCTCATAATGGGCGCCCTCCTTTTTATGATTATTGATATTGCTTACAAGTCTATGTGTTCCATTTAAATTCAAAAAATGCTGGCCTAGCAAAATGTGGCACAAAGTTCAGTGAAATGCATTTGCTTGATCTGCCCTAATAGCGCGATTTTTTGCTACAATGTTCAGAATTTTTTTCCACTTTTGATCTGTATTGACTATGACTGATACCGCGCAAAATATTGCAACGACTTACGATCCTACTGAGATCGAAAACAAATGGTACCAAACCTGGGAAGAGCGAGGCTATTTCAAGCCTTCAGGTAAGGGGGACTCTTTTTGTATCATGATTCCACCACCAAACGTCACCGGTAGTTTGCACATGGGTCATGGTTTTAATAATGCGATCATGGATGCACTTACTCGTTATAACCGTATGATGGGTAAAAACACGCTATGGCAACCAGGTACTGACCATGCTGGTATCGCAACGCAAATGGTTGTAGAGCGTCAGTTGGCTGCAGAAAATATTAGTCGCCATGACTTAGGCCGTGAAAAATTTATTGAAAAAATTTGGGAATGGAAAGAACAGTCAGGTAATACCATTACTCGCCAGATTCGCCGCCTAGGTTCTTCTGTTGACTGGTCTCGCGAACGCTTCACTATGGATGAAGGCTTATCCAATGCCGTCAAAGAAGTTTTTGTTCGTTTGCATGAAGATGGTTTGATCTATCGCGGTAAACGTTTAGTCAACTGGGATCCTAAATTTCACACTGCGCTTTCAGATCTTGAAGTTGAATCAATTGAAGAAAAAGGTTCACTGTGGCATTTCAAATATTTCTTTGAAAACCAAGCAACAACGACTAAAGATGGTTTGAACTATCTGGTAGTTGCAACAACACGCCCTGAAACTTTGTTGGGTGACTCTGCTGTTGCAGTCCATCCTGAAGATGAACGCTATGCCCACTTAATTGGTCAAAACATTGTTTTACCGATTACTGGTCGTTTAGTGCCAATCGTTGCCGATGAATATGTGGAAAAAGACTTCGGTACAGGCTGTGTCAAAATTACACCTGCACATGACTTTAACGACTATGAACTGGGTAAACGTCACCAGTTACCACTCATTAATATCTTCAATAAAAATGCAGAAGTATTAGCTGAGTTTGAAATCATCAACAAAGCTGGCGAGCAAATTTCAAGTCACATTACGGCACCTGCTGACTATGCAGGCATGGAGCGTTTTGCTGCGCGTAAAAAACTCGTTGAGCAAGCAGATGCTGAAGGTTGGTTGGATAAAATTGATCCTTATGATCTTAAAGCACCACGTGGTGACCGTTCAGGCGTAATCATTGAACCATTATTAACAGATCAATGGTATGTGAAAATTGCACCTTTGGCTGAACCAGCAATTGACGCTGTAAAAGATGGTCGCATCAAATTTGTACCAGAGCAATATACCAACATGTATATGGCTTGGATGAACAACATTCAAGATTGGTGTATTTCTCGTCAACTCTGGTGGGGTCACCGTATCCCTGCTTGGTACGATGCAGAAGGCAATATCTATGTTGGTCGTAACGAAGCTGAAGTTCGTAGCAAACACAACCTTGCAGATAGCGTTGAACTACATCAAGACGAAGATGTTTTAGATACGTGGTTCTCTTCTGCGCTATGGACGTTCTCAACCTTAGGTTGGACAGGTGATATTGAAAAAGACAAACTCAATGACATTTTAAAAACCTTCCATCCAACGGATGTATTGGTGACTGGTTTTGACATCATTTTCTTCTGGGTTGCCCGAATGATCATGATGACTTTGCACTTCATGAAAAATGAAGATGGCACGGCTCAAGTACCATTTAAAACCGTGTACGTTCATGGCTTAGTCCGTGATGGCGAAGGTCAAAAAATGTCTAAATCTAAAGGTAATGTACTCGATCCTTTAGACTTGATTGATGGTGTTGACCTCGAAAGCTTGGTACAAAAACGTACTTTTGGTCTTATGAATCCAAAACAAGCCGCTAAAATTGAAAAATCTACCCGTAAAGAATTCCCAGGAGGCATCAATGCATATGGTACAGATGCAGTACGTTTCACGTTCTGCGCACTGGCTAACACTGGTCGTGATATCAAATTCGATCTCAAACGTGTTGAAGGTTACCGTAACTTCTGTAACAAAATCTGGAACGCAACCCGTTTCGTACTGATGAATCTTGAAGGTCAAACTGTTGCACAAGTTGCTCGTCCTGAGCTTTGGGAACTCCCAGAACAATGGATTATCAGTCGCCTACAAAAAGCACAACTTGCTGTACAACAAGCGTTCGAAACATATCGCCTCGACTTAGCGGCTCAAGCCATTTACGACTTTATTTGGAACGAATACTGTGACTGGTATGTCGAACTGACGAAACCTGTATTGAACGATGCAGCTGTTTCAGAAGAGCGTAAAGCAGAAGTTCGTCGTGTATTGCTTTCGGTCCTTGAACAATCTTTACGTCTTGCACATCCATTGATGCCGTATTTGACTGAAGAAATCTGGCAAACACTTGCACCAATGCTGGGGATCTCTGGAGATACCATCATGACTGCACAGTACCCTGTTTGCGACCAAGCACAGATCAATGATCAAGCTGAAGCAGACATGCAATGGTTGCAAGGCTTAATTGGCGCAGTACGTAATATCCGCGGTGAAATGGGTTTAGGAAATGCACGCTTATTGCCTGTGTTACTACAGAACATTTCTGATGCAGAAAAGACACAAATTGCACGTATCGAACCATTGTTTAAAGCTTTGGCTAAAGTTGAAAGCATCGAAATTTTAGCCAATGACCAACAACCACCGCTGTCTTCTTCAAGTGTGATTGGCCATGCATCAGTCTTTGTACCGATGAAAGGCTTAATTGATCCTAAAGCAGAACTTGGTCGTCTACAAAAAGACTTCGATAAAGTTCAAAAGCAACACGATCAAATTGCCAACAAACTTTCTAACGAAGGTTTTGTCAGCAAAGCACCTGCAGCAGTAGTAGAGGGTGAAAAAGTTAAACTTGCAGAATTTGCTGATCAGCTCAGCAAAATCAAACTCAGCATGGAACAAATTGCTGCGTTGTAAAAAGCCTTAACGCCTCTCCTTTTTCAGGAGAGGTTAGGTGAGGATCATAGTCCATCCAACACCGTGCCTTTTACAGGATTGCGACGCCAATAATACGGCTGTAAAAATCGTAATGCGAGACGCCAAGGTGTCATCCAAACAATCCTTGTATTGCTCTTTTGATTTTGACTTACACCTTGTGCTAGATACGCGCATACAGGCTCAGGCGGATCAATCACAAACATAAATAACCACTTCATTTTACGCCAGTTTTTTACTTCACCTTGTTGCCATGAAGCCATCAATAAATCTGTTGCCACCATACCTGGGCTCAGCGTTCCAACTTTGATCGATGTATGCTTTGTTTCTTTATAAAGTGCCTGACTAAAATAAGACACCGCACGTTTTGATGTTGAATATGGGGTCATACCAGCACTCCACTCACCGCGACTGCCCCATCCTTCCATATTAAAAATTTGTCCAAAACCCTGCTTCAACATCCCTTGTAAAGCAACCTGACTGCCGAACATACACCCTAAAATATTGGTCTCAACCACCTGTTTTAGTTCTTGAGGATCTATCTCGACAAATGCTTTGGCCGCATTACACGCCCCTGCGTTATTGATCCAAACATCGACATGGCCAAAATACGCTTGTGCCTCTTGCCAAAGTTTAGTGAGATCTTGTATTTGCGTCACATCACAGCACTGACCATGCACATGAGTAGCTCCAAATTCTAAAGCCAATTCAGTGATCACTGTTTGAAGTTGCTCTGCGTGGCGTGCAGATAACATCACTGACCATTTCAAATGCAAAAAGGCCCGAGCTAAGCCCAGACCTATTCCACGTGTTGCACCAGTAATCACGACAACTTTGTTGTTTAAGGTCTGTTTTGAATTCAAAGTTTATCTCCACATGCCTTAAATCTTAAAATCTAATGATTAAACTTTTTTCTTTTTAAAGCGAGTTGCAGGCCAGTACATAATAAAGCGTGCACCACCAAGCGTTGGGCTTTGATCCACTTCAATAGTTCCACCAAACCAAAATGCAATCCGGCTTACGATCGACAAACCTAAACCATAACCACCAGAAGCACGAGTCCGACTGTCATCTAGACGGGCAAAGGCTTCAAAAATTCGTGTACGATCTTCTTCTGGAATACCAGGACCATCGTCTTCAACACAGACAAATGCCTTGCCTGTATTTGGATCAATACCACCACTAATGGTCACTTGGTTGTCACAGTAGCGAATAGCATTGCCTACGAGATTTTGTACAACGCGATGTAAATAACGTCGCTCAACCTCAACAATCACATCACTCGATAAAGGTAAGAGTTCAATTTTCTTCTTGGTTTTTAAAGCTTCTGTTTCTGTTGCAACTTGCTCTAGTACATCAACCAAAATAATATCTTCAAAATTAAGCGATGGCATACCTTGTTCGAGTTTTGCATAGGTCATAATTTCATCGATGAGATTATTTAAAGCTTCAATATCTTTATCAATCAATTCAACCTGATGAAGTCGATAAGTATATTCTTCTTCATCTGCCATCATCTCCATACCAAAACGTATACGAGCTACAGGTGTCCGCAGTTCATGTGAAACGGCCCGCATAAGTTCACGCTGTGCTTCAATCAATCGCTGAATATGGTCTGACATGCTGTTATAACTAGATGCCAAGCTTGATAATTCATCGTGTCCTTCTACCGATAAACGCAAGGACATATCACCAGACTTCATGGTATTTAATGCATCATTCACTTGTTTAAGTTTACGTTGCATAGGCACAATCAGACCATAAACGCCAAGTGATAATAGGAACATACTGAGTAAGGTAATCCCTGCTGCCAATTGGAAAGGCATCCAATTGAACATCGGAACAGGCCCCATCACCAAAACTTCACCAGGTGAATTCGGCATAGGTGACACAATAGAAATAGTTGTACCGCGTATAGTTGCACTATCACGATAGAGTATGACACTTTGATCTGAACGTAGACGGCCGATTTGTTCTGAATCGAGTTCTAAACTTTCTATCTTCTGAACTTTGAGCCCATAGTAGAAATGCTCTTGAATACGTTCAATATATTCAGCTTCTTGTCCAGGATAATAGACCAAATAATCCCAAATAAAGATCGGTAAAACCTTCATTTGTTGTTCAGTTAAATTATCTATTTGGACATAAAGTAGGTGTCCAGGATCATCACGAATACCAATAATCAAATAAGCAATGTTCTTATTTGCATCATATCGAACAACAGCTTTTTGCTCTTCGATTCTTTTCTTTTCAGTACGTGATAACTCGACTTTATTGGCTTCTAAATAATAAATTGGTAACTCTAACAAATCAGAAGCATCTGAAATCCAATCTATTTTTTGTTGCTGAGTTTGTTGACGTGAAACATCCTCACTGATGATAAATGCAATACCATCACTGAGGGATTCACGGTATTCCTGCACACGTTGGTAGTTGATGATTTGCACAAGCAAATAACCAAATATCGCCACAAGGACGACCAAAATGACCAGTCCGGCATAGATCCTAAAAAAAATACTCTGCTTCAACAAGTCATTTGTCCTTTAGTGCAAAAATGAATTACATACCATTGGTTTCTTTGACGAACAAATAACCTTTACTGCGGACAGTTTTAATTCGTTTTGGATTTTCTGGGTCATCGCCGATTTTTGGACGAATACGAGAAATACGAACATCAATCGAACGGTCTTGACCATCGTACTCAATACCACGTAGACGCTCAAAAATATCCTCACGTGACAAAATACGGCCAGCATTAGATGCTAATAACCATAACAAGTCATATTCAGCACTCGTGAAATCGACCAATTCACCATTTAATGTTACAGAACGACCACCGTTATCGATGACTAAATCATCAAACTCAATGCGCTGTGCGACTTCATCTTCTGGTGTTTTATCAGTACGACGCAATAAAGCGCGGATTCTGGCTAGCAATACACGAGGTTGTACTGGTTTAGCCACATAGTCATCAGCACCCATTTCTAGACCAAGAACTTGATCCATATCCTCAGTACGTGCTGTCAACATTAAAATCGGTTGATGATAATGTGAACGAACCTCTCGACAAACGGTTAAACCGTCAGCGCCTGGGAGCATAACATCCAGTACGACCAAGTCAGGTTGTTCACTAATAATTCTTCGGATCGCACGGTTCCCATCAGGCTCTACCCCGACCTCTAAACCATTACGAATCAGATATTCTTGTGTTAATCGCGCCAAACGCTCGTCATCTTCTACAATGAGAATTTTGGGTAATCTTTCTTCTTTGCTCATCAATTTTTCCCCTGCTATAACTTTATATCTATTTGTAACCTATACAGATATAAGATCTAATCTCTTGCAATATACACTCGTTTACATTGTAAACAAGACCTTAGTCACGAAATAGATACAGGTCCGTATTATTTTGTTGTATTTTAATTATGACTGGATATTTCCTCTCCATTTCATCAGATTGATCAGACCAATACAAAATTATTTGCTGAATATTAATACAAGATATTTCATTAAGAACGTTATATGGACATTAAAACCTAATAAAATGTTTATCCACAGAGTTATCTTCAAGACAAAAAAAAAGACTTTGCTATACTATGCGCGACTTCAAAATAAGACCATTAGCAGCTGTTAATGGCCATGGTAAAATAGCTCAAGTTTTTTCTTCCTAGAGAAAAAGATTTATAAAAATGTCAATATTGATCTATCAGAAAAATTACCGTATCTTGTGTCCAAAACCTAAATAAACCACTAAGTATTGTGTTTTGTCTTTTTTATGGTCGGTGATTCGCTGTACCGATTGGGGGCAAGTTACAACACAATGGAGCGAAGCAGACAATGAGCGCAATTACAACTCCTGGTCAACTACAAGTGATTAAACGCACTGGTGATGTTGCCCCGTTTGATGCAGACAAAATTTCTGTGGCAATCGGTAAAGCTTTTTTGGCTGTAGAAGGTCAAAATAGCGCCGACTCCAGCCGTATCCACGACCGTATTTCTCAGTTAACTGATATGGTTTTGAATACGTTTAAACGCCGTCTACCTTCAGGCGGGACAATCCATATTGAAGAAATTCAAGATCAGGTGGAATTGGCTTTAATGAGAACTGGTGAACAAAAAGTTGCTCGTTCTTATGTGATCTATCGTGAACAACGCGCTGCGGCACGTAAAGAATTAGGTGCAAACCACCATCCAACTTTACAAGTAACTGATGCGAATGGTCGTCTACAACCACTTGATATGAGTATCCTTGAGGCAAGCATCACTAAAGCTGCTGCTGGTCTAGAAGGTATTGATGTTAAAGCGATTATCGATGAAACCATCAAAAACCTTTATAACGGTGTATTGGCATCAGACATTTCAACCACAATGATGATGGCAACGCGTACACGTATCGAGCAAGAACCTAACTATAGTTATGTGACTGCACGTTTACTGCGTGATGATCTTGTTGCAACAGGTTTAAAATTCTTAGAACTTCCTGCTGAAACACTAGAAAGTGAAGCTTTAGAAGCTTTTCTAAACAAAGGTGTTGAACTAGATCTATTGTCTCCAGACTTATTGCAGTTTGACCTCAAACAACTTGCTGCTGCAATTCAACCTGAACGCTCGAATCAGTTTACCTATTTAGGTTTACAAACATTATTTGACCGTTACTTCATTCATAGCAATGGTGTACGTTTTGAATTACCGCAATTGTTCTTTATGCGTGTTTCAATGGGCCTTGCGCTAAATGAAGAAAACAAAGAACAACGTGCGATCGAGTTTTATGACTTATTGTCAAGCTTTGATTACATGGCGTCTACCCCGACTCTATTTAACTCGGGTACTTTACGTCCACAATTGTCAAGCTGCTACCTAACAACTATTTCTGATGACCTTTACAATATTTATGGTGCAATGCGTGATAACGCTATGCTCTCTAAATGGGCTGGTGGTCTAGGAAATGACTGGACTCCAGTACGTGCGCTAAACTCGTACATTAAAGGTACAAATGGTAAATCACAAGGTGTTGTGCCATTCCTTAAAGTTGCGAACGATACCGCTGTTGCAGTAAACCAAGGTGGTAAACGTAAAGGTGCGGTGTGTGCTTACTTAGAAACTTGGCACTTAGACATTGAAGAGTTCCTTGAACTACGTAAAAACACCGGTGATGATCGTCGTCGTACACACGATATGAACACTGCAAACTGGGTGCCTGACCTATTTATGCAACGTGTGTTTGAAGATGCTGACTGGACACTATTTACGCCATCAGAAACACCTGACTTGCATGACCTCACTGGTGCAGAGTTTGCTGAACGTTATGCTCACTATGAGTCAATTGCTAAAGAAAGCAATATGTTGCACAAAAAGATCCGTGCAAAAGACTTATGGCGCAAAATGTTATCTATGTTATTTGAAACAGGTCATCCATGGATCACTTTCAAAGATGTATGTAACTTACGCTCACCACAGCAACACGTTGGTGTAGTACATTCATCAAACTTGTGTACTGAAATCACACTTAACACCAGTGAAGATGAAATTGCAGTATGTAACTTGGGTTCAATCAACCTTGTACAACACGTTCAAGGTGGTATCCTCGATCGCGAAAAATTGGCTCGTACTGTGAAAACAGCAGTTCGTATGCTCGATAACGTGATTGACATCAACTACTACGCTGTACCACAAGCGAAAAACTCAAACATGAAACACCGCCCAGTGGGTATGGGGATCATGGGCTTCCAAGATGCATTGTATGAAATGAATCTTGCTTATGGTTCAGATGCAGCAGTTGAATTTGCTGATGAATCTATGGAAGTTATCAGCTACTACGCGATCAGCACTTCAAGTGATTTAGCAGTTGAACGTGGTACTTATTCAACGTTTAAAGGTTCACTCTGGGATCAAGGTATTTTACCAATCGACTCGATCGAATTGGTGGCAAAATCTCGTCCAGAGCGTATGTTTGAAGTTGATCGTACACAGCGTCTAGATTGGGATACGCTACGTGCCAAAGTACAAAAAGACGGTATGCGTAACTCAAATGTAATGGCTATTGCACCAACTGCAACCATTTCAAACATTTGTGGCGTGTCACAGTCTATTGAACCAACATTCCAGAACTTGTATGTAAAATCTAACTTGTCTGGTGAGTTTACTGTCATCAACCCATACTTGGTTCGCGCTTTGAAAGAACGTGATCTATGGGATGTTGTGATGGTCAATGACTTGAAACACTATGAAGGTTCAGTACAAAAAATTGCACGTATCCCTGATGAACTCAAAGCCATCTTTGCTACTGCATTTGAAGTTGAACCACGTTGGATCGTTGATGCTGCATCACGTCGTCAAAAATGGATCGATCAAGCACAATCACTTAACCTTTACATCTCTGGTGCAAACGGTAAGAAACTTGATTTGACCTATAAAATGGCTTGGTTGCGTGGTCTAAAGACTACCTATTACCTCCGTGCTTTAGGTGCTACATCTGCTGAGAAATCAACGATTAATACAGGTGCACTCAACGCTGTTAAACCTGCAACTGTTGCAGCACCAGTAGCGGCTGTAGCCAAAGCAGAAACAGTAGCAGCGTCTGAAGAAGGTTTTGAACAAGCAGCGCCAGTACCAATGGCTTGCTCGATCGATAACCCAGACTGCGAAGCTTGCCAGTAAATTTAATTAAACAACTAAATTAGCTCAACACTCTCCATTTAAAGTGTTGAGCTGTCTCCAATAGTCTGTGATTTGGCTATCTGGATTGTTGTTTAATCAAGAATAGCTGAGTCACATTAGTAAACAACTGGTGATTCAATGAATACTCGCAACCTTATAATTATCTTAGGATTTGTATCGAGTGTCATAGCAGTTGGTATATCAGTAAGTGCAGATAAAACAAATTCGCACAATACCTACATTACCAATAACTACTATGAAGCAAAGAGCAATAATAAGAAATAAATTCAAAGGCTAGGTTAATGTTAAATTTTCACGATAATTATCAATTGGGTCTGATTGTACTTATCCTAGCCTTTTTAATTTTTTATATACCTGTTGTTTATGCTTTTATTGCTATACGCAAACAACGTAAACAAAATAAGTAGTTGAGTTTTAATAAAATTACTTATTTTGATTATGTAAAAACATAATTGAAAAAGAAAAAGGGAATATCGCGCCAACGATATCCCCCTTTTACCAAAGGGATTTTTGACTATCCCTTGGTCGATAACTTTTGTACAAAAAGCTAGGGAATATTCTGAACTAGTTTAAAGCTATCGTCAAATTAGTCTGTGTTAATCGCTCACTAATTAGGAGTATTCTTATGAGCAAATCAAATGACCGTATGGTTTACAAACGTGGTAATGAATGGGTGAATAAAGCTAATGGAAACGAACGAGTTTCTTCAGTTCATTCAACTCAAAAGGAAGCAAGCAACACGGCTAGAACAATGTTAAGAAATTCTGGTGGTGGAGAGCTAATCATTAAAGGTAAGGATCAGCAGATTCGTGAAAAAAACACTATTCCAAATGGACATGATCCAAGGAAGATTAAAGGGTAATTTCCTTTAATTAGTTTTAATCTATTTGTTGATTACCTCGACTTGATCGGGGTAATCATTGTTCAAGAACATAACATAACCACATGATTTATTACACTTTATTTATTGATACTAGAAACAAACACCTAAAGCTTTTTTGCCTATTTTTCAACTAAACAACAGCCACAACACTATTAAAAGAATGCTCTTATGTCTACAATACAATCCAATTTTTAGACTTTAACTGTTGAAGGGGTAAACAAAATAAGTAGTGGGGATTATTGGGGGTATTACTTTAAAAATACCGCCTTAATCGACAAAACTTAATTTTGTTTACACAGAATAAGCGTATAGTAGCGACATCTTCGTTTAGTAGATGTCTGATAAAAGATATAAGCAACGAAGTGAGAATTGATATGTCTATCCTTAGTTGGGACGATTTTGAAGATGATGCACCGAAACAGACTGCACAACCACACCAGTCTAAAACCATCGAACCGCAGAAAACGACTGACACACCGTTGGTATCTGATGCAAAGCCATCATCGCCGCATGTGGCTGCTACACAATCCAGTGGAGCCAGTGCAACAGGAACAGAACATTCAACCGATTCATTGGCAAGAGCATCTGCTGCCCTAGCCCATTTGGATGTTGCTCCTGGTCTTGAAGAACTTGAGATGGGCGCACAACGTGTACAAGTTGATGATAAAGCAATGATCAACTGCCGTGCTGACTTAAACCAATTGGTACCTTTTAAGTACGAATGGGCTTGGCAAAAATATCTAGATGGTTGTGCAAACCACTGGATGCCACAAGAAGTCAACATGACACACGATATCGCACTCTGGAAGTCAGAAAATGGCTTAACTGAAGACGAACGTACCATTGTTATGCGTTCACTGGGTTTCTTCTCTACTGCCGATTCATTGGTTGCAAACAATCTGGTTCTAGCGATTTACCGTCATATTACTAACCCAGAATGCCGTCAGTACATTTTGCGTCAAGCATTTGAAGAAGCAATTCATACCCATGCTTATCAATACTGTATTGAATCATTAGGCATGGATGAAGGCGAAGTCTTCAACATGTACCGTGAAGTGCCAAGCGTTGCACGTAAAGCAGCTTGGGGTTTGAAATATACTCAATCACTCAGTGATCCTACATTCAATACAGGCACACCTGAAAACGACCAAATCTTGCTACGCAACTTGATCGCATTCTACTGTGTACTTGAAGGTATCTTCTTCTACTGTGGTTTCAGTCAGATCTTATCTATGGGTCGTCGTAATAAGATGAATGGTGTTGCTGAACAATTCCAATACATCTTACGTGACGAATCTATGCACTTGAACTTCGGGATCGATATGATCAACCAGATCAAAATCGAAAACCCGCACTTGTGGACTGAACAGTTCCAAGAAGAAGTTGTTCAAATGATCCTTGAAGGTACTATGCTTGAAATCGAATATGCACGTGACACAATGCCACGCGGTGTATTGGGTATGAATGCAGGCATGATGGAAGAATACCTCAAGTTTATCTGTAACCGTCGTCTTGCGCAGTTGGGCTTACCAGAGCAATTTGCTGGTGTGAACAACCCATTCGCATGGATGTCTGAGATGATGGATCTACGTAAAGAGAAAAACTTCTTTGAAACTCGCGTAACAGACTACCAAACAGGTGGTGCGTTAAGCTGGTAAGTGGGTTTAACGTCACGTGACACATAAAATGTCATTCAAAAAAAACCGCCATTAATGGCGGTTTTTT
>NZ_BBRX01000027.1 GCF_000829675.1 Acinetobacter rudis
TCAGAGTCGCTGTCTGAATCAGAGTCGGAGTCGCTGTCAGAGTCACTTTCGTCAGTAGAATTTGATCCACTATCTGCCCATGCGAGGATACCGCCTGCAGTTACTGGAATAGCCGCCCAAGCTAAAGGATTATAATTATCACCGTATAATAATGGTTCAATATTTTCTAATGGTTGGTAATTTACTGCGTCTAACAATAAACCTTCGTCATTGGTAAAACGCGCCCAAATCAACTGATCTGATTCATCACCAAAAACTAAGCTATTATCTGTTGCTGCTGTTTCACTAAAGAAATCTTCGATAATAATTACTTCACCATTTTTGAGGTGAATAACTACGCTAGTACCTTCTCTTTTTACTTCCAAAACATCATTCGGCGAAACTTTTATAAGAACCACGGATGGTTCTTTTAATTTCACAGATGTCCCAGAAAGAGTAGCTAAGGTGTCATGACTACCTTTCGCTACAACTTTAATATCTGCCATAAATATCCTAGCACTATAGTTTTAATTAAAGAGCCATCCCCTGATTTAAAACATAGCGACTTAATAAACATGTATTTTAAAACTACTATTAAAACACATATGTATAAACAAAATAATACATAGGACTTATACAGATCAGGCAGGCTTTTTATAAACTTAAGATTAAAAATAAAAAACAAAATTAAACATAACCCATTGTTTTTAGTTGTAAAATTTTAAAGTAACTTAACAAAAATCCAATTATTATTCAAAACAACCTATATGTTCAGATTAAAAGCTATCGATTATGAAAAATATTCTTAGCTAAATTACCAAATATTTATTTTTTCTTAATTAATATATTTATCACGCAGAATAAAATGATTTAAATAAAATATATACCCTACACATAAAATACTGCGCTATCGCTTTAAATCAAATCATCTGAGATTAATTTTTACTATATTTTTTCAAATATCCTGACTAAATCAGTTGGATTTCTCTTTTTTTGATTCTAAATGCAAATATTTTTGAATTAAATCGGCTAACCCTTTGAACTAAAGTAGTTATCACAGAATATAGTTTATCTATTAATGAAAAATACACTACTTAATAAATCTTAATAATAATAAAATTAAATAAAATATTATCAAATAATATTAAGTGCAACACATCACACTTATATAGTTTAATGAAATATAAAACACATGGAATTCCCGATTAAAATAAACAGAATTAGCTAAAAAATAATCAATAAATTGATTATTTTTTGATCAATTAAACTTTTTTTTTGTAACTTTAGTAATGAATTATCAAAAAATAGAATGAGTAACTCAAATAATGATCTATTTTATAGATCACCAACATTTTCAAAATCGTAGACGATATTCGTAAAGCCATAAAAAAAGCACCTGATCACTTGTATCAGATGCTTTAAAATCGGATTAGAAATCAACGTTCTCGTAATGCCTCATTGGCTTTATTAAATGGTTTTAACAAGTAATCTAAGACAGTTTTTCCACCTGTCTTAATATCTACTGTTGCCACCATACCAGGCGTAATTGAGAATGACTTTCCTGCTTTATTTTGCAGCTTATCTGTGTCGGTACGTATATATACGCGATAGTAGAACTGATCTTGTTTAACTTCATCACGAATAGTGTCTGGAGAGATCACTTTAACCTTACCTTTTAAGCCACCATAAATTGAGTAGTCATAAGCAGTAATTTTAACTAAAGCCTCTTGATTTGGACGAATAAAAGCAATATCTCTTGGTGAAATACGGGCCTCAATCAACAATTGATCCTCTAACGGTACAATCGTCATTAATTTACCATTTTGTGGAACAACACCACCAATAGTCATCACATCAATTTCTTTCACAATTCCGCGTACTGGCGCTTTAAATACAGCTCGATTCAACGCATCAGAGCGACCTTTCACCACCTGACCTTGTTGTTCAATATCTGTGTTCGCCTTAGCCAATTCCTCACGCGCTTTTACAAAATATTGATTTTGAATATCACTCATCTGATTACGCAGTTCATTGGCTTGACGTTTAAGTCGCAGCACTTCAACTTCACTGGCTGCCCCTTTAGCAACCAAAGGCTCAGTCATGTTTAACTCCTGTTCAACCAGAGTCAACGCACGCTTTAAACCTGCCAGTGAAGATGTTAAATTTTCACGTCGAGTGTGATATAGCAAAGTCTCTTCCTGCATCAATTTAGGTTCACTATGAACCGAGTCAGGAAAGACCAATTTTGTTCCATTTACTTCAGCGCGTAAACGCGCTGCTGTTGCTTGTGCAGAAAGTAACAATGACTTCGATTCATCAACATTCGAAGCGAAACGTGTTGGATCAAGCTCAGCTAAAACCTGCCCTTCCTTAACCATATCACCTTCTTTTACATTGAGTTTGGTTAAGATTCCGCCCTCTAGTGATTGAATAATCTGATCCTTTGAGGACGGCACAACTTTACCTGTACCTGTGGAAACTTCCTCAAGCTCAAATATCGCCGCCCAAGTTAACAATGCTCCCAAACCAATACAAATAATCCAAATCAAATAACTGGCTTTAGGTAAAGGCGGTTCTTTATGGCTGAGTTGCAGCGTATTTTTACTCTTCTTATTCAAACCACTCATGCTTGTACTCCAGTGGTAGGTGTCTCAGGTTTAGCTTGATTGTTATTTAAAATTTGATCCCGTGGCCCATCCATAACGATTCGGCCATTATTAACCACAATAATACGGTCAACCAACTCAAGAACTGCCCGGCGATGCGTTGCAACCACTAAAGTGCGGTGACCTAACCAAGTTTTCAAATGATCAATTAATTGTTTCTCAGTAACATCATCTATAGAAGCAGTAGGTTCATCTAACAACAATACATTGGGCTGACAAAGTAATAAACGCGTCAGTAATAATGCTTGACGCTGACCACCAGAAAAACCACCACCGCCTTCAAGAACGATATGCTCTAAACCTTCTTTTTTAGCCTGAACAAAACCTAAGGCCCCAGTAATATTGAGTGCTTTTAAAATATCATCATCACTGCTTAATGGTGCACCCAATGTCAAGTTTTCTCGAACCGTCCCATAAAACAAATGGGCATTTTGGTTTAATAAACCGACATCACGGCGTACATCAGCAGGGTCAAGCAAATGTAGATCTACACCATCGAGTTGTAAATTTCCTCGATCTGGTTGCTGCATTCCTGACATCAACTGCAATAAGGTTGATTTACCAGCACCATTGCGACCTAAGATAGCAATACGCTCTCCTGGTTTAATTTCTAATTTTTGAATCATCAGACTTGGGCTAGGATCATCTTCAGCATACTTAAATGAAACATTTTCAAACTGATATTGACCATTAATCGCTGCACGCTGAATCAACTGTGCACGATCTGGCTGATCGACTGGCCTACGCATCAGTTCATCTAAGCTTTGTTTTGCTGTTTTAGACTGCTGTAAGCGTGCCAAAACTGAAGAAATATTCGCAATCGGGGCGAGCATACGCGATGATAAAATCGAGCAAGCAACCAATGCACCTGTCGTCATATCACCTTCCATCACAGAAAAACAGCCAACAAGGACAACAATAGCGAAAGTTAAGCCTTGTATTTTTTGTGTCCATGTTGAAATAAAATGCGTAATCTTACGCTGCTTCATACTGATGGTCGCTGAAACCTCATTCATGTGATTCCATTGATTTTGAAAACGTGATTCAGCACGCAACAGTTTAATATCTTCAATACCTTGTACAGATTCAACCAAGATCGCATTACGAATGGAAGATTCCCGCATCCCCTCTTGTGCTAACTTAGCCAAAGTTTTTTGCGCCAAAATACCTGGTAAGATCATCAATGGCACAATAATCACAATCACCCAAAATAGATTGCCACCGATTAACCAGAAAATCCCCAAGAACATGAAAAAGAAAGGTAAGTCAGCAATCGCTGAAATAGTGGTTGAGGTCACCATTTCACGTATATTTTCCAATTCACGAATCTGTGAAATAAAAGTACCCGTAGACTTAGAGCGTTCTTTATTGGTAATTCTTAATGCATGGCCAAACACACGATCAGAAATCTTTAAATCAGCTCGTTTACCAATCATGTCTGAGATATGGGCTCGAGCTAAGCGCAATACAAACTCAAATACCGCAGCCAAGATAACGCCACTAAATAATACCCACAGTGTTGGGATAGACTGTGAAGGTACGACTCGGTCATAGACGTTCATTGAAAATACAATCGTCGCAAGTGCGAGAATATTTGCCAATAACGAGGCAAATAAAATATCGATGTATCGCTTCCAGTCTTTAAGAACAATGCTCCAAAACCAGTTTTTCTCAAAAGGTTTGATATATTCATCTACTCGGGCATCAGCTACCGATATTTCAGGACGAAGAATATAAGCAACTGCAATATGTTCCAGTAAATCGACTGTACTAAAACTTTGCGCTAAACCTTGATCACCACTCATTTGAACACTGAGATTACCTTGATCATCAGCTTTATCAATGACTCCCACCTGACCATCTTTAAATCCAACCACAAGGGGTAAACGCCACGGATTTAATAAATCAACGCTAAATTCAGCCTTTCGTATACTGAGCCCGACCTGACGAGTAATCATATGCAAAGCATCATCTAAGGTTTGATGATCACCCCAATTTAACTCTAAGCGAATCCGCTCTTCAGATGGTTCAATCCGATAATGTTTTGCAACAGTAATAATCGCTTGTAACCACGGCTGGGTATTGATTTTATTACTCATGGTCTGACCTCTACCCCTTGAATGGTTAAATTATTCAGCTGATAAACATCACGTGCATTACCACTAATCGCAATAAACTGCACTAAACTGCTATAAATGTCATAGCGGTTAGTTTCAATTTGCATACTGGCACTATGAATACTTTGTTCAGCATTAAGTAGGTCCACCACGGTACGTGTGCCTAACTTATATTGTTCTTGGTATAACTCTTTGGTACGAACTGAAATCGATTGTTGTTGAATCAGTACATCCATTTGCCGTTTTTTATTTTCAATATTTTCACGGGTAGAACGTACCTGATTCAGTACCTCTAATTGCACGGCATTCACTTGCGCACGTGCGGCCTGTTCTGCATAACTGGCTGAACGAGAACGTGATGCCGTTGCACCACCTTGATAAAAATTACTATTGGCTTCAAGCATAATAGAATTATACATTCCATTATCTTCGCGGTTATTGGGGTTAACACCATTGACTGCCTGACTGAGAGAGCCTTTTACATTCAATGTTGGATAACGACTCAAATCAACTTGTTGTTTCTGCAGTTTGGCAACTTCAATTTCAGCTTGTGCTGCCATCATCTTAGGTATTTTACTGAACTCCGCAGGTTCAAAAACCTTAGAGTTCTGCAATAAACCATCGGGTAATTTCCATGCTGTACCACGTGCATCGAAATTCAATAACGTACGTAATTTTTCTTGGTAAAGCGCTAATTGAGTTTGCTGTGAAATCAAATTAGAACGTGCTGCTTGTAAATAAGACTGTGCTTGTACTGGATCGGCTTGACTACTAATACCAGCTTTAGCACGTAGATCAGCAATTTCGGCTATGCGTGCAATACCAGCAATTTGATCTTGAGCAATCTGACATAACACTTGATAGCGGTTGATGTTAACCAGCGCATCTGCGGTTTGACTTGCGATATCATCTATATTGATCAACACATTGGCTTGGTTGACTAACAGTTTTGCCCGTTGCTCGCTCACCAAGCTTTTGGTTTTACCAAAATCATAAAGCATTTGAGTGGCATTAATACTAATAAGCTGTCGCCCACCTTCGCCATGACTCATATCCCCCGTGGAGATACCACCTGAAATTTGCGGATAGTAGTTGGACTTTGCGACATCTATATTGGCATTTTGTGACGATAAATTGGCTATACTCTGACTAATCTGTGGATGACGTGTCACAGCTCTTTGAATTGCACTATAAAAATCTAGACTCTCAAAAGCAGACTGCTGCATGTACAGCGCCTGATTGCTTTGTTTGACTGAACCTGTATTCGCTTGATAACCAATTGTCGGTAAACGATCAACTTGTGTCTGGTCAAATTCATATTTAGCCAATCGATTTAGATTGATCGTCTTGTAATCATCATTTGCTTTTGGTGCCAAAAGCTGATTTAACTGATTGAAGCCAGTTTTTAACGATGTTCCAAACGCTGATTGCTCAAAAGAAGATTGACTAGAATTTTGTTCAAGAGGAATATCTTGCAGATTTATTGGACGTGCCTGTTCTGTGCCATTACGAGCTAATGCTGTGCAGGGATATAACATCAAAAACAGTACACATACACTTAATCTTTTAGTTAAAAATGAGTGATGATGACCGAGCACGTAAATTCTCTAAACTATATTTACACTTATAATGCACGAATTATACATATTATTAATATTTTAATCCTACTTATATTTATTAATTTAATCATTAAGTTGACACAATATTCTTCTTAAACACTAAAATGAAATATAAATAATAATCCATAATTATCAATGTGTTATAAAGATTTAAATTAAAAATTAAAAATATTTAATTTATATAAGCTACACCACAAAACTAATAAACTCATCAGTTAATCTAAAATAAAATCCTTTTTGGGCTAAATATAATGCATTTCTCTTTAATAATATGTGATGCATGTTGAATTAATGCAATATAGTTTTTAGAAAAACTTAACACCATGCTAAAAGCAAATCAGTTCGTAAACTCAGCGTTAATCAAGTGAATTTTTTTTCAAAAAAAAGCCTCCCTAAATTTTAAGGAGGCTGAGTAAATTAAGTTTAAATTTTAAAATTTAGTACTTAACCAGGATAAATACCACGTTCTTGACGAGCTTCTAAGATACGCTCACATGCCAAAATATAGGCAGCTGTACGTAATGTACACTGATGTTCTTCAGCACTACTCCACACATCGTTAATTGCTTGAATAAGTAATTTATCTAGGCGTTCATTAATTTCTTCTTCTGTCCAGAAGTAACTCGCCATATCCTGTACCCATTCGAAGTAACTCACCGTTACACCACCGGCATTACAAATTACATCAGGCACAACAACGATATTTCGCTCAACCAACACATCGTCTGCTGCTGGTAAAGTTGGCCCGTTGGCTCCCTCAAGCACGATTTTTGCTTTCAAGCGCTGTGCTCGATCAACAGTAATCTGACTTTCCAAAGCAGCAGGGATCATAATTTCAACTGAAGCATCCCAGAAATCCTCATCATCAGCAACTTGGGCATCTGCAAAACCTTTGACTCCACGATGCTCGGCAACATGCTGTACAAGTTTAGGAAGATCTAAACCATTTTCATTGTAAATCGTTCCACTATGGTCTTGTACCCAAGTCACGATAGCGCCCGCATCAGCGAATAATAATGCAGCTTCACTTCCAACATTACCAAACCCCTGTACTGCAACCTTAGCACCATGAATAGGTAAGTTAATCCGATTTGCAATGTGGCGACCAGTAATAAATACACCACGCCCAGTTGCCTTAACGCGCCCAAGCGAACCACCCAAATGAATAGGCTTACCTGTGACCACACCTGTAACGGTATAACCCACTGAGGAAGAGTAAGTATCCATCATCCACCCCATAATGCTGCCATTTGTACCAACATCAGGTGCAGGAATGTCTTTTTGCGGCCCAATAATTGGACTAATTTCTGCCGTAAAGCGACGAGTTAAACGTTCCAGTTCACGTTTTGATAGTTTACTTGGATCTACACGAACACCACCTTTGGCACCACCAAAGGGTAAATTAACGACTGCGGATTTAATTGTCATCCAAGCAGATAATGCCATAACTTCATTTAAGTCAACATCGGGATGATAACGAATCCCCCCCTTGCCTGGACCCCTAGATAAGTTATGTTGTACACGATAACCCTCAAAATGCTGAATAGTACCATCATCCATCACAATCGGTACGTCTACGATTAAGCAACGTTTTGGTCGTTTTAGTGTATTAATATAATCTGATAAGTGTGTCAGATAAGGAGCAACACGATCAATTTGCGCAAGGTATGTCTGCCAAGCACCATGACTGTCATTGCCATAAGAAAGATCCATATTTACCGTCCTTTACACAAAAATTTAAACTTTAGTTCATACAAGCTTTTGATTCATAAATAGATACTGATAAATAATATACGCAGCTAAGCGCGCAGTTTTATTATCCGTATCAAAAGAGGGATTACATTCAGCAAAATCAAGTAAACGTACTTTTCCACTTTGTACAATCTGTTCAAAAACCCACTCAAAACTTGCTAAGTCAATCCCTCTCACCGCTGGGGCACTTACACCAGGGGCGATATGAGCACTAAAAACATCGAGATCAATCGTGACATATAGGTCGTCAAGCTCTGTAATAAAATGTTCTACTTTGGTCGTTATTTCCAAGTTTTTTGTACTATTAAACTCATGATCATATACATATTGGCAATTCAAATCGTGAGCTGTATCAAACAGTATTTTTGTATTGGAATGTTGAGCAACTCCCAGACATAAATAATGAAAACTCTGACCACGCTGTTTGCTCAATTGTGCAGCTTGAAAAAACGGTGTACCTGAACTTGCCACCGGATCACGACGCAAGTCTAAATGTGCATCAAAATTAATGATGCCAATTCGACGCTGTGGATGGTGCCGACGGTTGTAATCAAACAAACCTTGAAAGCTTGCAAATGCAACCTCATGACCACCACCTAAAACAATAGGCTTAAACCCTTTTGCTAAATTTTGCATAAGGACTGCAGACAGTTCGGTTTGTGCTTGTTCCAATTGACCATTTTGGCAAGTCACATCACCCAAATCAGCAATATTTAAAGGAGTATGTACGGGTAAGTTGGCCAATTGTTTTCGAATTGCCTGCGGTCCTGCGGCAGCACCGACTCGCCCCTGATTACGTCGTACACCTTCATCTGAAGCAAAACCAAGTAATACATATTGTGGTTGTATCGTTTGATTCATCACATGATGTATACGCCAATGTGCAGGCCCATCACCATCATGTCGACCTTGCCATTTAAAATCTTGTTGCATATCTATAATCCACTATTCTTTTTATTTGCATTTAAAGGACTTATAAGTTGCTGTATACAGGTATAAAGCTGTAAAACTAGTTAAAACAGCACTTCTTGTCCATGTCGAATAATACGTTTTGATAAATCCCCACCTAACCAATAACTTATCTCGGCAGGATGTTGAATCTTCCAAGCGACAAAATCCGCTTTTTTCCCCACTTCTAAACTTCCATATTGCGTTTCAATCCCTAAAGCTTTTGCAGCATGTAGCGTCACCCCTGCTAAGGCTTGCTCAGGTGTTAACTCAAATAAGGTGCACCCCATATTCATGACCAAACGTAAGGATAAAACAGGGGATGTTCCTGGGTTCAGATCAGTAGATATTGCAATCGCCACACCATGTCGCTTTAAACTTTCAAGTGGTGGATATTGTTTTTCACGTAATAAATAAAAAGCACCTGGTAGGAGTACAGCAACCGTTCCAGATTGTGCCATGGCTTGAACGTCAGCTTCTGTCATATACTCCAGATGATCTGCTGACAAAGCTCGATAACGCGCAGCTAAACTCGAACCACCTAATGCAGATAATTGTTCTGCATGCAACTTAACTGGTAAGCCCAAAGCGTGTGCTGCTTGAAATAAACGTTCAACCTGCTCAGGCTGAAACGCTAGATGTTCACAAAAAGCATCTACAACATCAACCAATTGTTCTGCATGCAGTTTCGGCAACATTTCTGTGCAAATATAATCAATATACTCATCACTCCTCCCGACAAACTCAGGTGGCAGTGCGTGTGCTGCTAAACAAGTGCTCTTAACCGTCAAGGGTAGTTCCACAGCTAACTGACGAATTACTCTTAACATTTTACGTTCAGACAAATAATCTAGGCCATAGCCTGATTTAATCTCAATGGTTGTCACACCCTCCAAACGCAGTTGTTCAATCCTTTGCCGTGCACTCAGCAATAACTCACTTTCACTTGCCTGCCGTGTTGCACGTACAGTACTCATGATGCCACCACCTTGCGCAGCAATCTCAGCATAAGATAAGCCTTGCAGCCGTTGTTCAAACTCGATACTACGATTGCCAGCAAATACGCTATGTGTATGACAGTCAATTAAACCAGGTGTTAACCATGCCCCATCCAAATCAATTGTTTCAGCAGTGCTTAAATCGAGCTGAGTCATTGCATCAGCAGCTGTTCCAATCCACTGAATCTGCTGTGCTTCTGTAATTAAAGCTGCATTTTCAATGATTGAATATCGACCATTTTGCATAGTCGCTATATGGCAGTTGTGCCAGTACTTTTTCATGACTCACTCCATGGCCAAGATTTAATTTTTACAATGAGCAGACAATAAGCTCCACTGCAATCAAGCTTGATCACTCTCTAACACATTGATGTTTGCTCGTTTACAGTGGAACTGATCTATTTAAATCAATAACTAAGACTCTGCTTCAGGCTTCAAAGTTTTAGTGGTTTGTTCAATCATATGTTGTTTCGGTTTTATCCAAATCATGTAGGTAACGCTGAGTAATGCCAACCAGCCAAATCCAACATAAATTGCAGGTCGTGAATCAGGGAAATAAGCCATCATGCCAAGTACTGCCAACAAAAACATGATTGCAAGTGCTGGGGCATACGGCCAACCGATAATTGGAAAACCTAGCTGTTTAACGCTTTCGGCTGACATATTACGGCGCATAAACACCTGTGAAACCAAAATCATCAACCATACCCAAACCGTTGCAAAAGTTGCGATTGCAGCGATCAATAAGAAAATGTCTTCAGGCATCAAATAATTTAATACAACACCGACGAGTAGCACCACAACCATCATGACTACAGTCATCCACGGCACACCATTTTTAGACACTTTCTGGAAAACGCGTGGCGCTTGACCTGAACTTGCCATTCCGTACAACATGCGTCCTGCACCAAAAACATCACTGTTAATCGCAGATACCGCCGCCGTAATCACCACAATATTTAAAATTGTAGCAGCAGATTCAATACCTAAATTTTGAAAGATCTGTACAAATGGGCTGCCTTGGCTACCAATTTGATTCCATGGGAAAATCGACATCAATACAAAAATTGTTAGTACATAAAATAGTAAGATACGCACAGGGACAGCATTAATCGCTTTAGGAATTGAAGTCTTCGGATCAGCCGATTCTCCAGCGGTAATCCCAATGATTTCAATACCACCAAAAGCAAATACGACAACTGTAAAACAGGCAATGAATCCCATAATCCCATTTGGCATAAAACCATCATGAATCCATAGGTTTTGTATACCTGTTGCTACCGTATGGTGATCGACCTGAAAGCCATAAGACATCAGTACCAAGCCACCTAAAATCATGCCAACAATTGCAGTGACTTTAATAATCGAAAGCCAAAACTCTAACTCACCAAAAACCTTGACGTGAATTAAATTGATGGCCCCCAAGAACATGATTAAAGATAAAATCCAAATCCATCGAGGTACATCTGGGTACCAGAAGCCCATATAGATACTAAATGCAGTGACATCTGCAAGTGCCACGATGATCATTTCCAATACATAAGTCCAGCCTGTGGTAAACCCAGCAAGTGGACCAATATATCGAGTCGCATAATGGCTAAATGATCCTGAAACAGGATCTTTAACTGCCATTTCACCCAGTGCACGCATCACAATATAAATCGCAATACCTGCAATAATATACGCCAGTAATACTGATGGCCCGGCCATCTTTATCGCTGCCGCAGAACCGTAAAACAAACCCGTCCCAATTGCCGATCCCAAAGCGAGGAATCGAATATGACGCGTGTTTAGACCACGCGCTAACTTAGAATTATTTGACATGTCATCTCCAGTCCTTGAAGTTTTAATGTTTAATGCTATTCCTTTGATCACACCATGCTGTGCTAAATACTCGGCAATAGATCAGCGATCAATAAAGTATTTAGGCAGCCACTGCCAAGCAATTCACTTGCTTGTTCGATATCAGGGGCAAAAAAACGATCTTCACTGTAATAAGGAACTTGTGTTCTTAAAATCTTTCTTGCTTGTTCAAGTTTAGGCGAACTCTTTAAACCTTCACGAAAATCGAGACCCTGACAAGCACCTAACCATTCCACAGCCAAAACACCACGCGTGTTTTCAGCCATTTCCCACAACCGCTTACCTGCATTTGGAGCCATTGAGACATGGTCTTCTTGGTTAGCCGATGTTGGTAAACTGTCTACGCTTGCTGGATGTGCCAATGCTTTGTTATCACTCGCCAAAGCAGCTGCAGTCACCTGTGCAATCATAAAGCCAGAATTTACCCCACCATTAGCCACTAAAAAAGGCGGCAATTGTGACATATGTCGGTCCATCATCATAGAGATACGACGTTCTGAGAGTGAACCAATTTCAGCAATCGCCAATGCCAAGTTATCTGCTGCCATCGCAACGGGTTCAGCGTGGAAATTCCCCCCTGAAATCACATCACCTTCTGCAGCAAATACCAATGGGTTATCAGATACAGCATTCGATTCAATAGCCAACACTTCTGCAGCTTGACGAATTTGAGTTAAACATGCGCCCATCACCTGAGGTTGGCAGCGCAGTGAGTACGGATCTTGTACTTTAGAGCAGTCTTTATGTGATTCAGAAACTTCACTACCTTCGGTCAATAAATCTCGATATGCTGCTGCAACATCAATTTGCCCTTGTTGACCACGTACCGCGTGTACGCGTGCATCAAATGGTGCACGTGAACCCAGCATTGCTTCAACACTCAGACCACCACAAACTGTTGCAGCCGCAAATAGGTCTTCAGCTTCAAACAGACCACGCAAAGCATAAGCAGTTGAAACTTGAGTACCATTTAACAGTGCCAAGCCTTCTTTTGCAGCCAATGAAATTGGCTCCAGTCCAGCAATCTTTAATGCTTCAACCGCAGGCAACCATTGACCTTTATAACGTGCTTTACTTTCACCCAGTAAAACCAATGACATATGAGCCAAAGGCGCCAAGTCACCAGAAGCACCCACAGACCCTTTTAATGGGATATGTGGATAAACTTCAGCATTAATTAATGCCAATAGCGCTTCAATAACTTTTAAACGAATACCCGAAAAACCACGAGCTAAACTATTGGCTTTGAGTAACATGATTAAACGCACCATGTTGTCATCTAATGCCGCACCTACACCAGCAGCGTGGGACAATACCAATGAGCGTTGTAATTTTTCTAAATCTTCATTGGCAATTTTTGTCGAGGCCAATAAACCAAAACCCGTATTGATACCGTAGGCTGTACGTCCTTCAGCAACAATTGCATTAACACAAGCAACACTTGCTTCAATCGCAGCGTGTGCACTGTGATCGAGTTCAACTTTAATGGGATTTAAATACGCTTCGCGTAGATCAGCGAGTTTTAATTGTCCTGGGTGTAAAAGTATATTCATTGTAATTTCCAGATGTTTTTCGATTATTTTTACCTAAACAATAACGGGTCTTTGGGCTATTGTTTAGGTTTTTAGCTTTGCTTTATCACTAACCTGTGATCATTGGAAGCTTTAAGCCTTGTTCCTTGGCACATTGTACAGCGATGTCATAACCTGCATCGGCATGACGCATAACGCCTGTTGCAGGATCATTGGTCAATACTCTTGCAATACGTGCAGCGGCCTCATCGGTACCATCGCACACAATCACTACCCCAGAATGCTGTGAGAAGCCCATACCTACACCACCACCGTGGTGTAAAGACACCCAAGTTGCTCCACCAGCAGTATTGAGTAATGCATTTAATAATGGCCAATCCGATACAGCATCTGAGCCATCTTGCATGGCCTCAGTTTCACGGTTAGGACTTGAAACAGAACCTGAATCTAAATGATCACGACCAATGACGATCGGAGCAGAAACTTCACCGCTACGGACCATTTCATTGAAAGCTAGGCCCAATTTGGCACGTAGACCAAGGCCAACCCAACATATACGTGCAGGTAAACCTTGGAAACTAATACGTTCACGTGCCATATCTAACCAACGATGTAAATGTGCATCATCAGGAATTAATTCTTTCACTTTAGCATCTGTGCGATAGATATCTTCAGGATCTCCTGACAAAGCCACCCAACGGAAAGGCCCTATCCCACGGCAAAATAATGGTCGGATATATGCTGGTACAAAACCTGGAAAATCAAAGGCATTGGTCACACCTTGCTCTTTTGCCATTTGACGAATGTTATTGCCATAGTCAAAAGTCGCAATACCCATTGCTTGAAAATCCAACATCGCTTGAACATGTTTTGCCATAGACTGTTTGGCTGCTTTGACAACCGCATCAGGCTCTGTTTTGGAACGTTGGCGGTATTCTTCCCATGTCCAACCTATTGGTAAATAACCATTAAGTGGATCATGTGCACTGGTTTGATCCGTGACCATATCTGGGCGTACACCACGGCGTACCAATTCAGGTAAAATTTCTGCCGCATTTCCATGAAGTGCAATTGAAATCGCTTTACCTTGTTGCGTATATTTTTCAATTCTTGCTAAAGCATCGTCTAGATCAGTGGCCTGCTCATCGACATAACGTGTACGTAAGCGAAAATCGATACTACTTTGTTGACACTCAATATTTAAAGAACAAGCACCCGCTAAAGTTGCTGCCAGTGGCTGCGCACCACCCATCCCACCTAGACCTGCAGTTAAGACCCAACACCCAGTTAAGTCACCATTAAAATGTTGTCGACCAGCTTCGACGAAGGTTTCGTAAGTTCCTTGAACGATCCCTTGGCTACCAATATAAATCCATGAACCAGCTGTCATCTGGCCATACATAGCCAAACCTTTTGCATCTAGTTCATTAAAGTGTTCCCAATTTGCCCAATGTGGTACCAAATTAGAATTGGCTAACAATACGCGAGGTGCGTCAGCATGCGTTTTAAAAACACCTACTGGTTTACCTGATTGCACCAATAATGTTTCATCATCTTCCAGATTTTTTAATGTATCAATGATTTTGTCATAACATTCCCAGTTACGCGCGGCACGACCAATACCACCATAAACCACCAACTCTTTAGGATTCTCAGCGACATCAGGATCTAGGTTATTCATGAGCATACGTAATGGTGCTTCTGTTAGCCAACTTTTGGCGTTCAGTGTTGTACCTCGTGGTGCTCTGATTTCCACATCTCTATATTTTGTAATTTCCTTTGACACTGTCAAAACTCCTTATTGAACAGTTGAACCTTAAAACTTTACCTTAATTAACATACATGAATATGTATTTACTTATCTATACAAGTACATAATACACAGCAAAATAAGCTCTTGTGAAGATGCTGAAATAAAAAAATGATTAATTAAAAATAAGGTACTGTTTTTTATTTATTTATATTTTAAAAATAAGACAACAATGATGCTTTTTAAATTTTTTAAAAAATTATAAAGCGACTTATCGTGCGTATAATTCGATGATCACCCCTGTAAAAGGTGTATTTTTAAGAAATTTTATTAGTTGTATATCACTATTTTTTTCAACTTTCAGACTCTCCCCAGAGTTTAATGGATAGTATTGCTGATCGAGTTCTAAGGTTATTGGCTGTGCATGGTTATAAATTAAAATGATCTCAGCACCACTATTCAATTCAATAGCTGTTAGGTCGCCATTAAATTTTTTCATTTGCGCCGAAAAGTGTGCTGCACTGTAAATTAAATTAAAATCTCGAACAGGACCATCAAGCAGTACAGACTCAATTACATCCTCCCCAGAGAAAGCACATACATCTAAGCCCTTAACCGTTTGCTGCAAACCTCGCTGCACAAAATTCAATCTTAACCCCTCGCCCTCTAAGATACTCAACAGGCGCTGCCGATCAGGAAAAATTGAGAATGGACCATTCGTAGAGACATCTGCCATGGAAATACGCCACAAGAACTGTTGCATGTCCTGCCCTGCATCTCGTGCCAATTCAATGGTACTGCCCAAACCATTTTTCCATGGCATGGTCTTATAATTAGCGGATGTCAATATTTGTATCATGATACAAACCGCCCCTCTAAACTATAACGACTTCCTGGGTAAATCAGTCTTGCACTAGATATCAACTGCTTATTACACCAAGTGCGGCGACGAATCTGCAAACAAGGCTCTGATTTATTTATTTTTAACCATTTACACTGTTCGGTTGTCGCCAAAATTGCATCCACCACATGCTGACCTTCGGTCATCGGTGTGTTGGCCATCAAATATGCATTCGGCGTGATTTGATGAAAATCCTGTTGCAAATATTCTGGCAGTAAAGCTGCATTCACCAAACGGTCTTCAATTTGCACAGGTACATCATTTTCAAAATGTAAAATCACAGAATGAAATAACACATCACCCACTCGTTTTTGCATCAACATGCTTTGCTCAGCATTGGCTTTAATTTTTTCTAAAACCAATATTTCAGCACGATGTACATGATTACGAGCAACAATTTCATCTGCGATATTATTAATCTGAAATAAGGCACTATGGCGTTGCCCTTCAGCGACAAAAGAACCAACTCCCTGAATACGCAGCAATAAACCCTCTTGTGTCAGTTCACGTAATGCCCGATTGATGGTCATACGACTGCAACCTAGATGCTTAACAAAATCGCTCTCAGAAGGTATTTTATCGTTACTCTTCCAACTCCCGTCATTGATCCGCTGCTGAATCTGTTTTTTTACGCGAGCATAGATCGGTAAAGGTTCATCATTTGTTGATAAATTAAAATCATCTAGGCTTAATTCGGTTGACATGCTCAAACTCAATTTCTCTTAATGCTATACTGAGTTTAGTCTATGTTCATTGTAGTTGTATATACAAGATTACATGAGATTAAATCCATTATCGCCATTGTTCATATGCAATGTTACTTGCCTCACAAGGAAGATCTGTATGGCCTATAAAATTCATGTCATTGATGTTAAGAATGCATTACAAAATTATATTTGGCTAATTGAGCACCAAGCTAGCCGTGAAGTCATTGCAATCGATCCAACTGAAGCGCATTTAGTACAACAATTTTGTCGTGATCACCAACTCACCCTAAAACAAATTTGGCTAACTCACTGGCATAAAGACCACATTGGTGGCGTACCACAACTGATCGCAGAACAACATATTTCAGTCTATGGACCACGCGCCGAACTCAGTAAGATCCCATTTATTGATCATCCACTTGACGACCAAGATCAAGTATATTTTCATGATCTTCGTGTCGATATTATTGCTGTCCCTGGTCATACCCTTGGACATATCGTTTATTTTATTGAAAGCTTAGAAAGCGTATTTTGTGGGGATACCCTATTTGCCATGGGATGTGGTCGCCTGTTTGAAGGTACTGCTGAACAAATGTTTCATAGCTTGAACCGACTGGCAGCATTACCCATACAAACACAAGTCTATTGCACACATGAATATACGCTTTCCAATGCCGAGTTTGCCATCACAGTTGAACCCAACAACCTTGCACTTCAACAACGTCTAGATCAAGTCCGCAAACAGCGCCAATATTCTGAAATCACTCTACCAAGTAGCATTGAACTTGAATTGGCGACCAATCCGTTTTTACGCGCTGAAAATCTAGCGGACTTCACCGAGCTTAGACAACGTAAGGATCATTTTTAAACCTTAAAATTTGCGTCTATTTTGATCAAAATATGCTGCTGTTGCATAAAACTGCACAGCATCATATTTATTTTCAGTGCATTGATTTAATCCTCTGTGTCATTTTCACTAACGTGATTCAGCTATTTTGTTACCAAGGGCTTACACTGACATTTTTCTTTACATTTTCAACAATAAAATCAATAAAATAAAATTAATAAATATCAGTGTCCTCATTTTGCATAAAAAAAGTAGAATTGAGCAAAAATAACAATACAAGCCATTGTTTAAAAACAATATTGTTGAAAATGCAAATTTCAAATACATTGATTTTTTGTAGCATTATTTTTATTTTGATACGAACATTCTGATGTATTTTGACCAGTTAAGCGTATGATAACTTTCATTGACCCTTTAAAAATTTGTAGATAACCCTTATTAATTTCCCATGCAAGCTTGAAGGAGATTTAGGATGAAAAAAGTCGTTAAAGCAAAAAACTTAATTGCATTTAGAATTTGGTTAGAAAAGCTAGGATACTCGGTGAAAAACTTAGCAGATGGTAAAGGTTTTACCTTTAGTTTTAAGAAAGAATATGGCTTAGTCACCTGTGATTTGGCTGGTAATTCATTGGCTGTTCAATTAGGTGAAGAGTTTGAGGACCACCTGAAAGCTTAAATTTATCTATTATGACTCAATATCATCTGGATATATGTGCTGTACTTGCAAGATTTTGATTGATTTTATACCTGTTGGACATTAGCTACATATGTAATCTTCATCACATCATTATTTTAAAACGAAGTTCCCTATTTAGGCACTACCTCATCGTAGTGCCTTTTTTATATATGGTGCGCACTTTTACTTAATTTAGAATCAGCTTTTCAGCAAATAAAGAATAAAAAAAAGGACAAGATAGTGATCTTGTCCTTATAAAATGGTGGGGGCGAAGAGACTCGAACTCTTACACCTTGCGGCGCTGGAACCTAAATCCAGTGCGTCTACCAATTTCGCCACGCCCCCAATATAAAACTATATATTTGGAATATTAACAACTTAATCTGGCAGAGGATCAAGGATTCGAACCTTGACGAACGGTTTTGGAGACCGTCATGCTACCATTACACCAATCCTCTATTTAACTTAACATCGTGATTTAAAGCCACTTCATGATATAAGTTGGTGGGGGCGAAGAGACTCGAACTCTTACACCTTGCGGCGCTGGAACCTAAATCCAGTGCGTCTACCAATTTCGCCACGCCCCCGATGGCTGTGTATATTATAGAGATCACTCAGAGCTGACAAGCTTTTTTCTCAAAAAAGATTATTGTTTGCTTAAATATAAAACAAAAATGTGTTTTTCATATATTTTTCAAACAACTCTCGCCAAATCAAGCCTTATTTCTTCAATATGCTGATAGCGTTGCGACTGATTTTTAGCCAACATACGCATTAAGATCGGCTGTAACATAGCAAAATCTCGATCAAGCTCTACAGATAAAAACTGACAGTGCCAATAAGCCCAATCGATGTAACTCCGACTCGGCCAACGTACATGATTCAGCCACTGCAACCATATTGCGCCTAACGCATAGATATCAGTCTGAATGGTTTTTTTCTTGGCATGGAAAAGTTCAGGTGCCATATAGCGAGGTGTCGCAGTTACTGTATTCTCAACCTGCACTCCGATCTCGACACATTGTTCAAAGTCAATCAAATAACACTGCTGTTGTTGTCGCCGAAAATGCTGAGTTTTTAAATCACCATGTACATAACCTTCATCGTGCAGCTGTCCCAATACATTTAAACTTTGAATTAAAAGATGCAGTTGGGTTGCAAAATTGAGCTCTGTAGGCACAAACAACGCCTGACTATCCGCAAGCATCAACGCGTGGGATACAAGATGTTCAGGTCCGCCAAGTATATGTGTAGACGGGATAAGTTGATGCGTTAAGCAAACAGATGCTGCGCTCGGCTTCATCAGTAATTTCTGCTGATGCAAAAGCTGTAGTTTTTGATAAACCCCTAACTCATGCTCAAAAGAAGTTTCACTTTTTACATCCACTCCTTTTACTTGTAATTTCAACCAATAAGCAGGCTGCTGATCCTGACAGTAATAAAGTAAACGTCCCGTAGCAAGATGATGGCTCATATTCTGCGCAGGATTCAGTTGCAAATACGCTTTTGGATTAAACACCAGCCGTATGTTCTCGTTGTAACTCCTCAAGTTTTGTATTGATGTCCGCTAGACAGTGCTCAATGGTTTTACCAATACGCGCATGTGTTTCAATACTAGATATTTTCGGCCAAGTTGCCTGCTCTCCTTCGCGTTGCAAGGAGTTAAATAAATTAGGTCTAGGGTTTTGCAACATATACATATAATGCTTTAGGTTAAACTGACCGATAATATTAACATCCCCATAATAGCGCTGATCGATAATGCCATAACCTTGATCAAGCATACGGCGTAAAGATGGCAACCGAGACATTCTGCTTCGGGTAAAATCCATCGTACTCATCGCAATACTCTTACCTTGCTCACGAATAATACGTTCAGGCCAACTCAGCAGGTCTTTACGGTAACGTTCTTCATCGGTTTGCATAAATGGCACAATGTGTGGATTCACTTGACAGGCAATGGTGTAATTTAAATTATACAGTTTACCCATGCGCTCTTGCGGGAAGTCACTTTGAACACTTCCATCCACCCAGCGTGTCTTCGCCATATATGGTGTATGCACGCCATCATAGCGTTTACTGGTTAAACGTACTGGCGGGAATAGCACTGGTACAGCACACGAAGCGAGCACAGCACTCCAAACCAACAAATCAGGGGAAGTATATTTATTCATAATCCTTGCTCCTTCAAGTGACACATCATAAGGAGCAACGGTAATATTGATATCAAGCCCCGAACGCTGATAGGCCTCTTCAAAAGTTACATCACCTAAATTCTCAATTAAAAATTTCTTTAAGTAACGTACATCTGCAACACCACCATTGCCCTTTAACATATCTTTTAATGAGCGGAACTTAAAAGCCTCACTATAAAAGTAGTCCCCTTTAAGTGTTGCCTGAATATCTTCTGGTGCGCGTGTTCCTAGCATGGCAGTCATAATTGCCCCCGCACTTGATCCAGACAAAACCTTTGGCAAAAGATCTTGTTCAAGTAAGGCCTTACATACGCCTGTATGAAATAAACCTAATGTTGCACCACCTGAAAACATAATTGCAGGTTGACCATAGGCTTTACTACAGTTATTAAAAAAGTTAAGTTTTTCTTCTAAACTCAGGCTGCTACAAGCAGCAGAGGCAATAAAAAGTAAGGAGTCACTGACTTCATCAATATAATCTTCAATAATTTTTTTAGTCCCGATATAGGTCGAACCATACAACATTGGATGGCCTATATTCCCGATATCGTAGCTAAAACCTTCACGTAAAATATAGATTAAATCCGTAATACGATTTTGACTACGATAACGCCGCAACATATTTAAGCGATAAGCAATAATTTCAGTATCAAAATAAGGTGAACTGTTATCATATTTCCACTCTTGCGCACCGGTCTCCTCATCCAGTTTTAACGCAATAGACTTCCATTCGTTATAATTTTGAGCCTGATTAAGTTGGCGTTTTAATTTTTTTATACGGTACGCTTGATGCGGATTCAGATCATGGTTGTAGTCTAAGATCATATGTACCTCTTGACATTTTTCGATTTATCAATTTAATCAATTCCTGTTTACCCTAGCGATCATATAAGGATATTGCCCAAGCTTAAAGTATTATTTTTTCCACTTCCGTTAAGCTGCACATCACTTTCAAGGTTTGCTACTATGTATGGATTTTAAATAAGTGAAGAATTTTATGGCAAGCCTTGATTTACCAGAAGATTTATTAAAATCTATATCGATAGTATTAGGACAACTCCAACAGGTCCTCCCCCCACCTATACAACAACCGGACTTTTCTGCGCCAGCTTTTTACTGGCAGGAAAAACAACTGAAACCTATTTTTCAACCAAAACAATTTCAATTAGATGACCTAATGGGTATCGATCGTCAAAAGAAAATTATTCTGCAAAATACAGAACAATTCTTAGCTGGCTTACCTGCCAATGACATCTTACTCACAGGCTCACGTGGTACTGGGAAATCCTCTGTGGTACGTGCACTATTGAGTCATTATCATGATCAAGGTTTACGCTTAATTGAAATCGAACGAGATGACCTATCAGATCTACCGCTGATTCAAAAACTCATTAAAGACCGCCCTGAAAAATTTATCGTGTACTGTGACGATTTGGCATTTAATGCTGAAGATGAAAACTACCGAAGTTTAAAAAGTGTTTTAGATGGCTCATTACAGTCAGGTGCAAATAATTTCATTATTTATGCGACCAGTAACCGCCGTCATCTACTGCCTGAGTTTATGTCTGAGAACACACCTATTACTCAAGTTGGCGTGCCGCAGTATAAAGAATTGCATCCACAAGAAGCGATTGAGGAAAAAATTTCTTTATCTGACCGCTTTGGTATCTGGCTGTCTTTCTACCCCATGGATCAGCAGTTATACTTGCAAATTATTGAACATTATCTTCTACGTGCAGGTTTGGCTTTTGATGAACATGTACGTGCAGAGAGTTTAAGATGGTGCCAAGCACGTGGACAACGTAGTGGCCGTGCAGCATACCAATTTTCTAAGCATTGGATTGGTTCACAATCACTGCAAGGCAAAAATACACAGTAATTGTCCTAAAATGCCTTATTGTTGTCCTGAAAGATATTGGAATAATACTTAACTTATCCATACGCTAAAAAGACTATGCCAGCGTATGGAAATAAAAATGAAAGTAAATCCACCAATATCAATATTGAGTAAGGTAATGGGGCTGGGCATGCTATGGGGAAAACCACTGGTAGATAGTGCCCTGTCTCATTCCACTCAGCCCTTTCAACAACACAATATTATTTTGCCGCGATTAGACGAAAAGTATTATAGCTGGACACAATACGGCATTTTTTTCCCCGTTTTGGATGAGCCATTTCGTTATTTAAATATTGTTATTTTACTTGGCACACCGAGTGCCCTTGCCTTTGATGCAACAGAAGATGATCAACAATCCCCTCGAGAACATGCATCTGTTTTTTCCAGTACAGCCAATACAGCACAACCCTTGCTCAAGGCATATGTGATTCCAGAGGAAACACATATTCAAAATGATGGCCACCTACTACAGTTTGGTAAAGAAATTACCATCAGTGGTGCATTGCCACATATTGAAGTTCATGGAGAATACAACCAACTTAAATTCCATTTCTTTCTACATATTAGCAACCAAGTATCTTGGTTTATTAAAACCCCGGTATATGATCATTTCAGCTTACTCAGCCAATATCATGGTCATATTGAATATAATCAACAGCGCATTGAACAAAAGGGTTTGTGTAGTTATGAGTACGCACGTGCTGTAGGTTTGCACAGCTTAATTCAAACAAAAATTAGTGATCAGTATAAAATCCCTATCGATTTTTTTACCCACCAAATCATTAATATTGATGAACAGACTCAGATTATACTCACACAAGCCAACCTAATTAACACACCTGCTGTGGTGAGTATGCATGTACGTCGCCTCAACCAAAATAACGAGGTTTATCAGCAAGTAACTTTCAAGGTCATTGCCCATCATTTAGATGAGTTCAGCTCACCGAGTGGCGAAAAAATGCGCCTACCCAAGAACTTTTCTTGGCAAGCTCTTGATGAACAAGGCAACGAGTTTTTTGAAATTTTTGCCACTGCTGATGCACCGTTTCACTACGGTCGTGGCCGCGGCTATGTCAGTAGTTTTCAATATAACGGCCATTTTCATCAACAAAAAATTAAGGGCCGTGGCTATATGGAGTACATTAATGTTGAAGACCAAAAAAGCTTTATAGACGATCTTGAAGAAATTACCGAAGTCGAAATCTAAAAACATTAAACCCAGTTCAGTGAACTGGGTTTAATTAAATTATATATTCTTTTGAATTGCTGTTTTACCTGCGTGAGCTCGCATTATAAATCTGCTGTGCTGCAGGTAAATTTTTACGCATATCATCGATACGTTTACTGTTTGCTGGGTGAGTCGATAAGAATGATGAACCTTGAGCACCATCCATCTTTTCCATTTTTTCCCATAAAGTCACAGCAGCTTTAGGGTCATATCCAGCACGTGCCATAAGCATTAAACCACCAACATCAGCACGACTTTCCAAACTACGTGAATACGGCAAACCTACTCCAACTAAGCCACCTAACTCTAAAGCAGAACCGAGGTTGCCAGCTCCAGCACCTGCTGCATAACTAGAACCAATCCCAATGGCAAGGCTGGTCAAGGCCTGTGCACCAATCTTACTTTTAGAGTGCTCTTCTAATGCATGTGTCATTTCATGACCCATAATCGCAGCAATTTCGTTATCAGTAAGTTTGACCTTTTCTACAATCGCAGTATAGAACACCACTTTGCCTCCTGGGGCAACATAAGCATTCATCGTATTTGATTTTAATACAGCCAATTTCCAGTCAAAGGGTGCACCGGTTTGATTGAGCTGATCAGCATAAGGTTTCATACGTAAAAACACTGCATTAACACGGCGATAAGTATTAGAGCTGGTGTCTAAAGTACGATCTGCTTGAGCTTTTACAATGGTCTCATTAAATGCTTTGGCTGACATAGCATTTAGGCTTTGAGTGTCAGCTCCTGCCAGATCGGCCATCGTCGTACACCCAGACAAAGTCACCAAGCCAGCAAGCAACACAGCAATGGCCGATTTATTCCACATATCTAAACTCCAGATAAATATTACTTATATTTTTCAATATTATAGACAAAATATTAAATCATTAAAATCATCACATTATGGAGAACATATACACGTTATGTAAAATCATAGTGTTCTAAATTAAATTTGCCACTCTAAGTAACCAATATATAAGACAAATTACATTCAATATCAAATAAAACCAACTTAAATGAGCAACCTTATCTTCAACGATAGGACTCTGTCTTTTAATGAGTAAGAATATATTCTGTATAAAAATAATCGGCAATAGGACACATGCAAGCAAAACCGTAAGACTAATAAATGCACTAAAAAACAACTCAGGATCAGCTACACGCTCTGTACTGAGCCACATGGCAATTGTCGGTGCTCCTCCTAAAGCGAAAATAAAGGAATGAAAAATTGTTTTGGAAATATTAGGCAGTAATTTCATCTTTAAACACTCATAAGCTTGTACTGAGTTTGATCGATGAGCACAAACAGATAACACTGGACTTTAGTCTGATAAGTCTTATTTTTAACTGAATATTTTTACATCAAGATCAAAAACAACAAAGCCCTGTATTCACAGGGCTTCATTTTACTTAAAGCCAAACTCAACTTAAGTTCAGCCCAAAGCACATATTATGCGTCAAATGGATGACGTATAACAATGGTCTCAGCACGATCAGGACCCGTTGAAATAATATCAATTGGGCATTCGATCAATTGCTCTAAGCGTTTTACATAAGCCAAAGCATTCGCTGGAAGTTGGTCAACTTGAGTTAGACCCACTGTAGACTCGCTCCAACCTGGCATAGTTTCATAGATTGGTTTTAAAGTTTCAAATGCCAAAGCATCAGAAGAGCCGGCACAACCACAGTCTTCAGACTCATAACCTACACAGATTTTCACTTCTTCTAAACCGTCAAGTACATCAAGTTTAGTCAAGCAAATACCAGACAATGAGTTTACATCAACTGAACGACGTAGAATTTCTGCGTCGAACCAACCACAGCGGCGCTGACGACCAGTAGAAGCACCAAATTCATGGCCTACTGTACCTAAATGTTTACCAATTGCATCGCCCACGTCATTCGCAGCGTCATAAACCAACTCAGTTGGGAATGGACCTGCACCTACACGTGTTGTATATGCTTTAGTAATACCAAGGACATAGTCAAGGTGTAATGGACCTAGACCAGAACCAGAACTTACCCCACCAGCAGTGGTATTTGAAGATGTAACATACGGATATGTACCATGGTCAACATCAAGTAAAGAACCTTGTGCACCTTCAAACATCAAGTTTTCACCATTTTTACGTAATGTGTGCAATTCACTGATTACATCAATTACTAATGGAGCTAAAACTTCACGCCATTGATCACATAGCGCCAATACATCTTCAAGTTGAACAGCTTCAACGCCGTAAAATTGAGTCAATTGGAAATTATGGTATTCAAGCAACTCAACTAAAAGTGCTTTTAAATGTTCACCACCACGAATCAAGTCAGCAACACGAACTGCACGGCGCGCAACTTTATCTTCATACGCTGGACCAATACCACGACCAGTTGTACCAATTTTGGCATTTCCACGTTTTTTCTCACGTGCTTGGTCTAAAGCAATGTGGTTCGGTAAAATCAATGGACAGTTTGGAGACACACGTAAGCGCTCTTTAACTGGTACACCTTCTTGTTCAAGGATGTTCATTTCCTCGATCAATGCTGCTGGTGAAAGTACCACACCATTACCGATTAAGCACATCACGTTTTCACGCAAAATACCTGACGGAATGAGGTGTAATACAGTCTTTTTACCACCAACTACGAGTGTATGACCCGCGTTATGACCACCTTGATAGCGAATTACCGCAGCCGCTTGATCGGTGAGCAGGTCGACGATTTTACCTTTACCTTCGTCACCCCATTGGGTACCGAGTACCACAACATTCTTGCCCATAATAGCCTCATTACATCATGCTGTTAAAATTGCAACCTAGTGGGCAACTTGCCCACCATGTCATTAAATTTGTTCAACGGCCCACTGTCCATTGATGTGTTGTAGTCGATGCGTCGCATAGGCAACCGAATCCACATCATCTTGACCTAAAAGCTGTATCACATTGCGGCCTTCTGCACGCAATTGAGCGATTGCTTCCAATAGATCTTGCTGGCTTCCCTTAGGAGCAACCACCACTGAAACAGGTTCAAACTGACCTGCACACAGCGCATAAAGATCGCAACTAAAACCAGTCGCTGGACGTGCACGCCCAAAGTGTTTACCAATACCATCATAACGACCACCTTGGGCCAAAGGTGCTGCACGATGGGGTGCATACACGGCATAGGTCAGTCCAGTGTGGTAGTGGTAAGAACGCAGCTCGACCACATCTATACCAATATGTAGATTTGGCCAACGCTTTTGAATTTCAGCACTTGTCGTTGCTAAAGCATTAAATGCCATCGCAAACTCATCATCCGCCCACACTTGTGGACTTAAGTTTTGACGCAATGCATTTAAATCACTGGCATAACGCCCTAATGCATTAAAATCTGCACCACAAGGTAAATCATGTGTGTAGGCAGCAAGTTCAGGCAGAGCTTTGCGCTGATATAGATCAGACAAATGTTGTTCTGCGTCTTTATCTAAGTTGGCATGTTTTACCAAGCTTCTAAATAAACCCACATGACCTAAATCCAAATGGATTCCGTCAGCAAAGCCTGCATGCTCAAGTAAACTCAGCATCAAATCTACAAGCTCAACATCTGCATCAATACAACTTGAACCAAATAACTCAGCACCTAACTGTAAGGGTGCACGGTTGGTATTAAAACCTTGTGGTTTAGTATGTAAGACAGTACCTGCATAGCAATAACGTGCAATGCCTTCGACTGGATGCACATGTGCGTCGATGCGTGCAACTTGCGGCGTCATATCCGCACGTACACCAAGCAAACGACCACTGAGCTGATCGATAATTTTAAATGTGGCAAGATCTAAATCTTGATTTGAATCACTAATAGAAGAAAGTGATTCGATGTATTCAATAAATGGGGTATACACCAGCTGATAACCTCGACGAGCGAGGAAATCCAATGCTTTACGGCGCAAAGTTTCTATGACTTGCGCCTGCTCTGGTAGTACATCAGCTACACCATCAGGTAATAACCAGGTCTCTGCAATCGGCATGTTGTAAACCTAAATATTTGCCAAAGCGGTCGTTTCCGCATAAAAAAATCGGGAACACACCCGATTTCTCTAAGTCTAGCACGATCAACCAAACCATGCATCAGAGTTTTTATATTATTATTGATTTATACAAGTTCATCCCAAACAAAGGAAACTAACAATGCCATCAATCGACTTAATCGCACACAATAATACTGCTTGGGATCAGCAATCCAAACAAAATAGCCCGTGGTCTCAACCAGTTAGCTCAGAGCAAGTTGCTGCAGCACGTCAAGGTGAATGGCAAATCCATCTCACACCTTCCCCGCTTCCACACAAATGGTTAGGCAATATTCAAGGCAAAAATATCCTGTGTTTGGCTTCCGCAGGCGGTCAACAAGCACCGATTCTTGCAGCAGCTGGTGCGCAGGTAACAGTATTTGATTTATCTGCTGAGCAATTGGCCAAAGATAAAATGGTGGCTACACGTGATGACTTAGCTCTACAACTGGAACAAGGTGATATGCAGGATTTATCACGCTTTGCTCATGCCAGTTTTGATTTGATCATTCATCCAATTTCCAATCAGTATGTACCTGATATTGAACGTGTATGGAAAGAATGCCATCGCGTACTTAAAGCTGGTGGCGCATTATTATCTAGCTTTTTTAATCCAGTCATTTTTATTGCCGATCGCGACCCAAGTTACGCTGAACAAGGCTTAATTAAACCCTGTTATAAACTTCCCTATGCCGATATAAATGACCTTGAACCCGCTGCCTTACAACATAAAATTGAGCAACAACAGGCCATGATCTTTGGACATAGCCTGCTCAGTCAAATTCAGGGACAGCTACAAACAGGTTTAGTACTGGCTGATTACTTTGAAGAAATGCAACCATATCCCCGCTTCGAAATTGAAAAGTATATACCGAGTTTCATCGCAACACGCAGTATAAAGCTCAATGAATAACAGCTTATCATGCTATGTCTTTCCATAAAATCAGTCCAATGAATCAAGCTTAAGGCCTTAAACTGTACTCAGATCAATTGTATTGAGCACGTCTTGAGTCAAACTTAACTCACTAATCATTTGCAATGCAGCAAGAAGTGTATATTGGACTGTTTGGGCATCCACTGCATGTTCGGCAAATTGAAGGGATTTAGTCGCTGTTGCGTCACTCACCACAACAGTTTCATAACCCAACTCAAGTGCAGCTCGTGTAGTCGCATCAACACACATATGCGTCATCATTCCAGTAATGAGCAGTTGACTCACCCCCATCTGTTTTAGGTGCTGTTGTAATGTGGTTTGGAAAAAACTGTTCGGAAAATGCTTGATAATAATTGTTGAATCTTCATCAATCTTAAGATCAGCATGCAACTTAACACCATCCGTATCTTGCACAAAAAATGCAGCATCAGGATCTTTAAAAATATGCTGTATATAAATAATAGGTTGTTTTGCTTGAATGAAGTGCTGTTCTAATCGATTAATATTGTTCAAAGCATCTTCTGGATGATGTAGCTCCATCTTACCGTTGGCAAAATAATCATTTTGTACATCAATCACCAATAATGCAGTTTTTTTCATTAGGCTATACTCATCAGGTTAAGTATTTAAATTAGCAGGGAAAATCATAGTGATGAATAACTTGATGAAAGAGATCATTCCTCAAGCCTTTCACACTGAAAGTTCGTTATAAAGGAATCAATATGTCTCTACCACTCGATACTACAGATCGTAAAATTTTAAAACTCTTACAAGGCAACTCTCGCTTGAGCCATAAGGATATTGGCCTACGAGTTCATCGCACTGGTCAGGCCGTTGGCCAACGAATTAGTCGGCTGCAAGCGCTCGGATATATTCAGAAATATACGATACAAGTCCAACATGAACACACTCAATTCATTCGACTCATGATGCAAAACAATCAATTTGAAAGTTTTGAACAATTTATTAATCAGCAAGAACAACTCACAGCATGCTACAAAACCTCTGGTTCAGCTTGCTATATGATCATCACCCATTTCACTGAAACTGAATTCCGTTTTTTTATTGAACAGTTATCACACTGGGGGCATTATTCAGTAGATACTGTGATTAAAGAGATCGGGACAGATGCCTATCCCGTTTAGCCAAATAAAGTACTCAGTACAGAGCTAAGCTTTACTCGCACTATATTGCACAGCAAAAACACTAATCAGTACAACAACTAGACCCAGTAAAGCTACACCAGTAATACTTTGCGATAAAAATAGCCAACCCAACAAGATCGCTGTTAAAGGGCTCAGTAATCCAAGCGATGCCACAGCAACAGCGGGTAAACGGGCAACGCCACGAAACCAAAGTACATAAGCCAATAATGCCCCGATCAAGCACAGATAGACATAACCCATGATTTGATGGCGATTGAGTTCAGGTAAAGCTGGGTCAAATACATAAGCGATTGGGAATAACATCAGGCCACCCAATAACAATTGCCAACCTGTTAAAGCTTGTACTGACATTGGAATCTTCCAGCGCTGAGTCAACCACACGCCTGCGGCCATACTCGTTGCACCCAATAGCGCAGCAAGCATACCTATCGGTTCAAATACTGTTTCTGGCGACAAAAGTAAAACCGCCATACCCACTACCCCCATACTCGCCGCGATTAAAGCCATTTTATTGGGTGCTTTACTGTCCACAGCCCATATCAGTCCCATCAATATTAAGGGTTGCACAGCACCTAAAACCGCAGCCAAACCACCTGGTAAACGATATGCAGCCACAAAGAGTAAGGCTTGAAAAGCACTAATATTTAAAATAGCTAACACAGTTAATCGCCAGAAATCTTGTTTGCGGGGAAATTGTCTAGCCCATAACAACAATACTAAGCCAGCAGGCAGTACGCGTATTAAAGCTGCAGTAAAAGGTCGGTCTGCAGGTAAAAGCTCTGAAGCAACAATATACGTTGACCCCCAAATCATAGGCGCCAAGGCTGTCAATAAAATATCGCGGATATATGTAGTGGATTGAGAATTTTGCATGATTTTATCTTCAATTCAAGATAAAATACAGATTGATTTAAATATATCTTGAAGTCAAGACAAATGAGTAAAAAAGATTCTCCAACAAGCGATGCAGTAGATGCAATTTTAAAGCAATGGTCTCGTGAACGACCTGAACTCGACTTAAGCCCCATGGCTGCGATTGGGCGAATTCAACGCTGTGCCGCCCTTTTACAAATACAGCTTGATCAACATTTTGCCCAATATGGCCTCAGTTTGTGGGAGTTTGATATGTTGGCTGCCTTACGCCGTTCAGGTCAGCCTTACTGCTTGAGCCCAACAGAATTATTTTCAACACTGATGGTGACTTCAGGTACGATGACACATCGTTTAAAACGTATGGAAAGTACTGGTTTAATTCAACGTGTTGCCAATCCCGCTGATGCACGAAGCATGTTGGTCAAATTAACGGAGCAAGGTCTAAAGTTGATTGACCAAATGATTACTGGACACGTGGAAAATGAACAAAATATACTCGCAGACATGAGCCATGCCGATATTGAGCTCTTAGATCAACAATTAGCGAAGTTATTAAGTGTATTAGAGGCTCAACGTCAGTCTTGAGATCAAGAAAAGGCTCACAGTCATATTGTCAAAGACGACTGTGAGCCCCAATTGATCCAAACATCAACTACAGTTTAAAGATTAATATTTTGCTCGTAGAGTCAACATAAAACTGCGTGGATCACCATAGTAATTACCACTGCCCAGTGAACCGAGTTTTTTATAATAAGTTTTATCAAAGATATTATTTACATTTACGCTGACATTAATTTGATCGGACACTTTATAGTTTGCAAATGCATTCCATAAACCATAGCCACTTTGTACGATATCTATTTGTTCCTTCGCCTTATTTTGGGCAATATTCTTGGTTTCACTTTGTAAACTCACACCACCGCCAAGCGTTAGACGTTGGTCATACATCGGCAAAGTATAACTCCCCCAAAGTTTAAAAATATGTTTAGGTGTGAAGGGACTATAAGTATCGCCACTTTGAAATTTTATATCATTGAGATACTCAGTTTTATTGAAAGTATAACCCGCAGTTAAATGTAGATTATCCAACAACTCCCCAGTAAATTCAGTTTCAAAACCTTGGCTACGTACTTTGCCCGCATTGGCATAGCATTGACCACTCACCGCAGGACACTTCAGTTCTGTATCTGGGACTGCCAAAGCACGGTTATCTTCATCTATACGAAATAACGCAGCCGTGATCATGGCCTTACCATTCCATAGCTCTTGCTTCATGCCTAATTCATAATTTGCGCCTACCGCTGGATCTAAAGGATCACCCTCAAGCGTATAGTAATTGGTTTGCACTTTGAAAGTATCAGCATAACTTGCATACACTGAAAGCTGATCCGTGAGCTCATAAACAATACCGCCATAGGGAGTTAAGACATTTCGATCTTCATATGCACTGGTTTTAGCGCCAGTCGAAATTGTTCGATTTACAAACTTCCAATGACCTAAACGCGCTCCGATTACAACGTGTAAAGGTTCGATTGGATTTAGCCGTGTCATGGCATAAAAAGCTTTTTGAGTGGTTTCTCGTTGTGTCGTCGTTGGAACATGCGGCATATCAGGACGATACACATTATACGGATCAAAGTCTTCCAAGCTCACCGCTGGAATTTTAATTGGATCTAACATTAGCCAAGGACGAGGTTCCTCTAAGCGCTGCATGTTATACCCCAATACCACATCATGACTTCGACCAAATGCCTTAAACTGACCATTTAAAGCGGCATCAAAGCCATAATCTTCAATTTTCATGTCTCCGCTAAAATAACCTGTAAGTTGATCAAATACATGTGTATCGAGATTAAGATTATTGCCATCATAAAAAGCACGTTGATAATTCAAAATCCGATTTTCATATTGTCCATTGATTTTAAACGACCAATCCTCATTAAATCGGTGTTCTATACCTGCAAATAACGAATGTGAATCAATCTCCCAACGATTCCATGCTGCACCTAGGTATTTAGTTTTATCAATTTTGCTGTCACTCCCATCTGCATTTCGTGGGACACCGGTTATTTCAGGTATTGCTTCACGACGGTCATATGTTGCTCCGAATGTTAAAGTTGTACTGGGCAATAAATCATATTCAACAATACCGTATAAAGCTAAATTTTCATTTTCAGCAACATCATAAAAATAGTCTTTGTTTTCATAGTCAGCAACAAAACGACTACGCAAGCGATTGTCTTCTAAGAAGGTATTCGATATATCAAATGTCGCTCCCCAAGTGCTCCAAGAGCCGGCCTTTAACGCAACATTGATTTGATCTTCAGCCAAAGGTTTTTTTCTAACCAAGTTAATCACACCTCCTGGTTGTCCTGCCCCTGTTAATAAACCTGCTGCACCACGTTGAATCTCGATTTGCTCATACATGGCCAGACTATCTATTTCGCGCTCAGCACCAGAAGCATAACCAGAATTCATACCATCTTTTTGTACAGCAACCTCGAAGCCCCGACTATAATAGGTTGCATTGACGTTGCCTGAGCTTTGCACTGTCATTCCTGTGGTCTGTGAAATAGCCTGATCAACTGTTGCCCAGCCACTATCTTCTATTCTTTTAGCGGTAATAACACTTACAGACTGAGGATTCTCTTTTATAGATTGTTCTAACTTGCCGAGCGAGAGCTTGTTGGCTTTATAACCCTCTTCTTTGTTGGCATATAACGTAATCGTTGGAAGTTGTACACTATCCTCTGATAAAGATGCTGAAGCAGTATCAGCATAAACGACATGATTCACAGCCCAAACTGAAAATAGTGCAAGCTGTATCGCTCTAACTATTGGTTTAATCGTGTTTTCTTTCCCATTAACATTCAATATAAACATAGAAATTTCCATAAAGTGAGAATATAAAAACTCACAACAAGTTTTTAGGTCTTATGGATTTGTCGTTTATTAAATGAAAAAGTATCAATAAAATTAGAAATTTAGATAAATACGTTCAGAATATTTATTTTATTTATAAAGTTGTTGCAAGGCATTGCTCAAACAACTTCAGAATCCCTGTCATCAAAGCAAAAACTCCTAAGAAAACAAAAACAATCATGCTCAGTCGTTGACGACGAGAAAGCGCCTCTGTAAGTAAAATACAGCATTGACTTAACTTCGCAGTAGATAAACTCAGGCTGCGTTGAATAGCCGTTGAAACTTTTTCTTCAACAGGCGAAACCAAAGGTTGATCGGACTGAATCAACTGATACTCACCTTCTGCTAAGTCTGCATAAAACAACAATGTTCTCGCATGGCTAAAACTATTTTTGCTTGCGCGCCCGATTGAATGCTGTAATTTAATCTCGCGTCCTGTTGAACACTCAACAATACTTGGTTTAGAAAAGTCTTCAGGTAACCGTTGACCGATTGGGCCCTCAAGCCAAATCGCAATCGTCATAGTTTGTTTCATGTTAAAGCGTAGCGGTAAGGCATTTAAGCTCACCTTTTCTAAGACACGCGCACGAAAAACCTTAAATACTAGGACAAAAGCACGATAAAGTAGATATAGCCCCAAGAGTACAGACGCTATAGCACCAGTAATAATTAAAAGTTTCATACACAATAAACTTGCTTAAATCCCTTAAACATCCGCAGCAATGGTACAACTGATAACATCACATAAATCAAGCAAGCGATTAGCATACCCCCACTCGTTATCATACCAAGCAAAAACTTTGGCTTGTTGCCCCACGATCATGGTTTGCCCTAAATCTACAATCAAAGAATAAGGTGAATGATTAAAATCACTTGAGACCAAAGGCTCATCTGTAACTTGCATAATTTCAGCATATTCATGATGAGCGGCTTGGACAAGCACCTCATTTAAACGTTCAACATCTATCGCCTGTTGTGCCACAAAACTCAGATCAATAGCCGCAACATTGATCGTGGGTACACGAATCGAATAACCATCGATACGATTATCCATTTTAGGTAAAACTTGCTTTAATGCACCTAATGCTGATGATGTCGTTGGAATAATATTCTGTCCTGAAGCACGTGCACGGCGTAGATCTCGATGTGCTTGATCCAGTACGGTTTGATCCGCAGTAACTGCATGGATTTCTGTCATTAGTGCTGTTTCAATCCCAAACGCATCATCAATGATTTTAACCAAAGGTACCAGTGCCTGCGTGGTACAAGAAACACTTGAGATGATTTGATCACTCATTTTTAATTCATGATGATTGACCCCATAGACAATCGCTGCATCAACACTATCAAATGGGGCTGCTCCAATCACCACACGAGTTGCCCCTGCGTGTAAATGTTGGCTCGCTGCAGCACGAGAGCGAAATAAACCACTACATTCTAATACAGTATCTACGTCTAATGACTGCCATGGCAATTGGGCTGGAAGTTCAACACGTAGAACTTCAACTCTTGCACGAAGCCCCACGCTCTCAATCAATAGATAATCACTTTCAGATTCTCGTAATATCTCTACTGACCCAGGAAACCGTCCATGAGTGCTGTCATAACGAAATAAATGCGCTAAGGTTTCTACATCTGCAATATCATTAATGGCCACAATTTCAAATTGAAAGTTTTTCGGGTTTTCAAACCACGCACGCAGTACATTGCGTCCAATTCGACCAAATCCATTGATAGCCACACGTTGCATCAGTCTTCTTCCGCCTTAAACCATATTCAAGTCGCTGCTATGTTATCGGATTTTTAATGCTTACAGACAATTATGTTGGTCATATTCATGCAATAATTCACAAACGTTCAAGAGTGCCATACAAGAAGTTTAGAGTTGTCATTCTTATGCAACTGAGAAAACCTTAGAATTGTCAACGAAACAACTGAAAATCGTTGGTCACACTAGCTTTTTCCGTTATAATTCGTCGTTTTTAACTTATAAGCCGCGTATATCTTGCTGTATTGCACTTTACTTTTTTCAAAGCAAAGTACAATTGCGATAAGATATGCATTTAGCCAAATTCAAAAAATATGGAGTGACTTGGTCGTGAGTACTCGTTCTATGACATCTGCAGAAATCCGTGAAGCCTTTTTGCGCTACTTCGAAACACAAGGACATACGCGTGTCGCATCGAGCTCTTTAGTGCCAGCTAACGATCCTACGCTCTTGTTTACCAATGCCGGAATGAACCAGTTCAAAGACTGCTTCTTGGGCCTAGAGAAACGTGATTATGTTCGTGCAACATCTTCACAAAAATGTGTACGTGCTGGTGGTAAACATAACGACCTTGATAACGTTGGGTATACTGCGCGTCATCATACGTTTTTCGAAATGCTTGGTAACTTTTCTTTTGGTGACTATTTTAAACAAGATGCCATTAAATTTGCTTGGGACTTCTTAACCTCGGAACAGTGGTTAGGTCTACCTAAAGATAAGCTTTACGTTACGGTTTATCATACCGATGACGAAGCATTTGATATATGGAATAAAGACATCGGCTTAGATGCTTCACGCATTATTCGTATCGGTGATAATAAAGGCGAAAAATACGCATCAGATAACTTCTGGGCCATGGGTGATACTGGCCCTTGTGGTCCTTGTTCTGAGATCTTCTTTGATCATGGCGATCATATCTGGGGCGGTCTACCTGGTTCAGCTGAAGAAGATGGCGACCGTTTTATTGAGATCTGGAATAACGTCTTCATGCAGTTTAACCGTACTGCTGATGGCGTATTACACCCTCTTCCTGCTCCATCTGTAGATACTGGTATGGGACTTGAACGTGTTTCTGCGGTATTGCAACACGTCAACTCAAACTATGAAATCGACCTATTTCAGCACCTGCTTAAAGCTGCAGCTGAAATTATTGCTGTAGATGTTACTGCACTACAAGCAGAAGCTGCCCAGAAAGGCGTAGCATTTGACTACCCTGCCTCACTTAAAGTTGTAGCTGACCATGCGCGTTCATGTTGTTTCCTCATTGCTGATGGTGTAAATCCATCAAATGAAGGTCGTGGTTATGTATTGCGTCGTATTATTCGCCGTGCAGTACGTCATGGTAACAAAATGGGCGCAACAGGAACTTTCTTCTATAAAATGCTCAAGCCATTGATTGAAGTTATGGGTACAGCTTATCCAGAACTTGAGCAGCTTAGTGAACGCATTGAAAGCATCCTAATTCGTGAAGAAGAGTTATTCGCTAAAACATTAGAGCAAGGTCTTAAATTGCTTGAAGGTGAATTGGCAAATCTCAAAGGAAAAGTCATTGCGGGTGAAACAGTATTTAAACTCTATGATACTTATGGTTTCCCAACTGACTTAACCGCAGACATCGCCCGTGAACGTGGGCTTGAAATCGATGAAGCTGGCTTTGAAAAAGAAATGGCCGCACAGCGTCAACGCGCTCGTGATGCAGGTAAATTTGCTGTTGACTACAACAGTGTTGTGAACGTAGACAGCGAAACTCAGTTTGAAGGCTATGACGCTACCCAAGGTCAGGGCAAAATCATTGCTTTATATAAAGATGGTCAAGAAGTAAATGAAGTCCATGAAGGTGATGAAGCGCTGATCGTACTTGATCAAACACCATTTTATGCAGAAAGTGGTGGTCAAGTTGGTGATACTGGTCTATTTAAAAATGACAGTGGCATTTTTGAAGTGCAAGACACCAAAAAATCAGGTGCAGCTTTTGTACACCAAGGTATCGTCACCATGGGCAGCCTGAAAGTTCAACAGGCTGTAGAAGCAACAGTACAAGCTGACCTCCGTGTTGCTACTGCACGCAACCACTCTGCAACACATTTATTACACGCCGCACTTCGCCAAATTTTAGGTGAGCATGTACAACAAAAAGGCTCATTGGTTGCAAGTGATGTACTGCGTTTTGACTTTGCTAACGACCAACCTGTGAGCTTTGAAACACTGCAACAGGTCGAACGTCTAGTTAATGCTGAAATTATTGCAAACTCAGTTGTCAATACTGAACTATTAGCTATTGATGCTGCAAAAGAAAAAGGCGCAATGATGTTGTTCGGTGAAAAATACGGCAACGAAGTTCGCGTACTTTCAATGGGATCGATCATTGATGAGAAAAATTTCTCGATTGAACTCTGTGGTGGTATCCACGTAAAACGTACGGGTGATATCGGTCTGTTTAAAATCACTTCAGAAAGTGGTGTTGCTGCTGGTATTCGTCGTATCGAAGCTGTAACTGGTAGCAAAGCACTTGAATTGGTGCAAAAAGCGGATAGCGATATCCAACAGATCAATGGCTTCCTCAAAGCCCAAAAAGATCAAACTGTAGAACGTGTTCAAGCTGCTGTAGAACAAAACTCTCTATTGCAAAAGCATATTGAACAGCTCAACCAAAAGTTGGCAAACTTACAAGCAAATGAACTTTTAGGCCAAGTTCAAACTATTGCAGGTCGTTCTACTCTGATCACCCATGTAGAAGGGATGGATGCGAAAGCATTACGTCACTTACATGATGGTATTAAGTCTAAATTAGACAATGCAGTGATTGTTTTAGTTGCAACCGATGCTGACAAAATCAGCCTGATCGCCTCTGTTGCTAAAGCTTATACTGCAAACATTAAAGCAGGTGACATCATCAAACACCTCGCAACTGAGCTTGGTGGTAAAGGTGGTGGTAAACCTGACTTGGCACAAGGTGGCGCGCCACTTAACGAGAAATTTGATGCAGTGATGGCTAATCTCCCAGCTTGGCTAGCACAGCACTAATTTCACCTTTTGTGTAATTGATCTTGGTGTGGCCACCGAGATCATGGCTTATATGGAACAACTATGGCTTTAATCGTTCAAAAATATGGCGGTACTTCAATGGGAACACCCGAGCGCATTTTAAATGTTGCTCGTCGTGTTAAGCGCTGGCACGACCACGGTCATAAGGTGGTTGTGGTGGTTTCGGCAATGAGTGGTGAAACCAACCGCTTATTGGCGCTTGCTAAAGCCATTACCGACACCCCAGACCCACGTGAAATCGATCAAATGGTGTCTACCGGTGAACAAGTGACGATTTCCATGTTAGCGATGGCGCTCAATACCATTGGTGTAGAAGCTCAGTCTTTAACCGGCCGCCAAGCTGGCATCAAAACAGACAATGCCTTTAATAAGGCTCGTATCGAATCAATCGATAACGAAGTGATGATGCAGCATCTGAATGCAGGTCGAGTCATCGTAGTTGCTGGTTTCCAAGGTGTTGACGATGAAGGCAATACAACGACTTTAGGTCGTGGTGGTTCAGATACAACAGGTGTTGCAATTGCGGCTGCTTTAAAAGCTGATGAATGTCAGATTTATACCGATGTTGATGGTGTTTACACCACTGATCCACGTGTTGCACCAAAGGCGAAAAAAGTTGACCGCATTTCTTTTGAAGAAATGCTCGAAATGGCGTCTCTAGGCTCGAAAGTTTTACAAATTCGCGCTGTTGAATTTGCAGGGAAATATCAAGTACCGCTACGTGTACTTTCTAGTTTTGATAATGACACAGATGGTGCATTTGATGAGACGTTTAAGAATAACGTCGGCACACTCATTACTACTGAATCGGAAGACAATATGGAACAGCCAATCATTTCAGGAATTGCGTTTAATCGTGACGAAGCTAAACTTACTATTTTAGGTGTTCCAGACGAACCAGGCATTGCTGCTAAAATTTTAGCACCGATCGGTGCTGCGAATATTGAAGTCGATATGATCATCCAAAACGTTGAAGAAGATGGTACGACTGATTTCACTTTCACGGTAAATCGTGTTGATTTGGCAAAAGCAACTAAAATCCTACAAGAAACTGCAAACAATATCGGAGCACGTGAAGTAGCAACGCGTAACGACATTGTCAAAGTATCAATTGTGGGTGTGGGAATGCGTTCTCATGCAGGTGTTGCAAGTAAAATGTTTACAGCGCTTGCAGAAGAAGGTATTAATATCCTTATGATTTCAACTTCAGAGATTAAAATCTCTGTAATTATTGATGAAAATTATCTGGAGTTGGCTGTACGAACTTTGCACACAACTTTTGGTTTAGATCGTGAACACGGTGAATCAAGCGCACGTGCTTAATTATTAAACAGATAAGCCCTGTTTATCGCTCTAAATCTCAACAAAAAGTAGAGCCAGCATAGTTTTTTTTATGGTGGCTCTGATATATTAGAACGCGTAGTTTTAGAAAGTTCCAACAGTCATTGAAAAATCGAGTAATTCGTCACAATAAACTGTTAGAATTTCGTCTGATACCGAGGTTGTTATTTTCAATTTAGAAAAAAACTATCGCAGGTTTAGCGCTTAAGCAAGGAGATAAACATGCTGATTCTGACCCGTCGTGTCGGAGAAACATTAATGATTGGGGATCAAGTCAGTGTAACTGTGCTTGGTGTTAAGGGTAATCAAGTTCGTATTGGTGTGAATGCACCAAAAGAAGTTTCTGTACACCGTGAAGAAATCTATCAACGAATTCAACACGAGCGTGCGATGCATGAGCACCTACAGCACCTTGATCAGGATTATCAACCTTCTTTTGAAGACGATAATTTCTCACAGAACAATTTCAATCGCTAAGAATTCAATGTTCTCCACGATTAAAGCGGCTTTATAGCCGCTTTAAACTTTTTTAAAGATCACTCTGTTGAACTTACTGCCCTTTTTCAGCCTCTAGGGCTTTACGCACAGGTGCATAGCTACGACGATGCTCAGCAATCACACCATGCTCAGCAATCGCTTCAAAATGCGCTTTAGTTGGGTAACCCTTATGTTTAGCAAATCCATAATCTGGATATAACTGATCAAGTTCAACCATTTGTTGATCGCGTGTTACTTTGGCCAATATACTGGCAGCACTGATCTCTGCATGACTCAAATCCCCTCCAACGATAGCTTCACAGTCAATACTTATGCCCTTGGGAATTTGATTACCATCCACAATAACTTTGTTCGGCTGAATACTTAACCCCTCAACTGCACGGCGCATCGCAAGAAAAGTTGCTTGTAAAATATTATGCTCATCAATCTCTGTATGCGTCGCTTCAGCAATTGACCAAGCTAAAGCTTTTTCTTGAATTTCAATAAATAATTTTTCACGTTTTTTTGCGGTCAATTTCTTAGAATCTGTCAAACCTTCGATTGGTTGCAAAGGATCTAAAATAACAGCAGCTGCAACGACTGATCCAATCAGTGGACCACGTCCAGCCTCATCCACCCCTGCAATATAGATTTGCTTCATGTTTAATTTATATCTCACCATATTTTAAGCGAGGTATTTTAACACGAAGCACCAACGAACATGGCTAAAAAACCTTGAGAAAATCTAGGCTAAAGACGTGGAGATCTACTTAGACTTCGTAGTTGCTGAAAAAATAATATCATCGTTGCAAAAATGAGTCTCATCGTTAACGATTTGCTTCTTTTTCAATACCGCAACATTCTTTAAGATGCGACAAATGCAATTATTCATCATATGGACCTCAAAAGAATGAATACAAAAACGCAATATTACACCCGTACAGCCCAATTCCTGCACTGGATTATGGCGATTATTTTTATCGCCGCTTGGGTAATTGGGTTTTATAGTGGTAACTTTCTGAGTTACGACACTGATGGTAGTTTTAAAGGTGAAGTGATTACCCTGCACAAAAACGTTGCTGTACTGATTATCTTTTTAGTCGTTGTACGTATTTTTTGGCGATACACCCATCCTGCTCCAGACCTACCAGCGACAATGTCACCTTTAATGCAAAAATTAGCGCATTTAGGACATCTTATGCTTTATCTGATGTTACTTGCCTTACCAATCAGTGGCGCACTATTTAGCTGGAGTGCAGGACATCCTGTGCCGATTATCTATTTGACAGAATTTCCTCGTCTACTACAAGAAAACCCTGAAATCGTTGCAATTGTACGCCCACTACATGTATATCTTTCTTGGTTTGCGGGTCTATTGATTGCTGGACATGTATTGGTTGCATTAAAACATCATTTTATTGATAAAGACCATGTATTAAAAAGTATGATTGGACGTGATCAATAATAAATTTACTCAACCATGAATATTCATACATCTCGAGTAACCAGCTAGTTATAGCTTAAAAACTTATCCAAAACGTCAGTATTTTAATTGAATATAAAAAATCCCTCACCTTATCCAAGGGAGGGATTTTTTATATTCAACTTGCAGTGTGATCTGTAGTTATAAAAGTATTGATTTGATCAAATGGAGCTTTAAATAACCACATACTTTGCTTGTGTGTTTAGCAAAGCTAAGTTTCGCTCACTGGCTATGGCCAGCGAAGACAGAAAAAATAAAATATTTTACAACTGTTGAATCTTCTCAATCCATTTTGTCTTCTGATCACTATCGATGAACGATGCATTAAATGAGTTAATTGCCAACTGTTTAATTTCCTCATTTGACAGATTGAGTGCCTCAGCAATCGCAATAAAGTTGTCATTCATATACCCACCAAAATAGGATGGATCATCAGAGTTGACCATTACGCATAAGCCCTGTTGTAATAAACGCTGAATATTATGTTGCTGCATATCATCAACCACACATAATTTCAGATTACTTAAAGGACATACAGTTAAAGGCATCGCCTCAGCACGTAAACGTTCAAGTAACACAGGATCTTCTTCTGAACGCACACCGTGATCGATTCGATTCACTTTTAACACATCCAAAGCCTGCCAAACATATTCTGCTGGGCCTTCTTCACCAGCATGGGCAACCAATAAATAACCTTGCTGTGCTGCTTCTGCAAAGACACGTTCAAACTTTTCAGGTGGGTGGCCTAATTCACTCGAATCCAAACCAACGGCAATAATATCGTCTTTAAATGCCTGAGCCTGAGCCAAAGTTTCAAATGCAGCTTCTTCGCTTAAGTGTCTTAAGAAACACATAATCAAATGTGAGCTTATACCGAACTGAGTCTTTGCATCTGCACAAGCACGCATAAAACCATTGAAGAATGTCGCAAACGCAACACCACGCTCTGTATGCGTTTGTGGATCAAAGAAAATTTCAGTATGGACCACCTGATCTTCATGACATTTTTTAAAATACGCCCAAGCTAAATCATAAAAGTCTTGCTCATGAATAAGTACCGCAGCACCAGCGTAATAAATATCAAGGAAAGACTGTAAGTTATGAAAATTATATGCTTCTCTAATTTCCTCAATGCTTTTATAAGGAATAGCAATCTGATTGCGCTGCGCAATTTCAAACATCAACTCGGGTTCAAATGTGCCCTCGATATGGACATGTAACTCCGCCTTGGGTATGGCACGAATAAGCTCAAGTTGCTGCATGCAAACTCCGAAAAATAACTAAATGAATCAAAATATTAAAACTAGAAAATAGTACGAATTGGGCAGATATAAATCAGATTATATCTACCCATAGAAATATGTTTAACCACCAAATGCGATGAATTTTATAATCCAAAGTACCGCAATAATCCACACCATATAAGGTACAGTTGACGCTTTACCTGTACACAACTTAATCGCTGCATAACTGATAAAACCCATTGCAATACCATCTGCAATAGAATAGGTAAATGGCATGAATACGATCGTTAAAAATGCAGGGGCTGCTTCTGTAATATCATCCCAATCAATATTGGTAATCCCCTGAATCATCAACACACCAATAAACATCAGCGCTGGTGCTGTAGCAAATGCTGGTACAGATTGGGCCAAGGGAGCAAGGAATAAACAAAGTAAGAAAAACAGTCCAACAAACACAGCAGTTAAGCCTGTACGTCCACCAGCCGCCACACCAGAAGATGACTCAATATAAGGTGTAGTCGAAGATGTACCTAAAGCTGCACCTGCAACAATTGCTGTAGAATCTGCAAAGAGTGCTTTTTTCAAACGTGGTAATTTACCATCTTTTAATAATCCAGCGCGGTGTGAAACACCCACTAAAGTACCTGTTGAGTCGAATAAATCAACTAAGAAAAAAACAAAGATGACCCCGATCATACTGGCTTCAAATAAGCCAGCAAAGTCCATTTGCATAAAGGTAGGAGCAAGAGATGGAACTTCACCAAAGATCCCTTTAAACTCATTAATCCCCATGAGTGTAGCAATTACGGTCAAGGCCAAGATACTGATAATAATCGCACCACGCACTTTAAAATGATGCAATACAACGATCATAAAAAAGCCCAAAACGACCAACCAAACTGATGGTTGAGTAATGTCGCCTAAACCGACAATAGTCGCTTCCTTATGCACAATGATCCCAGCATTTTTTAAACCAACCAGTGCTAGAAATAATCCAATACCACCGCCAATCGCAAACTTCAACGACATAGGAATCGCATTAACGATCGCTTCACGGATTTTGAACATACTGATGCTGATAAAAATCACACCTGAAACAAATACCGCAGCTAAAGCAGTTTGCCAAGGAACACCCATTCCTTGACAGACACTAAAGGTAAAATAAGCATTTAAGCCCATACCAGGTGCTAGCGCGATTGGATAGTTTGCAATGAGCCCCATCACAAAACAACCAATGGCAGCAGCCAAACACGTTGCGACGAATACTGCACCAAAGTCCATTTGTGTCAACGACAAAATACTCGGATTGACGATGACGATATAACACATGGTTAAAAATGTAGTAAAACCAGCAAGTAGTTCAGTTTTAAAATTAGTATTATTCTCACTGAGTTTAAATAAGCGTTCTAACAAATTCGGTGCTGAATTTGGATGTGCCATGGCTGAGCTCCTGTGAACGTTGAGCTATAAAATAGAAAATCTAAACAACATAAAACACGTTGCTATTAAATTGTTTTATATACACAAAACGTACTAGGACATTCAATTTTCCAACTTAAGATGAAACTAAAAAAAGCTGCTTATTTAGGCAGCTTTTTCATATATAACCTTAAATCTTGCGTTAAAGACTGTGCACGGCTTCGATTTTAAAACGCGATAATTATAGCACAGTACACTATAAAATAAATCTATCTGGCCTACCGTCAATCTTGATTGCTCAGTCAGTTACCTACCTGCTTAAAACTAGAACCACGGTTCACTCACCTCTTGACGTACCAATGAGTCTGTTTAATTCATTCAGAAAGATTAAGTACGCTTTATTCTACTGATCACTAAAATTATTTTTTATAGATGCGCATACATAAACTATATAACGATCTTCTCAATTTATGCTCACTATTTATGAGTATAATCGAGTGCTTTAATGATTACATTTTTGGGAAAGTTTGGAAAAAATTCATTCAAATCTTTTTCACTCATTTTTTCATTAACTAAAAATAAGCGCCAATTCTGATTGGTAAGTAGCCTTATAGCAATATATGTGCTTTCAAAGCCTTCACCATTGATTTTCTTATTGGGCACAAATTGGACATTAAAAATACATAATTCTTTCTGGCCCAAACGAAAGTTCTGATCCGTATTTTTTATTACCAATTCAAATTTAAACTGCTGTCCATGAAAAAAATCAAAACTCTCTTTTAACCTTGAGTAATATTCATCCTCATCACTCCATCGACCGTCCATATATTTTTGCTGAGGATGACTACGCTTAAATAACTCGTCATATTCAAATTGCTTAGTGTGAACAATCAACTCTTCAAAAGTACCATGATCAAATATCTCTTTCTCTTTTAAAACTATTTCTTGGATTTTATTAAAATCTTGTTTACAACGTAAGGGTTGTGCATAACTAAGGCTCGATGCAATCATCAAGATACACCCCATCAAGATTGTCTTAAAATGCACAGCAATCCCTCTTTGACAAATTTGTTCAATATGATTGAGTCAATCCAATGACATTCGATCTATTCTCAAATTGAACCAAGCACAAATCCTATTAAATTTAAGCCATTTTAAACAGCCTTGCGTATCGCCTTAACTTCATTTAAAGCAATTTGCATATTTTGCAAAATGTATTGATGAATTTCATCACATTTTGCGTATATTTCATTTATGGAGCTTAAGCGGTCTAGTTCCTGATATAAACGTGAAATGCGATGTTCATAATGTGCAGCATTTTGTATTTTAGAAGTATCATATTGGATATCTAAAATTTGCAATGTCGACAATGCATCGTTATAGCTATGAATTTTATTTTCAATTGACTTATATCGGAACTTGTTTTTAAAACGATCCAAATACAATAAAAATGGCCAACGTAGAAATTTATTCTTGGCTTGATATTGCTTTACATGCTCCATTTCAATTTCAATCAATGCCAGCTCTAAACTAAAATAAGCATTGAGTGCAACCTCAAACTCAAAAATCTGGTCTAAGATCAGTGTATAGTTCTGTTGTTTTTTCCAGTTTTTCCATGCGACAAAAGCAACAATAAATGCTGCAATTGTACAAAGGTCAACGATCAGCGTAAATATATCTTCATATGACATAATACATAAACTAATTTATTGGTTATCAAGAGTTTAGTTTAAGTTGTAATTTATGCAAGATGAAATATCCCATTGCACTTTAACAGTCAGATCAAAAGTCCATTAAATCAAATCCTGCTCAAAAATCCACCAATAAACTGACTGAGTTTTAGAAGCACACTCATTTTTGTTTAAAGAATCAGCGTATAACTTCATTTTTTTTAAAAGCTCTTGTCAACCCATTAAAAACTCACTATTATGCATCCCACTTAGGCGTGTAGCTCAGTTGGTTAGAGCGCTACGTTGACATCGTAGAGGTCACCAGTTCGAATCTGGTCATGCCTACCAAATTTTGTTGTTCAATCAACATATCAAAGCTCACTTTTAAAGTGGGCTTTTTTATTAGGGGTATTTTGGGGTTTATTCAGGAAATTAAGTCGCTCCTATATGTTGATATAGTGGTAGGTATGAGTTTAATGACCGATAAAGAATCTATCCACTGGCCCTCTTGTGGTAACCTACCCAATATTTTTCTTAAATTAAAATTAATCGATATAAATTAACCATGCTACTCAATTTTGGTGGAGATTACGTCTGCTAAAATAAATTAACACAATGTTTTATATTAATTTATTTAAACCACGAAACATAACAATTTATAAGATCTCTTAATTTTGTCTCAATAAATTTAGTCTTTCCTGAGCAGCGACATTCCCTTGATTATTCGATTTCTGAAACCAAAATTTTGCTTTCTCAATATCCTTTTTCACCCCTATACCCTCTGCATACACACTCCCTAATAGATACTGTCCATCGGCATCACCTTGTTGAGCCGCCATATTATATAACTCCAATGCTTTAGTAATACTTACAGAAACCCCATAACCATTTAAGTACATACTACCTAAATTTACTTGTGCTGGAGCATACCCCTGATCTGCAGACAGCTTATATAACCTCACAGCTTCACTATAATTTCTTTGTATATTGCCAGTGCCTTCTCTATAAAAATTAGCGAGGTTATTTAATGCCATTTTATTATTTTTTTCAGTTGATTTTTTATACCAATAATAAGATTTTTCAAAATTATTAAAACTCTCATATTCTTTTTCAGAGTAAATGACACCTAAATTATATTGTGCATCAGAATCACCAGCCTCCGCTGCCTTAGTAATCCAGTAAATAGCTTTATTTATATCTTTAGCTACACCAATACCTTGAAGATATAAAATGCCCAAATTATACTGCGAAAGAACATGACCGTTTGATGCTTCTTTCTCAATTACGTCTATGTTTGGAGTACTATCATTTATTTGTGATGATTCTGAGCATAATGATAACCATAAACTATTTAATAATAAAATTGAAATTAATATTTTTTTCATAATTTTATAACCCTTGGTTCAGTAAATGATAATAATAGTATCCAAATCTTAAGAATACCTCAGATGACACTCCTTTCATAGGTTCTTTGAAATCTCTTACTGACTTTCTATCTTATTAAACATTCAACTCAACTGCCTTATTTGACTGCGAAAAACCTGAAGATCATCATGTATATTTTGATTATCATCACAATTAACTCACCAATATTTAATTAAATATTGGTGAATCAAAATCTCTTTTAAAATTCAAAATATTATGTTTTATTATGCATTTGTAGGTCTAATCATGCACAAATCATAAAGAATATGGATTTTATCAAATTTGTTATAAATGAAAGGACTAAAACAATAGGATTTGTGAAAGTAACAGCTTTCTATTTCTAAAATAACATTGAATCATTGCCAAAAAAACCTGCAAAAAATTTATAATATATTTTTTAACGATACCTCTCTATGTGTTATGTTTGCAGAATTAGCCATCTCACACTCCATAAATCATAAACAGCTTCCATAGTACCTGTTCGTAATCCATCTCAATTAATATATCTACAATCCACCATGTTATATGTTTGAGAATTACCACCTATAACCATACTCCTTCTACTGTTTTTAATAATGCTTAAGATATAATGCATCAAACTATTAGTCGACAAGCTTTGTTCCAGAAACTTTCTGAATCTATTAAATAAGATTCATGCGTGGTGGTTCAAAATTAACTTACAGGAATGAATAATCTCAATGCCCAAGTTATATCTTGAAGTTAAATAGTGTAGAAAATCTTTGACGTTTAAGTCTATGTACATAAAAGCCGCTATAAATTAATCTAAATAATTAACAATATTAACTTTTATTAGGCCAATTTATTAAAACCCTCTCACTATACCAATCACCTGCATCTGCACCTTTTTTATATAATTCATATGCCTTTTTCTCATCTTTAAATTCATTATCCAACATATAAAAATCAGCCAGCCAAGAAAAACGATCTTTGTTTGATGATGTATCAACCAAATTTTCTAAAATATCTTTAGACCGTTTTGAATTATAACCATTATAATTTTTATAATATGCATATAGCTTACTTAGTGCCAAATCTTTATACTCACTATATTCTTTATCATCTATTCTATTTAAATTATCCATTGCCGACTCATAATAACCTTGTTCTGCCAAAGCTATACTTTTATAGTAATAACCCAAATTATGACCATGTTTAATTGCATAGTCTGAATAGTATATTGATTTACTTAAATCTATATACTTATCTTCAAATAAATAGATATAAGACAATAAAGATGCAGCATAATAATTGCCTTTATCCAAACTTTTATTTAAAAGCTCGATTGCTTTCTCTAAGTTTTTGTAATGATAATTATAAGTATAGATCTCACCTAGCCTCTCGTAAGCTATAGGATCGTCACCATCAATTGCAATATTTAGATAATAAATAGCCTCCTCAATGTAATTATTCATTAATAAAACGCCACCAGTTACAGAGTAATCTTGAATTTTAAATACTTTTTCATTTTCTTTTATTAAGGTAAGGGCATCCTTATCTCTTTTACATCTAAATAGATCATTTAAAAGATAACCATTTAATATATACTTCTCACTATCATCCTTACAGGTTTTTAATACATCCAAATTAATTTCATTATGCTTTGAACAAGCTAAAAGTAAGGGTAACAAAAATAAGATAAAAATTTTATGGGTCATTTAAATTTCCAAATGTTCTACATTGTCTAGGTATTGTTGAAACCAAGATGCGATGCATCAACCTTGCAAACTAATGTTTCACAGATAATAAACTTCTTACTTGAATTTTCAAAGGCAGATGCAAGTCATCACTCTAAAAACTAACGAAGTCATATTAATTGAGCACCAAGCTACAGAGATGCTCAAACTTATAGTTGAATATTTTATATTCTTATCGATCTATAGATATTTATCTCTATCTTAACTTACACAAAATTATTTGCGGAGCTATTTATAATTTTATAAAATATTTTTCATTCTTGCTTGAGCCCTTTCAAATTATGAATTGCATTAGCATGACCTTGTTCTGCGGCCTGAGTGTACCAATACTCAGCTTGTTTTTTATCTTTTTTTACATAAATCCCTTTTTCATACAAAACACCTAAATTATATTGTGATTCTTGGTTGCCCAGAACTGCTGCTTTTGATGCATAGTTATAGACTTCCTTATAATTATTTTGAGTTAAATATAATTTAGATAATCCTTCGTAAGCTCTTGATGGATTTTCTGATTCAGCTAAAATATACCACTGTTTTGTCTTTTCAAAATCAAGTGATATACCAAATGCAGGACTACTGCGATATAATTCTGCTAAATTAACTTTAGCTTCTTTTTTCTCTCCATATTGATTTGCTAATAAAAAATACTTTTCTGCCTGATGATAGTTTATTGCTTGCCCTAAACCTAAGAAGTACATCATACCCAAAGAATTAAAAGCTTCTGGATTATTATTTTCTGATGCTTTCTTTAACCAAAATTCAGCTTTTTCATAATTTGGTGAAAAGCTTTCCGCGCCATTCATGTATAACCAACCTAACAAAGCTTCTTTTTCATCCAAAGTATAATCTTTTAATTCATTAATTTGACACTGCTTACTTCCTAAACCGGCAATCTCACACTCAGATTCAAGAGATTCTGCATTGACCAAATCTTTTCCACTACCTGTACAATTTATTAGAAAAAATACTGACAGTAACGCACATTTTAACTTCACTTTTTTAATCCAGCATTTGAATTATCTACAATAGTTTACAGCGTAACAGGTAAATCCTGAGGCACCAATGGTTCCTCTAACTGCAACATTTGCTACTTAAGTTTAAGATTTAGTATTATCTCCAATTATAGTAGCTCTCTCTACAGAGTCACATACTCTCAGAGTTGAAGGTGGGTCTAGTCTAACGCAAACATTTAAAATGAATAATGGCTTGTTCCACTAGATAATTACTGACCTTATTCCCTGTGCTTACTCTCATGTATTTAGGCGTGTATCTAGACTATTTCACATCTCAATCTCAATTTTTGTGATATACAAACTTTGTCACAATGATAAAAGATAGCCCTTTCGATTTCTCATTGTTTATAATGAGTATTTATCTATTTTCCATAATAAAACTTTCTTACTTTCAGTTAAATCTTTACTCAACAAACATTATTCTAATTAGTGGTGTTAGCTACATTCATCATAGCGTGTTTTATAAACAGTGATACTAACATCCCATCTATTTTCCAATTGAGTAATTTTAAAGACTCTAACATTTTCATTAAGATCATTCATATCATAAATTTGCTTACTAATAACTAGTGGCTTGTGTATTTCAAAAGTTTTGTTATTACCTAAACAATAAATAAAAGCTCCTTTTTTATTGTCTTTCAGAAGTTTACCATTTAGCTTAGTATGAATAACATTCTGGGCATCTAAAAGAAATTTTTCATTAAACTGATCCATATTAATATCAAAATTAACTGATATTTTTTCATATGTATTCCTTAAATCTGGATCATTAAGCTTGGTTTTTTTACCAAAAATTAGGTTTGTAATTTCATCAATTTCGTTCAATATCTTTTTATCTTCATCTTCTAGTCTATTATCTGATGTAACTATATTTATCTGTTCTGCTTTAGACATTTTATTATCATACCCATAAATAAAAATCACAGATAAGACCAATAAAGTATACTTTCTAAAATATTTCATAAAGTATTTTTCCTGCCATTATATTTCTTTTCACCTAATATTATTAGTCCACTTATCCTACTAGTTGGATCCCATCTAAGAGAGCATAACCTTTCAACCTCAAAATTTCTACCCTTACTTTTACATTCATCCATCTCTTTTTGCCAGTATTTATATCAATATTTTTTCTAATTTTTTAATTTCAATAGGCTAACTATTTCATCACTTCTAATTTATGGATCATTTTCATTGATAATATACATTGCAACTCAAATCCTTTCTGATTTTTTAAGTTAATGAGTGATCATAAATTCTATTCATGGATTTAACTTTTATTCCTTGGTAAAAGCTTAGAATTAAGTATAGTAATAATATTGATATATGTTAATAACAGTAGAGAAGACAAAATATGGCAGTCGAATACCTATATGTGCTTTTAATTTTTCCTCATATTAATTAACAGCCTTTTCCTTTGCTAATTTCGCATAATATGCTGATTTTTTACTATCTTTATATTTCCCTTCAAGCTCGTAAAACTCACTAGCTGATTGATACACAAATTCATCATCTGTAAGTTCAAGAGTTTTATTCATATAATAAAAAGACTTATCCAAATCATAACCTAGATATTCTGGATAAAATCCATATAAAAACATTAAACCTTGATAACCCTCTAAGAAAACCTGATACTCTACCGCCTTTTTAAAATACATTTCAGCATTATTAAAATCTTTATTTTCTATAGAAACCTCTCCCAAACCATAAAATGCTCTTGGGTTTCCAGTTCTTAGCGATTCATTTAAATAATTTTCTGCCTTTTCAATATCTTTAAATTCTTCCTCATCCAAGTACACCATACCTAGATTATAGTATGCATCATCATACCCTAAATCAATCGACCGATTAAGCAGTTCAATCACTCTCCCAATATCTTTGTAACTCCCACTCAAATTGTAAATACTCGCCAAACCATAATATCCTTGAGCCTCATTAAGCTTAATAGCTTTATTAAAATATACTACAGCTTGATCAGTATAACCATAATGAAATAATATTTGACCCAGTTCAGCATTAAATACACTATTTTCATTATTTTTATTTTTATCTATAATTTCAAATGCTTCAAAAGTATTACCACAACTAAATGCATAATCTACTGACTCAGCAATATTATTTGCAAAATATAGATTCATGACACACCCGTTTTCAAGAGGTATTTGACTTTTATGTACATTATTAACACACCCACCAACCATAAAAAATAAAAACATATATTTTAAATTTTTAATCATCTCACTTAATCCGTATAAAAGGACTCTAATAACAAGACGGCTGTCATCTTTTTAAATTTCCTTGTGGAATACACATTGAAACCAATTCTCTTTAAGGATTCAATAGTCTGAAATTTGGATGTACACCTACTCCTACTCGGCCGTGATTATATAAACTATTAAAACTTAAAAGTGTCTTTGCATTAATATTCGGTGTACTTGGAAATACAAGGCTATATCTTGAATATGGGTGAAAAGCAGAACTATAGCTTTGTCTACGGCTTCATAACCTCATTGGATCGACCCAAGCATTCGGATTACTCACATGAGCTGAAGTATTCATCCCACCATCTAAACCAATCCAGTCTTTGCCGATATCCCATGCAATATGCGGTTCATAATAACGATAGCGATTATAGTATAGGCCTGTTTCTTTAGCTAAATACCGCCCTTTCGATTTCCATGCGTTTATAACAAGTATGTGTTTTTCAGAATGGATTTGATCTTGTATATAAGCTTATGTTTGATACTGATAATAGTAAAGAGTATCAAATAGTTCAATGAAGCCGCTATACCCCGTTTATACTAGAGGCTCAAAACTATTCGGCTCATACAGATCATATTTGGTGTGTAAAGAGGTGCTTTCATAAGCTAAAGTATCACTATCCCAACCATGATATATAGTTTTAGTCACCCTATAATGACGTAATTAATGGGATTAAACATATTATTTTTTCACTATACATTTAACAATGGTTCAGATCATTGTTGTTCAGTCAGTGTAACTTTGCTTTCACTTCAACCTTTAATTTATTCACTTAACATGAGTATATGATCTCTCATCATTTTGATTCAATTTGGTCATGATCAATATACCAAAATTGAGTCGCCAAGCCAGCTAAAGCTACCCGCAACAAAAAAGCCCATCTTTCGATGAGCTCTTTGTTTATATCTAAGCAATTGCTTAGATAATTGTGATGCCGCTAGCTTGCGCACCTTTTTTTCCAGCAGTAATTGTGAATTGAACACGTTGGCCTTCAAGAAGAACCTTGAAACCACTTGTTTGAATTTCACTATAATGTGCAAAAACGTCTTGGCCTTCATCAGTTGCAATAAAACCAAAACCTTTAGTTTCATTAAACCACTTAACTGTACCAGTGCTAATATCTGACATATAAACTTCTCAAAAAATTAATAATGATAATAACTAAAAAATAGAAACTATATTAATAATTATAAAATCTAACTAAATAAAAAAACCTAGAATACATGGAGTAAACTAGGCTGTTAACTTCAAATCTTTCCGTTGGTAGCGGGAGCTGGATTTGAACCAACGACCTTCGGGTTATGAGCCCGACGAGCTACCAGACTGCTCCATCCCGCATCAACGAAATGACTTTATACGTGTAATTTGACATAAAAACAATGTTTATTTTAATTAAATGCAAAAACTCGCTTAAAGATCGTCCTTCTAACATGATTTAGGTTGAACCTGATCAAGTAGAAAAGTATTTTTCCACTAAAGCATAGATAATCGCAGCTGTTTCGATATCAGCGACTCCATCATATTTTGATGCCCTAAAATGGTACTGAAATGCCCTAATCAGTTTTGTAAAGCCAGCCATTGAACTTGCTTCTGAAACATCGTACCCATAATGAGATAATTTATTGGTAATTTCAGCATTTGTTGGAAGACCTAACTGTGTGAAACTATTTACAAACTTTTTTTTCGCACCTTCATCATACCAAGCGCCTATCCCTGCGTCGTATAACTCTTGCCAAGGAAAGGCTACGCCAGGATCAAATTTACGACCTACTGCGATATCAGAATGTCCAATGACCTGAGTTGGAGTTATATCGGGATAACGCTGAAGAATATTGAGTGCTAATTGTTTTACAGCATTAATCTGTTCGGCATTGAAGGGTGGATATGTTGTCTCATTCGCTTTATTCACGATTTCAATACCAATAGAAGTATCATTTAAATTACTTCGCCCTGCCCAATTACTCGTACCAGCATGCCATGCTCGAGCTTGCTCATCGACAAGATTAAAAATTCGAAGCTCTTTAAAACCTGCTGACTTATAGGTTTCATCTGTTGGATCTGGAATGAGATAGTGAGCACTTACATTACCATTACCACTTAACAGATTGATTGATGTTGCAAAATCAACTGCAGTATAGTGCAACACTAAAAACCGTTGCCGATAGTTAAATCCTTTGATGGAACGATAAGAGTTATAATCTATATTAAACATAATTTTTCCTTCTTATTTTAGTTAATCATTCATCGGCTTTGTAAAGCAGCGAATGATGATTGAGTGATTTGAATAATTGTTTTTCGGCGACTACTTTTTTCAACTACAAAAAATGCTCACATTCATGCGAGCTAATAAATTATTTTAAGAAATTAAATATCTATGTTATCCACAATACTTGAAACAATTTCTCTGCCAGCCTCTATCACTTGGCTGCCTGATTCGATCAGTGTATCAAGAATAAGCCTGCCCGTCGCATCTGAAAGCACTTCTGCTGTAAAAGATTCTTTCTTTTCAGGCTGATTCAATTCTTCAGTCAAATCAAGGTCAGGTTCAGTCATATTAGTTTGCAAATAACTTAAAATGGGGTTCAAGTGAATTACGATAAGCTCATTTACTCTGCCATAACGTTTACAGACAAGCAATCACTTTCCACAAAGCTCTGCTCACGAAGTTAGAAAACCCCCAGATCGACACGTCCTAGACTTCATGGCTGGGCTTAATTTAAATAGTTGAAGCCCCCCATATAGGTCTATAACTATTTTTAGTTTTAGAACCTATATCGCTATTTCAAGCACCTCATCTATCTGTTGCTGAACCATACGACTTTCCTGATTTTAGATTAAACTGATAGAGAGTGTGATTGCACGGTTTAACAATTTTTTAAAAGGTCAAGCTCACAAGAGAATGACCTTTGATAACAACTCTAATGAGATTTTAAAACTAAAACTATTCAACTTAATATTGAATATTAGCAACTACCATTGGTATCTGAGCCTAAATAGGTGCAAATTAGGTGTTCCCTTGTTGTCACTGGTATACAACCGTTCATAATCAAAACCCATACCATAGTCAAAACGAAATGCCACACCTACACCGTAGTCTTTCCTTGAGAAATCATCACCTTGAGTATATTTAATATAATCACCCATTACATATGGCTGCACGGATTGAATAGCATGATTATGAATTTTAAACTTATATCCAAGATAGTATTCAAGGCCATACGCCTCTGTGTCCAAATAAAGTTTTAAGCTATCTGGAGTTGGCTGCTGTAGAGCTGAATTATTAGGTACAAGATTTTTATACCATCCCGCCCCTAATCCCCACATCCACTCTCCATTAAAATAATATAAGGCCGTAGCAATTGCCTCTTGAGAAAGATCATGACGATTGTTTGAATCAAATAAACTCACATCATTATGTTTATAAGAAACACCTAAAGATAAGTTTTTACTTAAATGAATATCGGCTGCTAACTCCTCACCTGATTTCAACTTATATTGCAAATTATTTTTCGATGTTTCATCTCCAAACAAATATGCTGCATAAAAATCAACATACTTATTTTTCTTTTCATAACGTAAAGTTCTACTTGAGAGCAAAGTGCCATCAAAAAATGAAAATGGGCTCCAAGTCGATACTTGACCTAACATATCGTAATCCCAGAGATCTGTTTTTGCTCCAACAACATCATGGTATATGCTATACATTTTGCCAAACTTTAGAGTTCCATATTGACTGTTCTCAATACCCGCATAAGCCTGAATTGTTGTAAAATTCTCATCACTCTTAGCATAGTGACCTTCCCAATCAAAAATTTTAGGTAAATTAAAATAATTTTGATATTCTGCTATTAATTGTGTATTTTCATTCAATTTATAATTGAGATTAAAATACATACGACTTCCAGCACTATAACCATCTCTACGATATTTTTGACTCTCATTACTTGAATTATACTGATCAAAATTTAAAGCTTGTAATCTCATACTTCCATGAGTTTTAAGTGTTAGACTATCTTGATCAGAAAAAATTTTGTCTTGTTGTAGAAGTACAACTTCAGCATATACTGATGTGGTTTTTAAAGTTAAAATCGTAAAAAACCCGATTACTAATGTTTTTTTTAACATTTTGACATCCATGTATTTAAGATTTAAGCCTTAGATAATCCTTTCTAAGTCTTATAACGTTTATGATAAATTTCCATGATTTATAAAATTCAATATAATATAAAAATATAATTAAATTTTAAAAATAATCTAATGACTCAAAATAATCATGATAGTTTTCATTTAAAAATATTCATTAACACTCCCGCTTTTTAATATTTAAAATTTTATCATAGTGTTTTTAACTAATTATTCGATAATTAAAGCTGTATTCGATACAATTAGAATCTAATATTAAATTTTCAATCAAAATTAGAATTCTATATTAAAAATAAATATGGCTCCATTTGATGAATTATACTTTTCAACTCAAACAGTTAAATATAAAAAACCGAGATGATGATACATCTCGGTTTTTTATATTAACATCTTGAATAAACTCTATTTTTTATGATTATTTGATTTATCCTTGATAAACTCAGATACATTTATCACATCAAGATCTTCACTCGCATGTACAGGGCCTTTAAACTCACGTCCTGCTGTTGTCTGCAAATAGTCACTTGTAATTTTTTCATTATCAGGCCAAATATGATGAAGTACTAACCCCTTCGCTCCCATTTTCGCAGCAAAAGCACCAACACCTAAAGTGTTCTGATGATTACGAGGATCTATACCCGAAGTTATTGCAGTATGGCCATCTAAAATTTGTGTCGTCATTGTTTTCTCTATCGCTGTTCCTGCAAACACAGCTAAAGCGGCTTTTACATCCATCACTTCATTAATCAAAATATCAGTGTTATGACCTAAACGAAGTAAATTATTATTGGGTGCTGTATCCCCACTAAATGTGACAGATCCGTATTTCGTATCAAACCGATAAGACCAAGCCGGATAAACCATCGGGTGTTGCGCCAAAACAGCAGTCACTTTTACATAATCATCCTGATAGACTGGTATTGGATTCATTTTAGGTGACATGTTGCTAGGACTCGCACTTTTGGGCGCAGATAAAGCCATAATGTTTAGCATCCCAGGACCATTTGTTCCTGTTAAATCTCTTGGATGATCATCAGAACGGCGTACCGTATGTATTGCATTATTCATATCATAGGCATTCGCAGCAAAATGATGCTGCATTAATTCTTTGATACCTGGTGTGGGATCTTCTGGGTGAATTAATTGAGTATTGGGTAAATGTCCAAATCCAGCATCGCTCCCTAACTTGCCATTTGAATCGGCACGATCTGGTCCAATAAGTGCAATTTTCTGCTTTCCATATTTCCAGTTCGGAAAGTTTGTATTCACAAACGGATATAAGTCATCGACATGATCAGAATGTAGATGAGTAATAAAAATTCCACGTACATCACCAAAATTCAATCCGCTTTCATAAAAACGCTGGACCAAACCAGACCCCGCATCAACCACATACACTTGACCATCCACAACTAAGGCTGTTGACGTTGCAGCCCTCAAACTCGGGAAAGGGCCTGCCCTTGTCCCCAGCATAACAAGGTGCATACCATCACGTGGTGGAGGCATGGCTCTAACTCGTTTAGGTTGCCTTTGTAGGTATTGGGGGATTGGACTTTCTATACTATTGGACTGCTGATTAGCAATACTGCTTGTACTATGCTCATTTCCTGCAAAGGCAAATTGAGCAATCAAACAAATTGAAATGGCGCAACATAAATATCTTTTTAATTTTTTCACATGATTTTCCTTTATTAAAACAATCCCTAGAATCACAGCAAAATATTTTTGCGCAATTTCTTCCATGAGGATATTTTCAAATGAACATTTGTCAGAATATAGAATATTTCAGATTGAACTAAAAATTACTTCTTTACTTCTTCAAAATTAGATCTTGTGTATCGAGATTCCCCCAACCAAACTATATTAATAAAAATATTAACATTCATTTTTGGGCATTTTTCTCATTCTTCAGTAAAGAAGCAATGTTTTTTTGAATATGATCCTAACAATAGTAACTAACTGTTCTATTTATTTTCTTTTAATCATCAGGACTCAATATTGCTCCAAATTTATAATGATTAACACTCTAGGTTTAATCACTTTTTTACACCTATATTTAAAATATTTTATATGTAGCGCATGGGCGAATAAAAAATGGCTGATTAAAATCAGCCATTTTAGAGCTATCAGCTTGTCTAAATTAACAAGGGCATTTTTTCATACCACCACCTGCAGATGGATAACGTGCATCTACGCAGTGACGATAAAAAGTTTTAGCATCCATTGCCTCTAGATCAGGATGATGTTTTTGCATATGCCGAAGGTATGTTTGATAATCAGGCACGCCAACCATCAAACGGAAGCTCTGCTGTAGTCGCTGCCACAGTGTTGCAATCTTTGACCAGTTCTGCGGTGACAAGATTACACTTTTCTGAGACATTACAGTCATCTTAATCATCTTAATAATGACTGAATGACGCTGTCCTGGAAGTTTTAATCGCATCTTGCTCTCCTTATTTAAGAACGCGTGCTGCATCGGCAGTACTGTCATCTTCATCACGATAAATGGCTTCTGCTTCATTGACTGTTGGTGTTTTGCTTGCCAAAGCTCGGCGTACTACAGTAATCGATGCAAATAACATCACGATCGCAACGATCATGAAGAAAGCGCACAATACGGCATTAATCTGATTCGACAATACAATACTTTGCATCTCTGCAAAACTTTTCGCTGGTTTTAAAATTTCACCTCGAGCAATCGCATCTGAGAAACGGTTAGCCTGAGCCAAGAAACCTATTTTTGGATTTTCATGGAAAATCTTTTGCCAACCTGCTGTCATTGAAGTAATAAATAAGAAAATCGTTGGGACAACAGTTACCCATACATACTTTTCTTTCTTCATTTTAAATAAGATCACTGTACCTAATATTAACGCCATCGCTGCTAATATCTGGTTTCCAATACCAAACAATGGCCACAAGCTATTAATCCCGCCCAGTGGATCAACTACGCCTTGGTAAACAAAATAACCCCATGCTGAAACCGCAACCAAAGTCCCCAGCATATTCCCAATAAATGAACTTGAATTTTTTACCGCAGGAATCACGATACCTACGGTATCTTGCACCATAAAACGGCATGCACGTGTACCAGCATCTACAGCAGTTAAAATAAATAGTGCTTCAAATAAAATCGCGAAGTGATACCAAAAAGCCATCATTGAACGATTATTAAAGATTTCACTAATAATATGTGCCATACCAATAGCGAAAGTCGGTGCGCCACCTGTACGAGATAGAATCGAGCTTTCACCGACTTCATTGGCCAGTACAGTTAGAGCCTCGGGTGTAATCACAAAGCCTAGATTTCTCACTGCTTCAGCAGCAGACTGCACATCTGTACCCAATACTGCTGCTGGCGCATTAATCGCAAAATATATGCCAGGTTCCAATACTGTTGCACAGATCATGGCCATAATTGCTACAAAAGACTCCATCAACATACCGCCATAGCCAATCATACGAATATTCACTTCGTTATCGACAAGTTTGGGTGTAGTTCCTGAAGAGACTAACGCATGGAAACCTGAAATTGCACCACAGGCAATGGTAATAAATAAGAAAGGAAATAAGCTTCCGGCAAAGACTGGACCAGTACCATCTATAAATGGTGTAACTGCTGGCATTTTTAACATTGGCATAGCAAATAATATTCCTACTGCTAAACCTGCAATAACTCCAATCTTTAAGAATGTAGAAAGATAATCACGCGGTGCCAACAATAACCATACAGGGAGCACTGAAGCGACAAAACCATAAATCACTAAGGCCCATGTCAATTGAGTTCCACTTAAATCAAAAACGGGCCCCCAATAAGGATGTTGAGCAACATCTCCACCATAAACAATTGCCAACATCATTAAAACAAAACCAATGATGGAGACTTCAGCAATTTTTCCTGGGCGTATATATCGCATATATACCCCCATAAAAATGGCAATAGGAATTGTCGCTGCAATACTGAAAACACCCCAAGGGCTATGTGTTAATGCTTTAACTACGACAAGTGCAAGTACAGCCAAAATAATGACCATCACCCCCAATGCACCAAGCATAACAATCACACCCGCAAAGGAACCCAGTTCCTGTTTGGCCATTTCTCCTAATGAACGGCCATCACGGCGTGTTGAAATAAATAACACCAAGAAATCTTGTACCGCACCAGCGACAACCACACCAATAAGTAACCATAGGGTTCCAGGTAGATAACCCATTTGCGCAGCGAGAATAGGACCAACTAAAGGCCCAGCACCCGCAATCGCAGCAAAATGATGCCCAAAGAGCACATGTTTATTGGTGGGTACGTAGTCTAAGCCATCAGCAAGTCGATGAGCTGGTGTAAGCCGTCTTGAATCTAGTCCAAAGACTTTATTTGCAATAAATAAACTATAAAAGCGATAAGCAATACTATAAACACAGACTGCTGCAAGTACTAACCAGACAGCATTTACGTGCTCACCACGACTGACTGCAAGTATGCCAAAAGATACTGCACCAATAATGGCAACCACAACCCACATCATCTTACTGAACAACGTCATTTTGTTTTGTATATTTTCCATTTATACCTCACATCTCTCCTAGGAGTGCAGCTTCATTGGATTTAATTCATTATTTAAAATTTTGAAATAGGGTAAATTCTATTTTAGTCCTATTAAAACCCTTTTTTAGCTTAAAATATATGCATAAAAAAATACTCACCAAAAAAAAGGGTGATATTTCATCACCCTTTTTTATTACTTCAAGAACTCAAGCATTATGCACGTTCTAAGTAATCACCAGTACGAGTATCTACACGTACACTTTCTTCTTGTTGAACAAAAAGAGGAACACGTACTACAGCACCCGTTTCAAGCTTAGCAGGTTTACCGCCACCGCCTGAAGTATCGCCACGTACGCCTGGATCTGTTTCAACAACTTTTAAAACAACGAAGTTAGGCGCGCTTACTGTTAAAGGTACACCATTAAATAACATAATGGTGCAAAGCTCATTCGAGTCGTCTTTTAACCATTTTGCAGCATCGCCCATTGCAACTTTGTCTGCACCAATTTGTTCAAAAGATACTGGATCCATGAAGTTCCAAAGTTCACCGTCGTTGTACAAGTAGTTCATTTCTACTTCTACGATGTCCGCACCCTCTAGTTGTTCACCAGATTTAAAAGTTTTTTCAAGTACTTTACCTGAACGAAGGTTACGTAATTTAACGCGGTTGAAGGCCTGACCTTTACCTGGTTTTACGTATTCGTTTTCCATGATTGAATATGGATTGCCATCAAGCATTACCTTTAAGCCTTGCTTAAAGTCATTTGTAGAATAATTGGCCATGAAAGGCACGCTCCAAACTTACTAAATAATTTGATAAATCTCGCGCATTGCATCACTGTCAAACTGCAGTCAAAGCAAGCAGCATGCGTATCAGTACACGGCTGACACTACAAGATATAGCGTATTCTAAATGAGCAGCGTATCATGAAGCAATGTTAAAATGACTAAGCCCTGAGTCTGTGGCTGATTTTTTCTTATTATTCTAGATATTTTTGAATGTAAATCTACCATCGAACCCTCATTTACACCAATATCGATTGCCCCCCCATTCAATAAAGTTTCCACAATCACCTCAATAACACCACAAGCCGATACTATTGATGCAGCAATTATTTGATGAATTGTCTATAATTCGAAGGATATTGAAACACCTTATAACTGTGGTATGACGACTTATTTACTTCAACAAAAAAATTGGCAATCTCAACTGAGTGATCTCATCACTGAGCCGGCTGAATTACTTGAGCAGCTCGCACTGCAACCCGATCAATTACTTTCTGGCGCCCTTTTGGCCAGTCAGCAGTTTAAGCTACGTGTACCCCGCGCTTTTGTAGAAAAAATGCAGTTAGCCAATCCTTTAGATCCTCTACTTCTACAAGTCCTCCCCCACCATTTAGAACTTGAAGAACACCCTGACTTTGTCACAGACCCACTTGGTGAAGAGGCTGCCAATCAATTGGCTGGCGTATTACATAAGTATAGTTCACGCTTTCTATTAACCTTAACAGGTGCATGTGCTGTACATTGTCGTTACTGTTTTCGTAGACATTTTCCTTATCAAGAAAATTTACCTAAAAATGAAGATTGGCCAAATATTCGCGACTATTTACTAGAACATCCAGCGATCAATGAAGTCATTTTAAGTGGTGGTGATCCACTTACACTCTCTGACAGAAAACTGTCTTTATGGTTGGATCGATTAGAGTCTCTAGAGCAAATTAATACCTTGCGTATTCACTCACGAGTACCTATTGTAATTCCTGAGCGAATTAACGATGAGTTTTTAGCCTTATTTAAAGGACGTAGATTTAAAGTGGTATTGGTTGTACATAGTAATCATGCTGCTGAACTTGATGATTTTACTTGCTCACAATTATTGCGTGTGGCTCAGCAAGGTATTTTCTTACTCAATCAAGCCGTATTACTCAAAGGTGTAAATGATAATGTGCAAAGCTTAGTGCAACTGAGCCAACGTCTGTTTAGTGCCAATGTGATGCCTTATTATCTACATGTACTCGATAAAGTTAAAGGTGCTCAACATTTTGATCTACCTGCTGCTACTGTAGATGTATTATATCAACAATTATTAGCCAGCTTACCCGGTTATCTAGTACCTAAACTCGTTCGGGAAATAGCAGGTGAACCAAATAAAACGCCACTTTATGGCTTAAAAAGTGATTAACCTATGAATTTTGGCATAAGCAATAAGCATTTTCAGAGCTTTCATATTCCTACTCCACTCACGCGTAAGGAGTTAAGTTTTTGTGAAAGTAATGTAGAGGCTTTTCGCTTATGGACAACCACATTATCCCCTCGTGCTTTAGGTGATCGTAGTGCAGCCATCTTTACAGCACTGCATGAATTATCCAGTCTCAACTGTAATGAAACTGAACGTTTCGACATGCTTCAAGAGCTACACCCTTTTATAGAGCATGTCTTAGCCAATATTGAAAAAAACTTTATTACAGCAAACTCACAGCATGCTGAACGTCAATATCAATTGGTTGATCTCGATATCCAAATGCGTTTGAGTTTGATTCAACTGTATATCGATATTGCTTTTCGATGTGATAAATCAAAACAATGTACTTGGCAATTTTGGCGCCATAATGAAAAACATAATCTAAAAGTCAATCGAATCTTATCTTGCTATTATGCAATGCAACATATTGGTTTTTTATTGGTACAACAACAAATCAATTATATCGATGTACTTCCCAATCAATGGCGTTATACCCATGAGATCTACCAATACGCTTTTAAAAACAATGAACACTTAATTAATGTCAATCGTATCCAAGGCAGTCGATATCCATTTAGTAATATTCAAGAATGTTATATTCAAGTTCTACTCCTAGATATTTGTTATACCTATCAGATTCGCCCAAATGAAATTCAAGCACTTTATGAATGTGGTACAGAATGGATTCACCTGATAGAACTCAGTCATCGTAGTCATCCAACTTCACGATATATGATTGACAGTCAGCAAGACTTACCCCCTATTTTTAATCATAAACAACAGCAGTTCTTTTTAGCAGACCATTATCTATCGACACATAATTTACTCGAACATATTAATAATACGATTCAAAATAATGCTAAAAATTTATCCGACAAGGAAAGTACATATCTAACTACATCATTAAAATTTCATATTCAAAATGTTTTGGGGACGACCAGTATTGAACGTCGTTATCAACGCTATCAACACTCAGCTCAACTTGAAATTAGTTTAGGTCTTGAGGTTGCACATTTTTTACTTAGTTATCCGAACTACCACACGGCAGATTTAGATGAGCATCAAGCACAGCCATTTATTTGCAACTTGTACCTCGTTTCTCATGATCCCAATCTAGATATTCAATTTCCAGATCATCCACAGCTCACCAAAGAATTAAAGCAAATTTATACCGCTCAAGTACTTGATATGAGCTCGCATGGGTATCGTATCCAATGGGATTCTGCCTTACCTCAAAACTTACAAAGTAGTGAGTTAATTATTTTACGTGAAAAAAATGATATCAACTGGAAGGTTGGTGTTATTCGTTGGATGAAAAAGTCTTATCAAAATCATTTTGCTATTGGTTTAGAGGTTTTATCAGATCACGTCTTTCCATGTAATGTACATCTATCAAAACAAAATTCTGAACATGAGCCTATCGCTGGCCTACTCTTTGCGCATACTTATACTGGTAGAATTCAGCTCTCCATTGTGTTGCCCAACATCAATGCATTAAATAAGATAGATTCTTTCCATCTAGAATTACATGATTTTAAAATACAATTACTGCGTAAGAAAACCTTAATGGTCACACAAAGTTTTATTCAGTTTGAAATCCAGACGCAAAATATTCGCCAGCTTCCAACTTTACGTGAATTACTGGACCGCCTCATGGCTCAACTGTAAGCAAAGCTTAAAAATAAAACAAAAAAAACGGGCAAATGCCCGTTTTTTCTTTAGCTGTGCGAATTAACCACGTTTGATTGAACGTGACATACCCGCAAAACGTTGTTTGAACTTGTCGATACGGCCGCCAGTGTCCACATTCTTTTGTTTACCAGTATAGAATGGGTGGCAAGCTGAACATACGTCAAGGTAAATTGTTTCTTTACCAAGTGCAGAACGAGTTTCGATTACGTTACCGCAAGAACATGTAGCAACAAGGTTTTCGTATTTTGGGTGAATATCAGCGCGCATGTCCGATTACTCCTAATGAAGAAAGGTTTTGCTGTCATCGCAATTGATCACTCTCGTAAACGAGGAAATGGTTTGTAAAACAAACAGATCAACACCACAACAGACCATTTCTTTTGGCCCACCGAGACACTTTAGTCAGGGCTAAGCACAACAAGTGCGGCAATTATACGCCAAAGATACCGCACTTGCGAGTGTTTTTAACTGACTGCATTGAATTCAATCAGCTGACTTTACTGCTGTTCTTGCTGTTTTGACCAATGATTTGCAAGAACACCACAAACCATGAGCTGGATTTGATGAAAGATCATAATTGGCAATACAATCATGCCCAATGGCTGACCTGCAAATAAAATCTGAGCCATCGGTACGCCACTGGCTAAAGTCTTTTTCGAACCACAGAAGAATACTGCGATCTGATCTTCACGATTAAAACCACACCATTTCGGAATGTACAAAGACAACAACATAATTGCAGTTAATAAAACCGAACAGATCAGCGTTAAATATAATAACGTCAAACCACTCACTTGATGCCATAAACCAGCAACAACTGCACTGCTAAATGCACCATAGACCACCAACAAAATTGTTCCCTGATCAAATGCTTTGACTATACCAGGTACTTTTTGCATCAATGGGAACATATAAGGACGTAATAGCTGTCCCATAATAAATGGCACCAGTAATAACAAGCCGATTTCAATAATCGATGAAGTCGGATCATAATCATGTTGTGACTGTCCAAAAATAAACAGACTCACCAGTACTGGAGTGATAAACATCCCTACAAGGTTTGAAAATGATGCACTACAAACTGCTGCTGCAACATTTCCCTTTGCAACTGAGGTAAATGCAATTGAGGACTGTACTGTAGAAGGCAAGAAGCACATAAACAGAAAACCCCAATACAATTGCTCACCCAGTAAAGGCTCAACAATGGGTTTACTCAACAATCCCAATATTGGAAATACTGCAAAAGTAATCGCGAAAACGACCCCATGTAATTTCCAATGTAACACGCCTTCAATAATCGCTTCACGAGATAGTTTTGCCCCATGAAGGAAAAATAAAATGGCAATTGCAATATTCGTCACACTAGAAAAAATACTGGCTGCCTGTCCATGTACGGGGATGAATGTTGCAAGGATGACCATTACAAATAATGAAATTGTAAAACGGTCAAGTGCAAGTAATTTTAACATCCGAATTTCCTCACTTCCTGTATCTGCGGCACTGCGTTAATTGTGTTTTTTCTACTAAAAAGCTCAGTAAATTTGACCTGTTATAAAGATCAACTTTACTGAGCTTAATTAAGCTTTGATCATAATGCTATGTTTCTAAATAAATATTCGCTATTTATTTACTACACCTAGTTATTACGAGCATTATCATCTTGTTGAATTAACTCAATTTTATAGCCATCTGGGTCTTCAACAAAAGCGATTACCGTAACACCACCTTTCATCGGCCCTGCTTCACGAACCACTTTACCGCCTAGGGTTTTAATTTGTTCACACGCGGCATAGGCATCTGCCACACCCAAAGCGATATGACCATAGGCATTGCCTAAGTCATAGCTGCTGGTATCCCAGTTATGGGTTAACTCCAGTACGGTATGATTTTCTTCATCACCATAACCGACAAAAGCCAAAGTAAAGCGACCTTCAGGATAGTCGCGTTTGCGTAGTAAAGTCATACCTAAAACTTCAGTATAGAACTTGATTGACTGTTCTAAATTGCCTACACGTAACATGGTATGTAACATACGCATGGTCATATCCTCCAAAACAAATTTAACTCATTGTGTTTATTCGCGATTAGCCAACAAACGTGCAACCCAAGTGACCAGAAACAAAATCGGAATACCCATTAAGAAGGTAATAAAGAAGAATTTTGAATAGCCAAAATTGGTCACGATCGTACCAGAATAACCTGCAATAGTTTTCGGTAATAACAGCATCAAAGAACTAAACAATGCATATTGCATTGCAGTAAATGAAACACTCGTTAAGCTCGATAGAAATGCAATAAATACCGCACCAGCTAATCCAGATGCCATATTATCAAAGATAATACCCATCACGAGCCAAACTTTACTATAAGGCACGACCACCTTACCTTTTAAGCTGACATCGCCTTGCTCGTTATAATTCACTGCAGTAACGTCTGCCATGGTTAAACGATATTTGGGTTGTATCTGTTTCAAATCAGTCACATAAGACTGACTGCGCTGTAAAACATGCTGTTGATTAGCCACTTTATAGCTTGCTTCAATATCTAAATGGTTTTGTTTAGCAAGCTGGCTACCAGCAATCACTGCACTCCAACTATTATCTTCAAGTTTTGCAACGATAGGGGCTGCATTACTTAACTTAATTTTAACTTCAGTTGCAGTTGCTTCAGCAGGAATATTGGCCAAACTACCATGCACGATAACATCTTTTTTCAGCTGATCTTGGTAGAGATGATTATTGCCACCAATCGCTTGTACGTATAACTGAGCAGGGTCTGTACTTTGAAAACGATTTACTGGAACGTTTAATATTAGATCTTGTGCATATTTTTCAGGTTGACTACTCACGCGAATTTGTTCAGCTTGGGCAAAAACTTTTTTCGGTACATCTAAAGTCCAGTTACCAACTTCATCAGGACGAACTGTGTACTGCTGCGCTCCAACATTGACCTGTACATCATTCATGCTTGCGCCTGACTTGACTAAGCCAACGAATATTAAGTTGGTACTACTGGCCAAGACCGCACCCAAGAGCATCATTTTCATGATGTTATAGCGCTGTGATAAGACACCACCAATAAAACCACCTAAAATGACAAACAGCACAGCAAATAGTTTGTTAAACCAAGCAATTTCTTCTTTATCGAAATTCAGATCCAAGTAAAACAAATTGGCCATTACACCAGCGACAATATCTGAAATTCGATAAAAACCAATAAGTAGTAAAATCGCCAGCGCAACTTTCAAACCATAACGCTTGAAAAAGTCAGCCAAGGGTGCAACCCAAGTATCGACGATAATATCTCGGTTAAAAATCTTAAGTTTGATCAACAGCAAAACTGCGAAAATCGCCGCTGCTGCACTACTGATAAAACGCAAAGCTTCTAATAGGAAGCTTAAAATCGCATCACTGACTTGTAATAAATTAAACAGTGGGCCTAATTGAATGAATGCCGCAACAAATACTGCGGTAGATACAACAAAGACGACAAAGAGCTGTAAGTAATCACGCGTCTGATAATTGTTTTTAGGACGCTCAACCTGCGGCTCATGAATTAATAATGTTGTGACCACACCAACTAGCATCAAACATGCCATCAGTAAATATGTTGCTTTCCATGCCTCATAAATATAGTTCCCCATTGCTGTACCTAGCGAGGCAGCAAAGAGTAACCCTCCAAGTTGGGTAATAATCGTTGCTGAACGATAACCCGCATTATAGGTAGAGGCTAAAACTGTTTGTAGGTTAGCATCTTGGGTAAGTTCAATACGATAAGCATCAACAATGATATCTTGAGTTGCAGATGAAAAACCTAAAAATACTGCGGCCATCGCCATTAAGGTCAAATTGGAAATTGACCACAGATTATGCAAATGTGGTAAAGGGTTAATAAAGGCCATAGAACAAATGGCAGTAATCACTAAAATCTGTGATAGCAACAACCAACTACGACGTCGACCCATTTTTTTGGTCAACCAAGGAAGTGGTAATTTATCAATCAATGGCGCCCAGATAAATTTAAACGCATAAGCCAAAGCTGCCCACGAAAACATCGTAATCGTGCTGCGCGCAATCCCTGCCTCACTTAACCAAAAAGACAAAGTCGCAAATATTAAAAAAATAGGGATACCAGAAGAGAACCCTAAAAATAACATGATTAGGGCACGCCGATCGAAAAATGCGCTAATCGCAGATTTGAATCCAGAAGTTTGCGTATTCATCGCGTTGTTATTTTCTATATAATTTAAACAGTGCTATTCAACCGTTTAATGCGCTTGGTTTCAATGTTTTTATGCGTCGATTCAGCTTATTGATACACAAATCATGATATTTATTCCCTTATACTTGTATTTCTAGACTAAATCTGTATACCCTTGAGTTTTCCACATTTACATAGTTTTGGATTTCCGCAGTGGCCCAAAGACACGATCAAATTAGCAGTAATACTTGTACAATCGCGCAACCGACTACAATAACGACAGAAACTATTGAACAAAAAATTCCATCTGTATTTGAACAAGTATCAATTCAGGCAACACTGACGCAAACCCGACTGCAAGCAGCTCAGTTGGCACACACCCCTGATCTAAAATCTATCCCCAGTTCAACGCGCAGTCTAAAGCCTTTAAATAACTTTTTAGGTCAAGATCGTGCACGCGCTTCGGTAGAGGCTGGTATTGCCTTACCCTACTCTGGCTATAACATTTTTGCGGTTGGTACTGCAGGTCTAGGTAAACGTACCATGATCAAGCGCTTACTTCAGCAACATGCCAAAAGTATGCCGACGCCAAATGATTGGGTTTATGTCAATAACTTTAAAACCACACGTCAACCAATTGCACTTCGTTTTGATGCGGGTATGGGCGGTAAATTTGCCAGTATCCTTCACCAAAATTGGCAAAACATTATTAAACAATTAGAACGTCGTTTTAGCGCTGAAAACTATCACAATCGCCTAGAACGTATTCGTCTAATGACCAGTAATGAACAACAACAGGCTTTAGTTGAACTCACCAAAGAAGGTGAAGAGTTAGATCTTAAACTGATTAATCGCCACGATGATCATTGTTTTGTGCCGACCCACATCATTGATGATCAGTTACAAGAGATGACCCAAGAAGAAATCAATGCACTCGACACTAAGGAACGTGCAGAGATCGCAACTAAAATCCGTTATATGGATAAAAAGTTGCAACGCTTAAGTATCCATTTAGGTGATATTGAAGAAGATGCTCGTGACCAAGTCTCTGAATTAAATAGAGACATTGCAAAACAAGTGATCATGCCTAAAATCGAATCATTACTCAACAAGTTCGAAAATGTGAAAGGACTAGAGCAATACCTCAAAGCCTACGCAAGCGATATGATCGACAATGTGGAAATGATTCTTGAACAAGAAGAAGTTGAATTTTCACCTACAGCATTTAACCGTGTTCCCTCACGTTATCAAGCCAACGTCGTGGTCAGCCATAAAGCTCAAAGTGGTGCACCAGTTATTTTTGAAGACTTCCCAACACATTACAACTTGCTTGGTCATGTTGAACAGCTAACTCAAAATGGTACGATTACTACTGATTTCACTTTAATTCGTCCCGGCTCACTTCACCGTGCCAATGGTGGTTTCCTCATTTTAGAGGCCGAACAACTCCTTGAACAACCTTATGCATGGCAAGGTCTAAAACGTGCACTAAAATCAGGACAACTGAAGCTCTCCTCACTTGAGCATATGTTGACGCTGACCGGAAGTATTTCTATTGAGCCTGCCGCTATTGCACTGGACTTAAAAGTTGTATTGTTGGCTGAGCCTGATATTTATTATGAAATTTTAGAGGTAGAACCAGAACTTGGCAGTGTCTTTAAAATTCGTGCTGACTTTACCGATACCTTGCAACGTAATCATGACAATGAACAAGCATATATGCAGTTAATTGCCGATTATGTACAACAAGATAAGTTGCTTCCATTTGATCGTTCTGCACTTGCGGCACTACTCACCGACTCAAGTCGTCAGGCCGAAGATCAAAGTTCTTTGTCTTTACACGCTCTGACTTTAGGTGATTTGATCCGTGAATCGCATTATCATGCAGCACAGAAAAATGAAAAATTTGTCTCTGCAGAACATATCAATACTGCTCTTAAACATCGCCAATATCGATTAGGCTATTTACGTGAACTGTACTGGCAAGATCTCTCACGCGGCACTCAGTTGATCGAAACACGTGGTCATCGCCTTGGACAAATCAATGCCCTCTCTGTAATTCACTATGCAGATGTTGAGTTTGGCCTTCCTTCACGGTTAACTGCCTCTGTTTATCAAGGTGGCGGTGATATCTTAGATATCGAACGTAGTGTAGAGCTTGGTGGCTCTCTTCATGCTAAAGGCGTGCTATTAATGTCTAGCTTCTTAAAAGCACATTTTGGCCGTGAACAAATATTACACTTCTCTGCTGCGCTAGCATTTGAACAAAGCTATGGTCAGGTAGATGGTGACAGTGCGACAGTTGCTGAATTATCTGCACTTATTTCAGCAATCAGCCAACTCCCTATTGATCAGTCTTGGGCGATTACAGGCTCAATGAACCAATTAGGACAAGTACAGCCGATTGGTGGTGTAAACGCTAAAATTGAAGGCTTCTTTGATGCTTGTAAATTACAAGGCTTAACTCAAAAACAAGGGGTGATCATTCCACGTCAAAACATGCAACACCTGATGTTACGTCATGACGTGGTTGAAGCCGTTGAACAAGGTCAGTTCCATATCCATGCGATTGATACGATTGATCAAGCTCTGGAAATCTTAATGGCAAGACCTGTAGGTCGCCTCAATAAAAAAGGCCGATATTGTAAAGGCTCGATTTATGCTGCTGTTATGGAACAATTAGAGTATTGGCAAGCGATCGAAGACGGTGAAATCTTAGAGGAAGAAAAACCGAAAAAGAAAGCCAAGAAAAAAGCCAAAAAGAAAGCAGAGGCGAAAGACAAAACCGAAGCAAAAGAAAAAGCTGCTGCGAAAGTCAAAAAAGTTGAATCAGCTTCAACTGACTCAACCACAGAAGAAGCTACAGATAGCCCCGTGCAAGCTGTAGAAAAAAGTCAAAAATCTCATACTAAGTTAAAATGCCGTCTGAGAAAATCAAACTAAGTACCGTTTAAACTCAAGCCCCCTACTGCCGAGTGCAATCAGGGGGCTTTTTATCATAGAACGTGACTATGCTTTAGAGCGCTTAAATCTCTTCAATACGCGCAACATAATCTTCTTTTTCAATCGCAGCAATCAAAGGCAATAAATCCGTCGCGATCTTCAGTTCAATATCTATACTCACTGCACTATTTTTAGCACGACTGGTCGCCGCAAAACGTTCATGTCGCAGCTCATAAATATTGCCCCCCTGCTCTGCAATAATCGCAGTTAAACGTGCTAATGCACCAGGATGGTCAGATAAATCAACCCGAATCCGCACCATCCGACCAACTCGAGTTAAATGACGTTGTAAAACAGAGATCATTACACGCGTATCGATATTGCCTCCAGACAATACGATCCCAACATTTTTAGCCGCAAATCGTTTAGGATCAGACATCACTGCGGCCATTGCTGTCGCTCCTGCACCTTCACAAACAGTCTTCTCAATGTTTAATAACATTGCGATAGCCTCTTCGATCATATCTTCATTGACAACAATAATATCATCGACATATCGCTTCACCACCTGACGAGTCAGTTGTCCTGGATGACTAACGGCAATCCCTTCAGCAACAGTTGACCCCATTGAATTTGGATAATCTTGTTGATAAAACAACTTTGCCATGTCCGGATAGACCGCAGACTGTACGCCGATCACCTGAATCGATGGTTTAATCGTTTTAGCCGCAATCGCCATACCTGAAATTAAACCACCGCCACCAATAGGAACTAACAACACATCTAAGTCTGGTACAGCTTTTAACATCTCTACAGCCACACTGCCTTGCCCAGCAATCACATCTGCATCATCAAAAGGATGAATAATGGTTAAATTGCGTGTGATAGATAAAGCCTGCATTTGCGCCGCAGCAGCTGCAAAGTCTTTACCATAAAGCACAACCTCAGCACCATATTCTTTTACTCGGCTAATTTTCACTACAGGTGTATTTTCTGGCATGACAATCGTTGCGGCGATACCTAAACGCTGTGCATGATAAGCGACGCCTTGCGCGTGATTCCCTGCTGAAGCGGCAATCACACCAGTTTGTTTTTCTTGATCATTCAAATTCAATAGCTTATTTAAGGCACCACGCTCTTTAAATGATGCAGTAAATTGTAAATTTTCAAACTTCAACCAAATTTTGGCTGAAAACTTACGTGAAATGGTTTCAGAACATAAGCAAGGGGTTTCTATGACTAAACCTTGTATACGCTCTACTGCTGCCTGAATATCATTAAATTGAGGTAATACTGCAGGAACTATAGGCTGTGACATTTTAATTTATTCCTATTCTGCGTATGAGTGACTGCGTTATACAGTCATAAAAAACTATTTTAAGTTTTATAGTGTGCATGATTTTTTTATTAGACTGCATTATTTTTTCATCAGCATGAATTAAATGTTTATATTTCCCGCAATTTTAAACCCTAAATAAAATCAGCACAAAAAAAGAGACCATCTATACTGATCGTCTCTCTTGTTCTACATGCAACCTATATGCATGTGTTACACATGCAACCTATATGCATGTGTTACACATGCATGAGCTTATAGGATTAAGCTTCAGGTACAGCGCTATATTGCTCAACTAAAGTTTTTAGCTCACCATTTTGGAACATTTCTAGCATAATATCGCTACCACCGATCAATTCACCATTGATCCAAAGTTGTGGGAATGTTGGCCAGTTGGCAATTTGTGGCAAAGTCGCGCGAATATCTTGGTTTTCTAAAATATTCACATAAGCAAAAGGACGTCCAATTTGACTTAATGCTTCTACAGCGCGTGCTGAAAATCCACATTGTGGAAATTGTGGCGTGCCTTTCATATAAAGCAATACTGCATGCTTAGCAATTTGATCGCGGATTAACGCTTCTGTATCTCGTGCTTGTTCAGTCATTGATAAATCCTCAACTATTCTCTGCCGCATTATACCCAAAACAGAGCAAAACAGTATCCTTAATCAAGCTTTTCAATCGAATTAATTGTAGTGCAAGCAATAGCTGCACATTGTAATCTTTGTTAATTTAACAGTTATTTTAAAAAATGTGATCCAACCAACTAAAAGAAGCCGCATGATGCGACTTCTTTAGAAAATCTTGGGCTTTTTAAGAGGCTTCTTGGTAAACACGTCCACCTGGAAGCTGGCTAAAATATTGCTTCAACGCTTCAAGACAACGTTGAGTTTTCATCGGTTGTAATTCTCTTTTTAAGGTCGTTGCAGTCAATAAAAAAGTTGGCAATTTCCAAGCTGGTAATACCTCTACCAAAGAACCGTTGATTAAATCTTTTTGTACATCTAAATATAGTAATCGAGCAATACCGTGGCCTTTTTGGCATAACGACTTGGCAACAAAAACATTATTTGTTTCTAAGCGATGTTTCATATCAAGCGTAATCGCTTCTTTAGTTACACCGTGTTCAAATGACAAGTGCGGATAATCTTTCATGCTGTTAATCGGAATTAACTCATGATTCAAAAGATCTTCAGGTCGTGAAATAGGCATTGATTGATTTAGATAACTTGGTGAAGCCACTAAAACCTGATCTACACGAGCCAGTACCGTTGGAGCTAAAATACTTGATTCCTCAAGTTTAGCTTGCATTCGAATCGCAATATCGATCTTTTCTTGAACGATATCAACACATTTATTGTCTGTTTCAAAAAAAACATTCAAACCACGATGCGCTGATATCCAATGCGATAAAGCAGGTACAACATGAGTTGCACCAAGTTCTGGTGTGGTTGAAATACGCAAATCACCGACTAAATCATCTCGCAATTCATTAATACGGATTTTTCCACGTTCTGCTGCGGCGAGCATTTCCTGACAGCTATGAAAAAAAGCCTGTCCGACTTCAGTCAAGCTGAGTCTGCGGGTAGAACGATGAAGAAGTGTAACTTCCATCTCATTCTCTAAAGAACGCACCTGCTGACTAACAGCACTTGTCGTGATTCCGAGTTCACGGGCAGCCCCACTGAAAGAACTCTTTTCAACTACACAAGCGAAAACACCCATTGCCCGAAGTTGATCTAACATAAATTTCCCTCTAAAACCATGAAATGGTTAACACATTCACAGAA